>DAIRFH010000029.1:0-26118 GCA_036795145.1 Methylocystis sp. | reverse complement strand
TGAGCAATAACAAACATGTTAACTTTGATGGATAACGGGTTTCGTATTGTAGAATATTCTATTCAAATGATTCTAAAATAGCGTTGTATTAAATCCTCTGTCGTGTTCCGTTTTCGAGCCTGTCCGAAAAGGATTAGGATCAAGCACGGGAGCATTTTGTCTTATCGTCAACCTTTAGGAGCGAAGACGCAGACGCGAGGCATCGAGGTTGACCTCGACGACGAGATCGACGGGGACGTGACGCTCTAGCTTTGCCCAGCCACGAGGCAGGTCAGTTCGTTGGGCGCACCTTCGAAGGCGAACGGGTTAAGGAACTGTCGTCGCCAAAACAATTCCCTGTCGACGGTGCTCAATATGGCCTCGTCGCACACTGACTGCCATTGCTCCTTGATGGTCGAGATCTGTGCCATAGCGATCGCGGTCGCCTCCTCGCGAGACAAAAGGAAACTCGGCGCGGCATCCAGACATACCGCGATCTGGCTGAAGCGTCGGTCACCGTCGATCAACATGGCCTGGCTGGCTTCTTGGCCGGTGCGGCCTTGCGGACAGATATCGTAGGCCGGCGTCAGTGACAGCGCGCTGCCGTTCCAGAACGCTGCATGATTGCGCGCATGGTCGTCCGTATTGCCGCATAGGATGTTGAACATGAGACGGAAGAATAGCTCGCGCAATGTTGGCCTGGGATCGGTGAATCGATGTCGGATGATCGTCGCCAGTTCCTGATAGCTGGCATAGCGCGCCATCATCTCGTCGAGGCCGAGAAGGGTGAGGGCCGAAACCATCGCGAAGCGCTCCCAGCCCGCGTTGATTTTCCTGCGATCGAAGCGCCGGATCAGTAGCACATCCTTGCCCACGACATGCGCCAGCCTGACGGGCGCCGCATTGATGCCGACCAGCGCCGCTAACCGCATGGCGATGAACTCTGCCTTAACGACGCTATAGACGTCGGTCTGCGATGAGAATTTGGCGATGTACTTCTCGTCGCTGTGGTCGATCAGAGCCTTCGGTCGTGCGCCGCCGATCGAGCTGCCGTGCAGCAGGGCAGCGTCGAGCTCGGGTGTGAGCGACACGCCCTCCTCAACCAACCGCGCGGCGTTCAGTAGCTCCTCCAGCGACGCAGCGGATGCCAAGCGCGGCACGTATTTCGAGGGCGATATCTGGAAGTCGAGCGCGCCAATCCTGTCGGACCCTGATTCCAGCAGATAGGTGAGTTCATCGAGATCTGCCGCGTCGACCGCGCCCGTCTTCGCTCCCAACCGCCGATTGATGATGACGCGGCGGCCCCAGGCATCTGGCGCAGCATCTCGCAGGCAATTGGGTATCGACAGTCCTGCTGGGAGCGGCAGTACGCCCGCGCGCAAGGGAAGCTCTGGCTCGTAGAGCGAGATCGCGTCCTTACGCGCAAGATAGCTGCGACCGTAGTTGAACAGAAAGTTGCTACCCTCGCGGGCGAGGCGGCCTGCGACGACTGGTTGGATCTGCCCCGGCAACCAAGCCCAGACATACGCCTCCGCATAACGCTGTTCAGAAGTCATCCTTCACCTTTCCCGAGGGACGCACTGATTTGGGCAGCAAGGCGAGCGTGGCATTGTTCGCGGACAGATGAGTAGCCATCGTTGGCTGATCAGCATCGAACAAGCGCACTCCGACGATTGCGGCGGTCTCGAACACCGCACCGATTGCGCAGCCGGGATCACCACGCTCGATCCTCTGAACGAGGCCACGGGAAATACCGGCGCGATCCGCCAGCTCCTGGGTGGTCAGCCTCCGCTCGATCCGCCCGCGCCGGATTATCTGCGCCAGCAGCTTCAGCGCATCGCGACTGTACGCGGAATAAGCTCTTGTTTCTGGCTTCGTCATAATTTTGGTCCATTAATAGCCCGCGAATATGTTATGCGGTCTATTAATAGATCAATTAAGGTGTAGCTTTGGCTGGAGTCAATCCGAGGCAACGTCATTGGGCTATAAACAACCCATATAAATTGAATACGAGCTATAATTGGATCAGTTTTGGGGATGGAACTTGCTTGACCACGATTTTAAGCGCTCGCACTCCAGAAGGCCGGCGGGATCGGACTGGGCGGCCTCAAGGACCGTTTGATCGTCGAGCGTGATATAGGTCCGCCCGGCTTCTCCCATTTTTCGGACGAGCGTGGTCTTGCCGGCACGGCGCGGGCCTACGATCAGGACCACCGGCGTATCAGAAAGGGCTTCCTCCGCCCGTCGCTCCACAAACCGCTCGAACATGCCGTCTCCGAATCCGGAAGATTGGAACTATTGGCCTCGGCTGATTGGGAGTCAATGGTCCACGAATTGGAAGTCTCTGGACCGCGATCTGGAAGGCCGGGAGGGGAAAGCCTTCTCCCTGGTCGGCACCGCGGTCGCCGACGCCCCCCTTCTACGGGGAGATCCCCCCGCAACGCCCCTTTTAGAATGAGAGGACGGACCGGCTTCGCCGTGACGGGTTGAGGGCTGGAGGAGAGGCCTCCGGCGCCCGTCATGGAGACTAGCCATGACCCATGTGGAGATTCTGGACGCCGCTCGCGACCGCGCTGGCGGCTACAAGGTGGATGTGACCCGCGGCGAGCGGATCGACCGCGTATCGTCGGAATGGTTCTCGCGGCTCGATTGCTGAGCTGCGACGCAGCATTTTGGGAGGCTTTATGCTCTAGGTAAAGCTTAATAATAATGAGTTACTATCGAGGTTCTCATGGGTGCGCGGCTCAAAGGCATTCGGTTTAGCCGGTGGGATTTTAGACAAACCATAGCTTATTATGTCTTGTAATTTGCAGTAAACATATCAAAATACCAATTATAATTGTTTAAATATATGTAAACATGATATAATATAAATATATATCGTATTTTTATTTTTAGCAGATTATTATAAATTATATTATTGTGAATCCACCCATGGGCGCATTGTTAGGTCGGCAGAATAAAGCGAGGTTTGGAATGGAGCTGCGCTCGGCTGAGATTTTGTTCAAGGGTCGTTTGGCCGGGATTCTGGTCGAGACAGCAGGCGGTGGCACGCGTTTCACCTACGAACAAAATTGGACTCGAGACATTGCCTGCTGCTTGCCCGTTACCCGCCGCGAACATGAATGGGAGCGGGGGTTAAACCCATTTTTTGAACATCTCGCACCGGAGGGCTGGCTGCGCGAGCAACAAGCCCGTGTCGCTCATGTTGTTGAAGAAGACGATCTGGGACTGCTGTTGCGATATGGAGCCGATTGCATCGGGGCGGTCAGCATCGAGCCTCCGCAGACAGAGGAACCGGCTGCCATAATAACAGAAGCCACAGCCAGTCCGGGAAGGACTGTGTCGGGCATACAGAAGAAGCTTCTGGTCTCGCGTGCTGGTCCGAAAGAGTCGTTTCAGCCGGCTGCCTTAAACGGTCCGGCTCTTTATATTGCGAAGTTTAATTCAGAGCGGATCACCACGCTCGTCCGCAACGAAGCCTTGAGTCTGCGCTGGTCTGCGGCGGTCTTGGGCGCGCGCGAGGTGAACTCGTTCGTATTGGCCGACATCCCTCACGTCAATGAGTTAGCGCTTGTGGTCACACGCTTCGACCGCACGGCGAAAGGAGAGAAGCTGCGACTTGAGGATTTTGCACAGATACTCTCCAAACCCCGGGGGCGGGATTATGGAGGAAAGTATAAAGCGGCCTATGAAGAGGTGGCGGACATGATCAGGAAGCATTCCGCCCGACCTGAAATCGATTTGGCGCGATTGTTCCGCAGGCTGATCTCTTTTGCGCTCATCGGTAATTGTGATGCGCATTTGAAAAACTTTTCCCTGCTTGAAACCCCTGTTGGGCTGCGGCTGTCGCCAGCTTACGACATCCTGAATACAGCTATGTATGGAGGACTGGACCAGACACTCGCTCTAACAATAGACGGGCGCAAAATTCATCTAGGCCAGGTTGATGGAACGTTGTTTCGTGCGTTCGGGCGTGAAATCGGCCTGAACGACCATACTATAGAGCAGATATTTTCTGACCTCAGGCGCCAAGTGAAGAAAGCAGCGCTAGTCATCCAGCCCCCTAACGCGGAAGGGCCTGATGGTTTCTTAACTCGCTACGCAGAGATTGTGAGCAACGCATGCTTGAGAATCCTTGGGGTTTAGTCCCACTCGACTGGCAAGGCATTGTCGAGGAGTGTCGACGTCGTCGCAAGGCGGAAGGGATGACGCAGCGTGAGCATGCCGCGCTCGCTGGTGTCAGCGTGCCTACCATTTCTGCCTTTGAGCGGGGTGAACGAACGCTCACACTGGCGAAAGCATTCGATATCCTCCGTGTCGTTGGGCTGATCGCGGAGGATTCGGCAGAAGGTGCGCAGAACGCGTTCGTGCAGGAATCTTTTTTACGCTGGCGTGGGCTAGTTGATAAGCTACCAACAAACTCACCCGCGCGTTTTCCGCATGGTTGTTATCGCATTGACTATGCTCTGGAAGGTGACCTCCGGGCAGTCACACTGACGGAGTATGAAGAACTCTTGCGTCAGGCGGTTCCACACAACACAGGATGGCCCGTGTTTCTCTTCCTGTCGCGACCGGAATTAGCCCCGCGTGAGGTAGAAGGCGCAATTGAGTGTTGGTTGGGGACGCCTGGAGTAGAGCGCAGTCTCATCGACGCCGCGCATTCGGATTTTTGGCGGGCGCTACCAACTGGTCGGCAGTTTTTGATACGCGGTTATCAGGAAGACGGGCAGGATACATTTCCGCCTAGCTCGATTTTCGATACAACCCTGCCAATCTGGCGCATGGGAGAAGCCTTGCTGCATGCTGAGAAGCTATCACGGTTGCTGCGCAAGAAAGAGGGCGCGCACATCAGCGTGCAGTTTCGTGCGATTTATACAGGCCTTTCAGGACGGGTGTTGCGTTCATGGGCTAACCCGCTAAGCGATCTTTGGTTTGAGGGTCATGCTGCTCGGAGCGATGAGGCGGTGCTTGAAGCAAATGTAACCGCCGAAACCATCACCGAACAACTGGGAGAGCATCTATTTCCTATGGTCTCATCGCTCTTCGAACGGTTTGGCGTGACAGGTCTTACTGTTGCGCGCATCAAGACAGAGGCTGAAAAATTATTAAATAGTCGATCCTCGTGAAGTAGATTGCACGTCGCAGAATTAGGCCCTCAAAAATCAAGTGTTCGCAGTTTTGTTCGGAATGGCATCGAATCTGGCGCGCCCAAGGGAATCAAACTACGAACAGCTATATAATTGAAATTGTTACAGCTTAATATTTTTAGCAAACACGCTTTGAATTGTCTTGTATCAGGCAATCCCGTTGGAAAGAAATGTATTTGGGCTATTTGCCAAAATCTCAAAAAGTTTCCAAGCTAGATTAGCTAAATTTTAGGCAGCTGATCTAATCAACTTTAGGAGTTCGATTTCCTCTGGGTGCCGATTGAGGATTTCTATCAGCCCTATAGCCGCATCACTTGGTGGCATGGCTCCACTTTCGTATTTCTGAAATGCTCTACGACCGCCACCGATTAATCGCCCAGCCTCTTCCTGCGTCAGCTTGAGATGCTTCCGGACTTTGCGAACATGAGCGGCATATGCTGCCTTAAGCTCTTGGAATACATGATCGGACTCTTCCAAATCTGCTCCAGTATGAATTGAGTCGCTGTCGTCGTCAGGATACCAGCCTGGGACATCTATGGAGCGGCTCATTGAGCCAAACTTGACCAGCTGAGTACGCACACCGCGTCGCAGAGGTTTACCAGTTTCAGGATGGATACGAGTTTTAGTCATCATTTATCTCTTTGAAAGATGTGAGCCTGACATCGATCAATGTCTCACCAGCAAATTTCAGGTACAATTTACGTCCGTTCCATGACATCTTATAGGTATCATGCCAGATTTTAGAGTTTGGAGGACTATGGGCTGTCTCCGACTTGATAAAGTGACTGGGTAAAAGAGCTTTCACCACGTTAACTATGTCAACCAAAGAATACCCCAACGCACGCGCGCCCTCCACTGCGGTGCGCGAGACCTCCAGGGTCTTCACGTCTATGAATTTCTCTTTGACTGCCGCTAAATTGTGATGCGGCCTGAGCTTAAACACCACGATCTTATACACCTTGAAGGTTAATTTATCGAACCTGCATGTTGGACCCTTATCAATCTAAAGGCTTGTTGTGGCTGTTAGCTCAATGAAGTGAGTTTAGGAAGATAAAGATGAGCCTTGGCGATACGGCTCATCTTACCTCTTGTAGGTTACTGATGATATTATTTATGGAGCTTTTGGCGTCACTCAGCGGCAATTAGGCCCGTCTACATGCGCGCGATCAGGACCAACGACACACCAATCAATCACTTGGCCACTAAGAATGACAGATTGATCTGGCGTAATATTATAGAAAACGTCTCTTTTAACACCATCACGAAGATTAACTTGCTTAAAAGCGTCAAATTTTAGCTTGAACAAATTTGGCAAAGATCTGAAAATTATAATTTTCAGTAGATATAACAATACTCAGCTAAAGCACGACAACACGACAAGGTGCTGTCGTGCTCCCAATACTGAGGTTATGTTGGATAAAAATATTATATGCTCGCCAATCATTTTTATGACTGCAGCCAAAGCCGAGGAAATAATTTTCGAAAAAAGTAGCAATACAGTGTTTTCTGGGGCTTTGGCTGTCTATATAATTTTCATTGCCTTGCGAAGACATATTTTTCGACACAGCTAAACTTTAAAATCTCCAATATGCCATTGTCTTTACATAATTACTTATGAAAACCCAAAATATTTTACTAAATAGAATTCCAAATTGCCTTGGGAATTTTGCTTTTAGTTTTAACAAAATACATAATGCTAACTAAGAGATAATCATATTTCCCAAGCTATTTAGTTAAAACATTGATCTTGAAATTAGGGGCAACGAGACATTGTCTAACATACTTGCAATATTGATCTGACAATAAAAGGCCTTGATGCATAAGGCGATTTTATATTGATTTCGTGCAGATATTAGCTCCAACAAAAAATTAGACAGATTAATACTTCTGCTTAGGCTTGTATGTATCAAATGGCTTCATAGAGTTATGCTTGTCTCAGCCTGTTTTGCTGCATAGCAGCATAGATTGTTAGCCTTGGTTCATTATAAGTTCACATATCGAGATTAATAAATTAGCCAATGTTTAACGGGTAAACGGAAATGACAGACAAGGAAAACTATATTGAATTTATTAAAGAGATGATCGGCTTGTATAAAGCTCGTTTCCGATCTGAGGATGCAAGTGTCGTCTCTGATATTATTTGTGATTTGGGGCATTATGCTGATCAAAATAAGATTGATTATCTGGGACAAGTTAAAAACGGAATTTCACATTGGGTTGTAGAAAAGAACGAAGGTAATAATTCTTCATCTTTCATCAACACCGAACTTGACATTAGTGTCTCTTAAAAAAATTAAAAATATGGGTTTCAATAAGAGCCAGCCTATTATTTGGGATTCAATCCTTTAATCTTAAATAAAGAATTGGGCGTGGCAAATCTGTTCCATGCAGAAAAATAGTAGCGTCGATGCATTGAAATCTGAACCCGATTAAAAGCAAAAATATTCGATCAGTAAAATAAATAACAATACCTTCGAAATTCAGAATGCATACTTCCTCACTATTTTGCATCTCCAAGGCGATCTTTGTCTGACCTATGAATAATAGCGTCGTCTTTATGGATGCTCAGCCATTAATAGTTTTATTGAGAGACATTACGGCAATAAATAATCCAATAATACTCAGGCTAAGCATGAGAATAATTGATTGAAAAAGATCTACAGTTGCGACCCCTTGCCACAACAATGCGTCATAAGCCTCAATGACCCATGCGCTTGGGAGAAACCCGCTCAGATTCTGCAACCATTCTGGCATTAGGAAACGCGGAATCATGCTGCCGCCTAAGGCCGACATGACGAGGATAAGAAAATTCGACAAATGCGTCGCTTGTTGACGCGTATGACACAAGACAGCCATGACAAGCGCTGATGCAGCTGCACAGCTTGCTGCTGATATGGTGATAAGCAGCCATGCCGGCAATCTTGTGATGAAATCTAGGCCATAGACAACATCAGCAAGAGAAAAAATTAGAGTAAGCTGAATAAAGCCCAGCAATACAAGAAATAGGAATTTCCCAAAAACAAGCTTTGTAACGCCGCCAGAGCCTGACAACATACGGGCTGTAATGCCATTTTGGCGCTCGTCTATTAATGACATTGCCCCTTGAACGGCAGAAAACAATAAAAACATAAAACCGACCGCTCCAGCATAATAAACCACTGTCGCAGCTGCTTTTGATGTATTTGGAAGATTTTTTTGTTCTACAAGTTGATTGTTGCTTTCAAGATTTTCTCGAGGCTCTTGAGGTTGATGAGAGATGATTTCTTGTTTCATCCCCCCGAGGATAAGATTAACTTGCGCGCTTTGAGCAGGAGACAATTTGACGAAATTTTTTTCTAGATCTGCAATTTTTCTACGATAGGCGATGTCTGGAAGATATTGTTCGAATAGTCCAACTACATGTCCAGATATTATGGGCCCCGCAATCGCGCGCGCAGAGTCGCCAATGATAAGGATAGGCGCGTGAGAATTTTTTGAGCTATTACTTGGATCAGTCATAATGATGACGCCAGCATCAATTTCAGCGCGCCGCACCATTGATTCCAGATTTTTTACATTTTTCGGCGCTTTGTCAGACACACGGATGTCATCAGATTTTCTCAGCGCCTGGACGAGACGTTGCGATGTCTCCGAGCGCACCTGATCTAGCACTGAAATCTTAAGTTGCAGATCGCCTCCGGCTGTTACTGAAAATATAGCCGCAAAAATAAGGTAAATAACTGGTGGGAGAAGAAAAGCCATTACTAAGGCGCTGCGATCGCGCAGAAGGCTCAAGATCATCACTCTAAAAACTGCAATGATCATTCTATTTACCGCTCAGTTGCAAGAATTTCCATGAATATACTGCCAAGATCAGGCGCGCGAATACGTATTTCTTTCACGCTCAAGCCGAACTCGGTTAATCTCGAAGATATCGACTGAACATCGAGATGTTCCTGGCTAATGCGCCCTAACCACGTCATCGGCGCCTGGGTAGGCTTGAAACCTTGACTCTTTAGAAAAACTTCGCCCGTCACACCAGCCGGCGCGCCCAGAATAACAACAATCTCGCGATCATTGCCAAACTGCTTTAGGATAAGGTCTTTGGGCGTCCCTTCTGCAACAAGCTGCCCGTTTCTCATCAGTCCAACCCGATCACACAAGTATTGCGCCTGATCAAGATCGTGAGTTGCAATTAATATTGCGGCTCCATTGTCACGAAGAACATGAAGCAAGCCATGGATCGACTCTCGCGCGTCAATATCAATCCCTACCGTTGGTTCATCTAGCACAAGCGCTAGTGGTTTGCTCAGGATAGAAGCGCAAATATTTACGCGACGCTGATATCCCCCAGACAAGGTTTGGCAGAGTTGTTGAGCGCGGTCAGTAAGTAAGGCCTCGTCTAAAATTGATTTTACGGTTTCTTTAATGAGCTTGCGGGGAACCCCTGCCAGAGCGCCAAATACCTCCAGATTTTCACTAACCGTCAGATAGGGAAAAATGGCAATATCTTGAGGCACATAGCTTATCGCCTGTCGTGCGGATGCGTTGGCGTAGGGATCTTCTCCAGCTATGCGAATTTCTCCAGCATCTAATTCCAGCCGTCCACACATTGCCTTCATCAATGTGGTTTTACCCGCCCCATTGGGGCCCAGAAGGCCGTAGATTTCTCCAGCACGCAGTTCAAGACTTATCCCCTGAAGAACCTTACGCGAACCAAAAGAAAACCTGGCGTCTCGCACGTGAACGATAGAGCGATCAGCGTTCAAATTGGACATGAATAGTTGGGCGCTTGGTTCATGAGACATTGAGGTGCGTTTTCTTGGAGGATTTGATCGACGAATATATCAAATGCTAAATTATAATTATCATAATATCCGCCTATGCCATTATAGCTTTTGCGTTAGTTTATTGTTTTAAGTAGCCTGACCCTCAGGCTTATTGATAAGTTTTTATAACAGGCTGATAAATTTAAGATAATGGTTTCCATTTTTATTTTTTTAAACAAAAAATGGAAAAAAGCCCAGTTACTTAGACGACCAGTGGATGAAGAAATGACGTCTCTCAGTCCCATTGGGCATCAAACATCAACTACTCAATGACACCTATAGTCAAAATGATTATTTATAGCTAGATCAAGGTAGAATTTAGGGCTATCGATATGATTGCCAGAGTCTATTGGAGTTAACGCCAGCTCAGATGCCTTCAATAATAAATCACGATACTCATCATCGACATGTTGCCATTGTGGGGGCCGGACCAGGAGGGTTAGCTGCTGCAATGTTGCTCGCCAAGGCTGGCTTAAAAGTTAGCGTCTTCGAACAAGCCTCAAAAGTGGGTGGAAGAACAAAAATCATAACCGATGGCGGATTTAATTTTGATCTTGGTCCAACCTTTTTTCTCTATCCGCAAATTTTAGAATCTATCTTCACGTCATGTAATTTACGCATGAATGATTACATAGAGCTTAAAAAGGTTGATCCAAGTTATCGTCTGGCGTTTGAAGACGGTCCAGATGTTATCGTCAGTAATAATATTGAGGAACTTGAAAGAGAAATTGGCAAATTAAGCGTCGAGGATGCAGCAAATATTCGCAGATTTGTTGAGATCAATAGGGTTAGACTCGCTGATTTCACCCCCGTGCTCACACGGCCATTCTCAAGTTTATTAGACTATCTGTCGCCAAAAGTTTTAAAGGCGCTGCGCCATATCATTCCACTATCCTCGGTCGATCAGGAACTAAAACGTTACTTTAAGGACCCACGTGTTCGTCTGGCCTTTTCATTTCAGACAAAATATCTGGGCATGTCGCCATTTCGCTGTCCGAGCCTGTTTACCATTCTTGCTTTTCTTGAATTTGAATATGGTATTTGGCACCCCGTGGGGGGATGCGGCGCCGTCAGCGAAGGAATGGCGCGCGCCGCCAGAGATCTCGGCGTTCAGATCATGCTCCAAGAACCCGTTGATGCGTTAAAATTTGAAGGGCCTCAAGTAACCGGCGTGCAAACGCCCAGTGGCTTAACAAGTGTTGATGCAGTCGTTCTTAACGCTGATTTTGCTCATGCGGTAACATCTCTCATACCCAATCATCTGAGACCAAGCTGGTCTGATACGCGGGTTGATAAGATGAAATATTCTTGCTCAACCTTCATGTTATATCTGGGCGTTGAAGGCTTATATGAACAAGAACATCATAATATATTTCTCTCAAAGGACTATGCTGGAAATATTGCCGATATTGAAAGCGCTGAGGTAATTCCAACTGAACCCTCAATCTATGTCGCCAATCCAGGTCGCACAGATCCTTTTTTCGTGAAAGACGGCGCCTCATCTCTGTATGTTCTCGTGCCTGTCGGTCATTGTGGAAAAATAGATTGGAATAAAGAGAAGCAATCCTTCAGAGACATTGTTCTCGAGCGATTAGAAAAACTTGGTTTCACGGACTTAAGGAAACGCCTAAGATTTGAAAAAATTTTAACGCCGGATGATTGGCGCGACCAGCTTTCAATCTTTCGCGGCGCTACCTTCAATCTTGCCCACGGCTTGGATCAAATGCTTTATTTCCGCCCACATAATCGTTTGCAAGATGTTCATGGCGTTTATCTCGTGGGCGGAGGGACGCATCCAGGATCTGGCTTACCTGTGATTTTCGAGGGAGCCCGGATAACATCTGATTTAGTCATGTCCGATCTGAAGATAGATTCAAAGAAAATTCTTGCCGGCAATCTCTACGAAAATATCACAGATATGGCAGCAGAATAAATATCTGTGTGGACACGACGCTCTTTATCTCAGATTTAAAACATATTTTGTTGTTGGCTTTAAATTCCAAGTTGGATCGGGGATCTAAACATGAATGACGGATCGACGGTGATAGTTATCGGCAGTGGTTTAGGCGGTCTATCCTCAGCTGTCGTAGCTGCTGCACGCGGCCACAAGGTTACTGTCATTGATAAAAACGATTGGACAGGCGGAAAAGCATCCGTTCTGAGCGAGAACGGTTTTCGCTTTGACATGGGTCCAACGATCTTAACGGTCCCGAGCGTACTCAAGCGCGTATTTTCAGAGGCTGGTGAAAAAATTGAAGACTGGATGAATATTGTTCGACTAGATCCCCAGTGGCGCTGTTTCTACGATGGCGGCGATACCTTAGATCTTTTAGAAAATATTGAATCTATGGCCAAAGCAGCCGAAGCTTTCTCTGGGAAAAAAGGCGTGGCAGACGGCTATAGAAAACTACAAAACATGTCCGAACATCTCCATGGCGTATCAAACAGATTCTTTTTTTGGCGCGCCATTGAAGATATTCGTGACACAATGAATATTGTCGAAACAATGAATCCGGCCACACTGCGCGATGTCTTGTCGCTGAGAATGGGTCGATCTGTAGCGGGAACAATCCGCGGATTGATCTCTGACGATCGCGTTGCTCAGATGCTTGATCATTTTGTCCAATATGTCGGCTCATCTCCCTTTGCAGCCCCTGCAGTTTTGTGCTCGATCGCCCACATGCAGTCGAGCGAGGGCGTATGGTACCCCATGGGAGGGACCAGAGAAGTAGCTGTTGCTCTTCGCAAACTCGGCGAAAAGCTTGGCGTGACTTATCAAACCGGCGTGGAAGCCGAACGCATTATTGTTGAAAATGATCGTGTCGTCGGCGTTAGTCTAGTGAATGGCGATACGATTAAAACATCTGCCGTCATCTCAAATATGGATTCAATCCGCACATATGATGAGCTTGTCGGTGGAAATGCGGGCCGTCACTATAAACGTGCTGGCTTTGAGCCAGCCTGTTCCGGTGTGGTCATGTATCTTGGTCTCTCCAAACGTTACGACCACCTTGAGCACCATAACTTTATTTTCTCAAAGAATGCAGAGAAGGAGTTTGACGACATCTACAATCGTGGAGAGCCCGCAGAGGATCCAACATGCTATGTCGCAGCGCCCGCTAAGACCGACAGCTCTGTCGCACCAGAAGGTGGTGAAGCACTCTACGTTCTCGTTCACACACCTTATCTTCGTCCCCATCATGATTGGACGAAGCTTTATCCGTCCTATCGTCAAAAGATTATAGAAAAACTAAAAAGCACGGCAAAACTTGAGGATATTGAAGATCGGATTGTTTTTGAACGCTATCTCACGCCTCAAGATATTCATGAACGCTATAAAGTACTGAATGGCGCAATTTACGGCCTAGCCAGTCATGGCAAATTCACTGGCGCCTTTAAGCCGGGCAACCGTAGCCGTTTCGTAAACGGTCTTTATCTCGCAGGAGGCGCGGCGCATCCCGGACCAGGAATGCCAATGGTCATGATGTCAGGGTGGATCGCCGCAGATGCTCTGGACACAGATCAAAGGAAACGACAGGCCGCATCCTGATATGTCGGAGAAACGCCAAAGCGCAAGAGAAACGATGCAAAAGCGTTTAAGAACGCGCTCTAACTTTGCTTTTCATTTCTACTACCTGATATTCAAGCGCCTTTTACATAAGCAGTTCCATGCAGTGCGTGTTGCAAACCTACCGGATGAGACTGTTTTCAAAACACCCAAACTCGTTATTTACACCAATCATCCTTCTTGGTGGGATGCTGTTACATTTCATTACATTGCCTATCGGTTTCTAGGCGCGCGTCACGTCTACTGGCCATTCGATGCCGAGATGATAAAGCGCTACGGATTCTTCTCAAAAATTGGGGCTTTTGGCGTCGAGCAAAAGCAGGCTCTGGGCTCAAGACATTTTATTGAAGCTTGCCGACTTATATTCGCTGAGCCACGTAACGCGCTTCTTTTAACCGCTCAAGGTAGATTTGTTGATTGTCGCGTACGCCCGTTGAAACTCGATAAGGGCATCGCTCATATTGGCGATCTTGCTCCAGATGCGACCTATCTGCCTCTTGCCATCGAATATACGCATTGGCTCGAGAAGCGACCAGAACTTCTAATGAACTTTGGCAAACCACAAGATGGGAAAACCTTTGAGGGCATGTCAAGAACAGCAAGACTCCAAAAACTGGAAAGCGTCCTTACGCAAACCATGGATGAGCTTGCAGAGAAATCGATTGCTCGGGATGTTTCGGGATTCCAAACATTAGCGATTGGTCATGAAGGCATCTACCCAGTTTATGATCTTTGGCGTCGTGGAAAAGCAGTTTTGACGAGGCGACCCTATTATTCCAGACATGGCGATCCTCCATGACTGGAATGCTCATAATGATTGCGTTACTTGCAATCATTCCTGCTGCTAATTCACTGATTAATCTTTTTCTTCTTCGCACGCCTGATTTGCCTCAGGATATGCCGAAGGTCTCTGTTTTAATCCCAGCGCGAAACGAAGAAAATAATATTGGCGCCTGTGTCGATGCCGTTCTCGCCAGCGTTAATGTAGAGATTGAAGTTATCGTTCTTGATGATGGCTCGACAGATCTCACCCGAAAAATCGTTGAAGCGCGCGCGGCTGGAGACTCTCGTCTACGCATTGCGGATGCGCCTGAACTTCCCCCAGGATGGATGGGGAAATCTCACGCTTGCAGCGTATTATCAGAAATGGCGAGAAGCCCATTTCTACTTTTTATCGACGCAGATGTCAGAATCGCGCCAGATGCTGCCGCGCGGCTTGTTCCGCCAAAGGGCGTTGATTTGTTAAGTGGTTTCCTTCGTCAGCGCATGACAGGGGCTCTTCAGCTTGCTGTCATACCCATGATCAGCTCACTCATATACGGCTACCTTCCCGTCGCCTTCATGCGCTGGAGCTCCCATCCGATGTTCTCAGTGGCATGCGGACAACTCATTATGGTCCGCGCAGCGGCCTATCGTGAAGCTGGAGGTCACGCTGCAATTGCGGGTTTTATGCATGATGGCATGCAATTGGCGAGATTATTTCGTCAGAAAGGTCTGATCACAAATTTGGTGGATGGGACGCATCTCGCTGAGTGTAAAATGTACGATAATGCAGAGACTCTCGTTGATGGCTTTGCAAAGAATGCAACTGAGGGCATGGCCCGCCCAATAGCACTTCCAGTTTGGACCGTTCTACTGGTTGGCGGCCATCTCATGTCGGTTCTAGCAACTGCTGGCGTCCTATGGATGGGAACATATGCGACGGCCCCAGGAATTTACGTCTTGATAGCAACATTATCTCTTGCTGTGGCGCGAACTCTCCAAGCCATAAAATGCCGCGAGCCATTGATCAGCGTCCTGCTTCATCCAGCTGGCGTTATAATAACCCTCTTAATCCAATGGCGCGCTTTATACCTAGCCGTTAGAGGTCAGCAGGTTTACTGGCGAGGAAGGCCATATGTCCCAAAACTCTAACTTAATGGCCTCTTATCAGCGACTGCGCAATGCCTGGGATATTCACGGCGAATTGAGCATAGCTGAGCGGTGTAACGCGTTAAGAGCGATCAGAGCTTGTCTTCGCGATCGCGCAGGAGACTTCGCGGATGCATTAAATAAGGACTTTCGAAGTCGATCGCATCATGAATCCCTTCTAACAGAGGTCAATCTCGTCATTGCCGCTATCGATTATACCCTTCCTCGCATCAAGCATTGGGCAAAGCCCAAGAAATTTTATCTGGAATGGCCTTACTTCCCAGCTTCGGGAAAAATAACCAAACAACCGCGCGGTATTGCTGGGATCATTGGCCCAAGTAATTATCCCTTACAGCTGACTATGATGCCTTTGATTAGCTCTTTGTCTGCTGGATGTCGAACGCTTGTTAAGCCCCCAGAGGCAGCCCCGGCTGTTGCACAACTTATTCATGACTCAATCAGCGATGCTGTCGATCAGAATATTTTAACGATTATTCTTGGGGACTCAGACATCGCCAAAGAGCTTTGTAATCTACCATTGGATATTCTGCTCTTTACTGGATCCTATACTGTTGGTTTAAAAGTTGCAGAAGTAGCAGCCAAACGACTGACGCCAGTTCTACTGGAGCTTGGTGGCAAATCTCCAGCAATCGTTAACCGCAACTCAAATTTGGCTCTGAGCGCTGAAGCAATTGCACATGGAAAGCTGCTTAATGCCGGACAAACCTGTGTTGCGCCAGACTATGCGCTCGTGCCGCGGGAGGATGTCAACAGCTTTACGGAGCATTTAGTATCAGCAGCGCGCAAACTATACCCAAATCCCAATTCTGGAGATTATACAGCGATACGTTCAGATGTAGAAATTAACCGCCTAGAGAGACTAGAAGCAGGTCATACAACCCAAGCTATGTTTGATATAAAACTGGATAAGCCTTTTTATGATCCAAAGATCATATTATCGCCCGCACTTAATAGCGACATCATGCGTGAGGAAATCTTTGGTCCCTTATTACCGATCATTCCCTATGACAAAATTGATGACGCCTTGTCCGTGATCAAGAGCCTGCCTTCTCCGCTTGTGATTTATTGGTTTGGAGAAACGGACTCTCATTTCCAAAAAATGATCTCCTCAACATCAAGCGGCAGCGTGTCGGTCAATGACACTGTGATCCACGCAGGAATATCTTCATTGCCGCTGGGAGGCATCGGCGCATCTGGTATTGGCCGTTATCATGGCCAGGCTGGCTTTGATTCCTTTTCTTATGAGCGCTCATATTTTTATCAGTCACGACTGAATATTACCAATATGATGCGGCCGCCTTATAAGGAGACAGCGGATCGCATACTTTCTTGGTTACTTCGTTAGTCGTATCGCGTCCTATCAACAGGTGTGAACAATTGTTACTTCTTGCAAATAGAACTGAGGGTTGATAGCTACAAAATTTTTTAAAATGTTGATGTCAATAATCTATCAGTATTAGATGCGAGAATGACCAAGCAGGAAGCTCTATAAAGACAACCTTTCTATTTACGAGATTACCCAGTCAGCAAATTGAAAAAGACCAAACATGGATCTGCTCCCAGCAGGTGATCCAGTAAAATGTTAGAAACAATGGCCATAAAACTTGACGTTTGTTATCATTGTCATATGGTCGTTATATTTGCAGAAACTTGGTTTATGCCTAAATTTGCGGCGTCTTATGGGGTTTGGTTTTAAAAGAAAATATCGCATAAGGGATAGATAGGGGATAATGAATAATGCTCGATCTACTTTACATTGGACTTAGTCTTTTCCTTTTTTTCTTAGTTGCAACCTATGCGCGTATATGTGGGCGTCTTTAAAGGATGTCAGCCTATGTTTGATCCATTATTGGGTTTATCGGTCGCCTTTTTTCTTGGCGCTTATTTAGTCTACACGCTTCTTCACCCTGAAAAATTCTAAACAAGGAGGCCTGGCATCGTCCAGGTGTTCGCTATGACAATTATTGGACTGGTGCAAATCGCCATTGTCCTCATTACTGTTATCTTGTCAGCGATACCGCTTGGCGCATATTTGGCTCAGGTTATGGCTGGAAAGCCTAGCATTCTTACGAAGCTGCTATCCCCCATTGAGCGTTTTTTCTATAAATTGTCAGGTATTAATAAAGAAAATGAGCAAAGTTGGTTCGCTTACACAATAGCGATGCTGACGTTCAGTCTTGTTGGTTTTCTATCCCTTTACGCCCTGCAAAGGCTTCAAGGCGTCCTGCCTCTCAATCCTAAAGGCTTTGGCGGAGTCGCGGCTGATTTGGCCTTCAATACTTCACTTAGCTTCATTACCAATACAAATTGGCAAAACTATTCGGGGGAAACAACCTTAAGCCACCTTACGCAACTGCTGGGCCTCACTGTGCATAATTTTGTCTCGGCAGGCAGTGGGTTAGCTATGGCCTTTGCGTTTGTGCGAGGTTTTTCTCGAACAGAGTCTCCTACAATTGGTAATTTTTGGGTCGATCTAACACGGGCCACACTGTATTTTCTGCTTCCGCTTTCGATCGTTTTTGCTCTCGTTCTTGTTGCGCTTGGCGTGCCGCAAACGCTTGACGGTTCAATAGACGCCACGACCCTGGAGGGCGTCCATCAGTCTATCTCGATAGGTCCTGTCGCCAGTCAAGAAGCCATCAAGGAATTGGGCACAAATGGCGGCGGTTTCTTTAACGTCAATTCGGCGCACCCTTTTGAAAATCCCAATGCCTTCTCTAACATGCTCGAGATCTGGGCTTTGCTTGTCGTCCCTTTTGCCACTGTTTTTGCTTTTGGCCGCACTGTTTTGGATACAAGACAAAGCCAAGCAATTGCCTCGGCAATGTCGATTGTCCTCATTGCAGGCGTTCTGGTGGCTTATTGGGCAGAAGCGTCTGGCAACCCAATATTGACTGAGATTGGCGTTGATCCATCTCCAGGCAATATGGAAGGCAAAGAAGTGCGCTTTGGCGTCGCCATGAGCGCCTTATTTGCAGCTGCCACGACTGGCACAAGCACTGGCGCTGTAAACGCCATGCATGATTCCTTCACGCCGCTTGGCGGGATTGTGCCTCTCTTCAATATTTTACTGGGCTGCATCGCGCCAGGCGGCGATGGCGCAGGTCTCTATGGTTTTCTGGTTTTGGCAATTGTCGCTGTGTTTGTCGCAGGTCTTATGGTTGGCCGCACGCCAGAGTATCTGGGCAAGAAAATCGAGACCAGAGAAATGAAGCTCGTTATGCTGGCAGTGCTCATCTATCCGCTGAGCGTGCTAGGGTTCACCGCAGCATCTATAATGTTGAAATCAGGACTTGACGGTATCGCCAACCAAGGACCGCATGGTTTGTCGGAAGTGCTTTACGCCTTCGCATCGACAGTAGGTAATAATGGCTCTGCTTTTGGCGGTCTGAGCGGTAATACGCTGTGGTATAATACCACTTTGGGTGTGGCGATGTTTATTGGGCGCTTCTTTTATGTTGTGCCCGTGATGGCCTTGGCAGGATCTTTTGCCGCTAAAAAGAAAGCGCAAGCCTCGGTTGGCACATTCCCGACGCATGGTCCCCTCTTCGTTGGCTTATTGCTCGGCATTATCGTTATTCTTTATCTCCTTCAATATTTCCCGGTACTCGCATTGGGGCCGATTGTTGAGCACTTCCTTATGGGCGCCGGCAGAACTTTCTAAGAGGAGCAAGGCCTATGTCAGCAAACGTTGCCGCTCCGGCTTTGTTTGACAGAAATATCATCAAGCGCGCTACAACAGATGCGTTCAAAAAGCTTGATCCACGTCGTATGGCGCGCAATCCAGTTATGTTTGTAACTGAAATCGTGTCCATGCTGGTCACCGTATTATTCCTACGAGACTTGCTTAATCATAATAGTGAGGCTTTTTTTTCAGCTCAAATCGCCGCATGGCTCTGGTTTACTGTAATCTTTGCTAATTTCGCTGAAGCTGTCGCAGAGGGGCGCGGTAAGGCGCAGGCTGACGGCCTAAAAAAAACAAGGAGCGACACAAGCGCAAAGCTTCTAACTGGTCCTGATGGCGATAGGGGTAACCAAGAACCCTATAGAGTTGTTTCTGCGCTTGAGTTGCAAGTTGGCGATGTTGTTCTCGTTGAGCCAGGCGATCTGATTCCTGGCGATGGCGACGTTATTGAGGGCGTTGCTTCCGTGAACGAATCCGCCATCACAGGAGAATCGGCGCCTGTTATCCGTGAGGCTGGAGGCGATCGCTCTGCAGTCACCGGCGGCACGACGGTCTTGTCGGACTGGATCAAGGTTAAAATAACAGCTGCTCAAGGCTCGACCTTTATTGACCGCATGGTTGCGCTGGTTGAAGGCGCCCAGCGGCAAAAAACTCCAAATGAACTTGCCCTTTCAATTTTACTCTCGGGTCTAACAATTGTTTTTCTCATCGTATGCGTGACCTTATGGCCGATTGCAGTTTATTCAAAAACAAATCTTTCAATAACTGTTCTGACCGCGCTACTCGTGTGTTTGATCCCGACAACTATCGGAGGGCTCCTATCGGCAATCGGCATTGCAGGCATGGATCGTCTTATTCAGTTTAATGTCATTGCGACTTCCGGACGCGCCGTCGAGGCAGCTGGCGATGTCGATACATTATTACTGGATAAGACCGGCACGATTACTTTTGGCAATCGCATGGCTGATGAATTTGTGCCAGTACGCGGTGTTACAGAACATGCGCTTGCTGAAGCTGTGCTTATCGCCTCTCTGGCAGATGAAACTCCTGAGGGACGTTCGATTGTCGCCCTTGCCAAGAGTCGTTATGGGCTCGATGCGCCAAAGCTAGGTGCAGAGGGACGAATTGTTGCTTTCTCCGCTCACACGCGCATCTCTGGCGTTGACCTTCCTGAACGTGCGCTGCGCAAAGGCGCTGTTGACGCGATTATTGCTCAAGCCCAATCTGTTCCCGATGATTTCACACAGATTGTTGATCGTATCTCTCGTGCAGGTGGGACGCCGCTTGGCATGCTAGATAATGGCCGAATACTCGGCGTTATTCATCTGAAGGACATCATTAAGCCAGATATTAAAGAACGTTTTTCAGCTTTGCGGGCTATGGGGATTAAGACCGTGATGGTTACGGGGGATAATCCTATTACAGCTGGCGCCATCGCGGGAGAGGCGGGCGTCGATGATTTTATCGCTCAGGCAAAACCTGAAGATAAGCTCGCCTATATACGTAAAGAGCAACAGGGCGGTCGTCTGATTGCTATGTGCGGCGACGGAACAAATGACGCACCAGCGCTAGCTCAGGCGGATGTTGGTGTTGCTATGCAAACTGGGACGCAATCGGCGCGTGAGGCCGGCAACATGGTTGATCTGGACAGCGATCCAACGAAGCTCATCGAAATTGTGCAAATTGGCAAGCAATTACTCATGACCCGTGGATCTTTGACTACTTTTTCGATCGCCAATGATCTTGCTAAATATTTTGCTATTATCCCGGCACTCTTCGTTGTCACTTATCCCGAGCTTGCGGCGATAAACATTATGAAACTCTCATCGCCACAATCAGCAATATTATCTGCTGTTATTTTCAATGCTTTGATCATTATTGCCCTTATTCCGCTTGCCCTTAAGGGAGTAGAATATCGACCGGTCGGTGCGGCGGCGTTATTGAAGCGAAATCTTCTTATTTATGGGCTTGGGGGCATCATCGCACCATTTATTGGCATCAAAGTTATTGATCTGATTGTCTCTACACTCCATCTCGCTTGAAGGTGAATGTGATGTTTTCTCAACTGCGACCAGCTTTCATGATGATTGGCTTGTTCACGCTCCTAACAGGTCTCATCTATCCGTTAACGATCACTGGTCTCGCTCAGATCATTTTTTCGCATAAAGCTAATGGGAGCATGATTGAACGCAATGGGAAAATTGTCGGCTCTGCTTTGATTGGTCAGTATTTCCAATCTGATCGCTATTTTCACGGCCGACCATCAGCAACGGTTGGTGCAGATCCCGCTAATCCTGATAAAACTATTGATATGCCATATAATGCTGCTAACTCGGCTGGTTCAAATTTGGGTCCCACGTCAAAAAAGCTTGTTGATCGCGTTAATGACGCAATCGAATCTGAATTTGCTTACGGTCGCATCGATATTGTTGCTGCCGATGCAGCTACAGCATCCGCATCTGGTCTAGACCCACATATTTCACCTCAATATGCCCTTGCCCAAGTACCGGCTGTGGCAAAAGCCCGCCATCTAAGCGAAGAGGCAATAAATTCTTTAGTAAACAAGTATGTCGAAGGGCGTTTTGTTGGGCTTATCGGAGAGCCGCGCGTCAATGTTCTCCAGCTTAATATTGCGTTGGACGAACTCAAATAATCTGGTTTCGTTGGAGTTTTTTTAAATGGCGCAACTCGACGCCAACTTCGAGCGCCGCCCTGACCCAGATGCTTTGCTTGCGTTAAGCAATCCTGATGGGCGCGGGACGCTGCGAATCTTCCTTGGAGCCTCGCCTGGCGTTGGTAAGACCTATTCTATGCTTGCGCGTGCACAGGCAGCCAAGAAAGATCATATAAATATTGTCGTCGGTCTTGTAGAAACTCATGGCCGTCAAGAGACATTAGAATTGCTGGAAGGACTTGAAGTCCTTCCTCGCAGAAAGTGTGAGTATAAAGGCAGGGTCATCGAGGAATTTGATATCGATGCCGCCTTGGTGCGTAAGCCAGAACTCATAATTGTCGATGAGCTTGCGCATACGAATGCCCCAGATAGCCGTCATCCCAAGCGCTGGCAGGATGTGGAGGAGCTTCTCAGTGCTGGTATTAACGTATGGACAGCACTCAATATTCAACATGTTGAGAGCCTTGCAGATGTTGTTTCTCGTATTACCGGCATCACCATTCGTGAGACAGTTCCAGACAAGGTTTTACATGATGCAACAGATGTTATTCTTGTCGACGTCCCGATAGAAGAGCTGCTTCAGCGTTTGAAGGACGGTAAAATTTATTTCCAAGAGACAGCAAAACGGGCAACACAAAATTTTTTCACCCCTCGAAATCTGACCGCCCTAAGAGAACTCGCGCTACGACGGACGGCGGCTAGCGTTGATGATCAGATGGTTGACATGCTTCGACAGGGGGCGATCGAAGGACCATGGGGTTCATCTGAACGGTTGCTTGTTTGTGTTGGCAACAGAACTTCTGAAGAGCTTGTGCGGGCTGCCGCGCGTTTAGCGACAGGTCTTAATGCAACCTGGCTAGCCGTTTATGTTGATTCTGACGAACATGAGAGTCAATCGATTGAAAGCATGAAAACCGTCGATTCGGCCTTGCGGTTGGCCGTGCGTCTGGGAGCGAAAATTGAACGACTTTCTGGCGATGATCTCGTTGGAGAATTGTTGCGTTTAGCAAGGCACGAAAATATTACTCAAATTATTATCGGTCGCTCAAAGCAGGGACAGCTCGCACAGTTTTTTAGACGCTCCCTGACTCATGAGATTATTAGGCGATCACGAGATGTCGCGATTCATGTAATTGTAAAAGAAATAGAAGAGCCTAAATCTAGATGGTCTCAATGGAGACATCTTAAACCATCAGAGGCTATAAAAAATATATTATATATTTTGGCTTCTCTTTTGCCGACAGTTGCAGTGGGATTTTTAATTGAGCATTGGCTGAAAATTCGCGATATATCAGTTATCTTCTTCGTACCAGTTATTTTTTGCGCCACGAATAGAGGTTTGTGGACGGCAGTTGCTGCGGCGTTCATATCATTTTTATCCTATGACTTCTTTTTCACCGAGCCTCGTTTTGAATTTACAATACATGATCCAGAAGTATATTTAGATCTATTAATGTCACTCTTTGTCGCTATTGTAACTGGTGTTTTGACTAGTCGCATGCAGATGCGATCACAACTAAACATAAAACGCGCGAAAACAGCGCAGCTATTATTGCAATATTCGCGTAAACTTTCCGAATCTTTGACAATTAATGATATTCTCGCCATCGCAGCTGAACAAATCCAAAAAGCTTCCGAGGCTTCCTGTGCAGTATTACTTGTTGAGGACAGAGACAATTTGAAGATAGCTTCTGCTTCGCCTGCGATAGACAATCTGGATGAAAGAGAAATGGCGGCAGCGCGCTGGGCATTTGAAGGAGATGAATTTTCTGGATGGCAAACTAATACGCTCCCCAATGTGCGTTTTCAGTTTCGGCCACTGACGACGACGAGGGGAGTTGTCGCCGTCTGCGGAATTGAACCTAAGAAAAAAGAAGATCCTTTTTCTCCCCAGGTAGAAGGCGTCCTGGAAATATTAATTGAACAGGCAGCAATTGCTATCGAACGCTTGATGCTTTTGGGAGAATTGAGCCAAAGCCGCTAGTCTCAGATTAATCTGCCCCCAACAGATGGTCCAGTTAACTGTTAGTTTTCGACATGGCCCTTTGCCAGGCCACACGCGCCAGGCAGATCTAATTGGGGCGCTACGGCGTGAAGCTTACCTGGACTGGCGGCCGATTACCCCGCGATGAATGAGGCCTTTTTGTATTGTAATCCTCGCGCCAGTTTCGATGATGGTCTTTGCCTTATGCAATGAATAGGAAATTTTTCTATCTAAAATCTCACCCTCAACGTCGCATTGAAGATTTCGCACTATTGTTATTCCCAAGAGCTTTTTGGCCTGCTGTAAGCCGTCCTTACAACTCTAGGCTATCCTTGAATGAATCTGAGCAATACCCATGCAGATAAGAAAATATGAGTTAATGTAACGGCAACAGATAAGCTATGCAGCAATTTAAATGAGCTTTTGTCGCCACGATCAGTTGCCCTGTTAATAGCCGGCATCAGAAGTTGACGTGTCGGCAAGGTTGTAGTTGCTATTACAAGAAGAATCCCTGCTCCAATTTTATCAAATGAAAATATCAAAATTGCTGAAATCGCAGACGAAATAATAACAAATAGATAAAAAAACGGGAAGGCGCGTCTAATGATTGGTCCAGCCGCCTCAGACGGCAATACATGGAAAATGAACGCAGCAAATCCAAATGAATAGAGGACCATGCCGCCAAAGAGAATTGCTACAAGAAGAAAGCCAAGGGTCAGAATTGTTGCTCTCCCTTGAGACGCGCCAGCCCCATATAAATTATCCCGGTAAATGGAACTCGCCCAAAAGTAAGGTCAAGGCGCTTATCGAGACCAATTGGTCCAAGGCCAACGATAGGTTCAACAATTAATCCAGCTCTCTCCATAACAGCGTGTAATTCAGATGGCTTGATAAAAAGATCGGGATCATGGGTGCCTCGTGGCAGTATGCCCAAAAAATCTTCAGCAAGAGTGACGGCGGCAAAACGGGCAAGACTGGTGCGATTGATCGTATCATAGGCGAGATACCCACCTGGTCTGAGAACCCGTGCAATTTCGCTGATAACCTTATCGAGATCTGAGACATGCTCTAGAACATCTACGCAAACAACAATATCAAATGTCTGAGCTGCATAAGGTAACGACTCGCCCACGCCAACATCGTATTTTATTGAGAGCTTTTCTTTCTCTGCATGAATTCTGGCTGATTCTACTGCTTTTTGAGCAGGATCAATCCCAGTAACAGTTGCTCCACGCTTTGCAATTGCTTCGGCCATGAAGCCACCGGCGCATCCAAGATCAAGAACCTCTTTATTGCGCCAATCAAGAGCTTGATCGAACCATGCAAGCCGGCCTTGGGCAAGATTTTTTAATATACGAACCCACCGAATTTCTTCCGACCACCACTGATCGGCAATCTTATTGTATATTGTTAGATCATTACGCATCAGAGTTTCGCCTTGAAGCAAAGAGACGTGGGCATGCGTAAGGCACAGCTTCACGATAGTGACGAAAGCGTTCGCCATAGCGACTCTCAAATCTGCGTTCCTTTAATCGCGGTGCGAAAAAGCAGTAGAGTGTGTAGCAAACTGCGAGTGATAGCTGATCAGGCGTCCAGACAGGAACTGTCCATAAAGTCATGGCGAAGGCGACATAGATAGGCTGACGAATGATGCGGAATAACCCCTCAGTTGGCATATCGGGAAACACGGGGCGTATTTTCGCCATCAGCGACATCCAGCCCAATGCCCCAGACTGAACCTCTGCCCCAGCATCAAAACTTGCCTTGATGAGCAAGCACCAGCTGATCGCATAGAGTGCGCATATGCCCCAGAATACTTCTCCTTCTGCTTGCCACCAAATGATATGTGTTGGCGTCCATAACAAGAAGAGCGCAAGGAGCTGAAGGGATGCAATTATTGCGTAAGTTGTTGTGGCAAGCGTAGCGCCGTGAGGTCCAGGGATAAGTCGGCCAAGACACCGCGAGCCTGTCGCAGTGAGCAAAAAGGAATGCGTGAGCGGAAACTGAATAATCAGAACAAAATCTAATAAGCCGGCCCATGGCCATGGGACTGAGCCATAGCTTCTGCTAAGACCAAAAAACATCTCAATCATCATGGCCCCAACTGCTGCAGCAAACAGCAAGTGGCAGATGACGCCAATAGAAAGAGCAAAAAATATTCTTTTCCCACCTGGTGGCGGGCGCAGAGCTGATTGAAGCAAAGTGACAAGACGCTGGACTCGGGCGTCTGCTGCCATGGTCATTTGCAAAATCGCCCAGTAAATGCCCAATCATGACGAGATAAGCAGGTCGCCATTTTCTAACTCAATTCACGAGGACTGGAGCAAGATGGATATGA
>DAIRFH010000028.1:0-26464 GCA_036795145.1 Methylocystis sp. | reverse complement strand
CAATCGTCCCAATATTGCAATGCGGCTTCGTGCGTGAAAATTTTTCCTTGGCCATCGCCGTGCTCCTCTAGTGTTCCGTTTACCGTCGACCTTGTAAGATTAGGCGTATTTAGCCTGAACCTTTTTAGACTCAGCTTCAGGCACCTGTTCGTAGTGATCGAATAACATTGTGTAACTTGCGCGCCCTTGCGTTCCAGAGCGCAGCTGATTGACATAGCCAAACATATTCGCAAGCGGCACCATTGCGTTGATCACAACAGCATTCGCGCGCATATCTTGACCCTGAATTTGTCCGCGACGGGAATTCAAATCGCCGATGACAAAGCCAGTGTATTCTTCCGGCGTTACGACTTCGACCTTCATGATTGGCTCGAGCAGCACCGACCCGCCCTTTTGCAGAGCCTCACGCGTTGCTGCGCGAGAAGCGATCTCAAACGCAAGAACAGAGGAGTCGACGTCATGGAAGGCGCCATCGATGAGAGTCGCCTTCAATTCAACGACAGGGAAGCCTGCAAGGATTCCTGAAGTTGTAACAGACTGGATTCCCTTATCGACGCCAGGAATATATTCCTTCGGCACGGCGCCGCCAACGATTTTGCTTTCGAACTCATTGCCAGCGCCTGGCTCATTGGGCTCAAAAATAATTTTTACACGCG
Organism: Methylocystis sp.; assembly: GCA_036795145.1. Taxonomy (GTDB): domain Bacteria; phylum Pseudomonadota; class Alphaproteobacteria; order Rhizobiales; family Beijerinckiaceae; genus Methylocystis. Next base: position 25,808 of record DAIRFH010000028.1, on the reverse strand, counting down.
CAAACTGTCCTGTGCCGCCAGTTTGTTTTTTATGCGTGTAATCAATTTCTGTTTTGCGACCAAGTCGCTCCCGATAAGCAACCTGAGGCGCGCCAATATTCGCGTCGACCTTGTAGGTTCGCTTTAAAATGTCGACCTTAATGTCAAGATGAAGCTCTCCCATTCCCTTAAGAATGGTCTGTCCGCTTTCCTGATCTGTCGAGACACGGAAAGAAGGATCTTCAGCAGCAAGCTTTTGAAGCGCAAGACCAAGCTTTTCTTGATCCGCCTTCGATTTTGGCTCTATCGCGATTTCAATAACCGGCTCAGGGAACTCCATGCGCTCAAGAATGACAGGCTTCTGCATGTCGCAAAGCGTATCACCTGTTCGCGTTTCCTTAAGGCCAGCTAGCGCAACAATATCGCCAGCATAAGCCTCTTTGATATCTTCACGATTATTGGCATGCATCAGCAACATGCGGCCAATACGCTCTTTTTTGTCTTTGGTTGAATTGAGCACAGTCGTACCAGACTCAATTTTTCCAGAATAGACGCGCGCAAAGGTAATCGTTCCGACAAAGGGATCATCCATGATCTTGAAGGCGAGCATGGAGAAAGGCTCTGCATCAGACGGATTACGCGCCATATCTGCGCCTGTATCCATATCAACGCCCTTGATCGCCTCACGATCGATTGGCGACGGCAAGAAATCCACCACAGCGTCAAGAAGCGGTTGAACGCCCTTATTTTTAAAGGCAGAACCACAAAAAACCGGATGAAACACTATGCCGCGCACTGCCTTGCGGATGAGAGACTTTAGCGTTGCTTCGTCTGGTTCAACACCATCGAGATAGGCAGACATCGCGCCATCATCAAGCTCAACCGCAGCTTCAATTAGAGCCATGCGATATTCTTTTGCTTGATCGAGAAGATCTGCAGGTATTTCTTCGTCGTGATATTTTGCGCCAAGCGCCTCATCGTCCCACACAACAGCTTTCATGCGAATGAGATCAATGACGCCCTTAAAATTATTCTCTGCGCCAATCGGCAATTGAACGCAAACAGGCCGGCCGCCAACACGCGTCTTAATATCAGAGACGCAACGGAAGAAATCGGCGCCAATCTTGTCCATCTTATTGACGAAAACGATGCGCGGAACGTTATATTTATCAGCCTGACGCCATACTGTCTCGGTTTGAGGCTCAACACCCTGGTTGCCGTCCAGCACACATACCGCGCCATCAAGCACACGCAGCGAACGCTCCACCTCAATCGTGAAGTCAACATGGCCTGGCGTGTCGATAATATTCAGCCGTTTGCCGTTCCAAAAAGTTGTCGTGGCGGCAGAAGTAATTGTAATGCCGCGCTCTTGCTCCTGCTCCATCCAGTCCATCGTCGCAGCGCCTTCATGCACTTCGCCGATTTTGTGACTCTTGCCAGAGTAGTAAAGGATGCGCTCGGTCGTAGTTGTCTTACCGGCGTCAATATGCGCCATGATACCGAAGTTTCGGTAATCCTCGATCGGATGGGAGCGGGCCATAATGAATGTCCTCGATGAGAGCTTGTCGACGCCTTACCAGCGGTAATGCGAAAAGGCGCGGTTTGCTTCCGCCATGCGATGGGTGTCTTCGCGCTTTTTAACGGCTGCGCCACGATTGTTTGACGCGTCAAGCAATTCTGCCGACAGTCGATCAATCATGGTTTTGTCGTTACGGGCGCGCGCAGCAGTAATGATCCAACGGATCGCCAAAGCCTGACGTCGCTCGTTACGCACTTCAACAGGAACTTGATAAGTAGCGCCGCCAACGCGACGCGACCGAACTTCGATGGCTGGCGCGACGTTTTCAAGCGCCTGACGGAAAACGCCCACCGGATCGCTCTTCGCTTTGGCTTCAACCTGATCAAGCGCACCGTAGACAATGGCTTCCGCAACAGACTTTTTGCCATCATACATAATGGAGTTCATGAATTTCGCGAGAACGACGTCGCCATATTTGGCGTCCTCGAAAACCTCGCGTTTCTCTGCTCTGTGACGTCTCGACATCGGCGCTGCTCCTTACTTCGGACGCTTCGCGCCGTATTTCGAACGGCGCTGCTTACGGTCTTTGACGCCCTGCGTGTCGAGCACGCCGCGCAAAATGTGATAACGAACGCCGGGAAGATCCTTGACGCGGCCGCCGCGGATCATAACCACAGAGTGTTCCTGAAGGTTATGGCCTTCGCCGGGAATGTAGCCAATGACTTCAAAGCCATTGGTCAACCGCACCTTGGCGACCTTACGCAAAGCTGAGTTTGGCTTCTTTGGCGTTGTCGTATAAACGCGCGTACATACACCACGCTTCTGAGGACACGCGCCAAGATGGCGTGACTTCTCACGATATGTCTTCGGGTGTCGCGGCTTGCGGATCAATTGACTGATCGTCGGCATCTATTCGTCCTTGCGCCACATGCGTTTATTCGCAACCGGCGGATTTCACGGGAAAGCCATTGGCGCGATCATGTGAACGCGCAAACGGTCGAAGCGCCGTCAGCCGGATGGCCAAGGCGCTCCTATTGCAGAGGACCCCGGAAAAACCAGGATCGTGCCCTCCTGTCCGTCGCCGAAACGACGGGATTAGTGCCAAACTGGTTTTTACCAGCTACTCTTGGCGGTCACAGGTAAGGCGACAGCGTATAAGTCCGAAAGGTCACGAGCGAGGCGCTCATCGACGGCGTGGACTTACGGCCTGTCGAAAGTCCGCGGAAACTAGTCGCGACAACCAAGCGCGTCAAGCAAAGAATCCGATTAACGATAAGTTTTTTCATAAACCCATTCTATTTTTCTAAAGAAAAGCCGTATAAGCGTCGCGCTTCGGCCGCAATGCAGCCTCGACTGCCGTCCTTTTGGTTGGCTTAGTCCTTTTGCGCGACGAGGATAGATAAGATTTTTTTGGGGGTGGAGACTGAATATGAGCCATGTTGCCCATGAGTTACATGAAGAATTTCCAGAACAAGCGGCGGCGATCCATTCGCTAAAACTCACGAATGCTCACTTCTCTCGCCTTGCTGAAGAATACCACACGATCAACCGCACTTTGCACCGCATGGAAACAGAGGTCGAACCGGCTGACGATGCAACAATTGAAACGCTCAAAAAGAAGCGATTGCTGCTGAAGGATGAAATTTCCCAGATTCTTAATAAAAATTGATCTGCTGCGGATTGGCGCGCCCAGCCTGGCCTGTGCGCGCCTCCTAAAAGATCCATTTTATGTCATGCGTGCAAATTTCATCCAATCCAACATTTCTGCCTCGTGAAGTCCGAGGCGTCAGCATCAAGACTCCAAGTGAGACCCTGATCGGGATACCTTGCCCCATAGCTGCGCAGTGTTTTGCGGAAACAGTGCCCTAGTCCATCGATGTCAAATTACGCTTTTGGCGCTTTTTTGCCGAGCTGCATGACAATCAACGCCTCATGATTATCTGCCGTTAGGCCAGCCTGACTGGCGACACAGACCCCACTCTCGATTATGCGGTCAGACGCATTTTTCTGAATAAGGACCGCGATTCGGCTTTGGGATCGCCGCCAACATCCGCCAACGACACTCAAGCAGGCATCAAGGCCTTGTCTTTAAAATCGCTTATCTTTATGTTTTCATTAAGTTTAGAGAGACACCGCCAGACTGGTGTGCTAATTATGGCAAACTAATATATAAGCCATGCCATAGTTACATGCTCTGCCGTGCCGCGAAGTTGTGGGTGAGGGCGGAGACAGTCATTTCACATAGTAATTCTTAAAGGGTGAGAATGCCGACTATCGCTCTCGTGGACGACGACCGCAACATCCTCACGTCGGTGTCTATCGCGCTTGAGGGCGAAGGCTACCGCGTTCAGACATACACGGATGGCGCTCAAGCGCTTGACGGGTTACGCGCCAATCCACCAGATCTCGCTATATTTGATATTAAAATGCCGCGCATGGACGGTATGGAGCTTTTGCGGCGCCTTCGCCAGAAATCTGACCTTCCCGTCATTTTTCTTACGTCAAAAGACGAAGAAATCGACGAGCTGTTTGGCCTAAAGATGGGCGCTGATGACTTTATTCACAAGCCCTTCTCCCAGCGCCTTCTCGTGGAACGCGTGAAAGCTATTTTGCGCCGGTCCAATCCAAAAGAAGCAACCGCTCAGAAAGAAGTTGAAGCAAAAGCAATCGAACGTGGCGCCCTCGTCATGGATCCAGAGCGCCACACATGCACCTGGCGCGGGGAGCCTGTCGTGCTGACAGTAACGGAATTTTTAATTCTTCAATCTCTCGCGCAACGCCCAGGCGTTGTGAAAAGCCGCAACGCCTTAATGGACGCAGCCTATGATGATCAAGTCTATGTTGATGATCGCACCATTGATAGCCACATCAAACGCCTACGTAAAAAGTTTAAAGCTGCAGACGATGACTTCGAGATGATCGAAACGCTTTATGGCGTAGGCTACAGATTTAAGGAAGCCTAGCGTACAACAAAGAAGCCGCACGACTCGCTCAAGACGAAATATCCGGCGCAACATAATCTTCTAAATCTAGTCGCCAAGCATATAGATGGGACTTGGCTGAAACAAAGCGTGAGAGCTCCTCATTCATAATCAGTTAGACGAGCCAAAGAAGCCTAATAACGAAAGCATGTCGCGCGGTTCACGCAGACGTCGCGCACTCAATGTTCGCTGGCTCAGACTTCTACGAAGTTTTCAATCTCATTTTTCTTCCTCTCTCACACGGCGTATTATTGTTCTAAATCTTGGCGGACTCGTCGCTCTGCTTGCAGGCTTTCTTTATCTCAATCAATTCCGTGAAGGATTAATCGACGCGCGCGTGCAAAGCCTGTTGACGCAAGGTGAAATTATCGCAGCTGCAATTGCTGCTTCAGCAACAGTTGATACTGACTCAATTTCCATCGATCCTGACAAACTTTTAAAACTCGCTCCTGGCGATGTCACCCATAGTGGTGAAGCCGATCCATTGCCGCAAGAGTCGTCGCTCAATCCAGAACGCGCCGGACCCTTGTTGAGACGACTGGTAACGCCAACACGATTACGCGCACGTATTTATAACAAGGAAGGCGCCCTGTTGCTCGACTCCCGCCCAGCATCAGGACGCACAAATATATTGCGTTTTGATCTTCCTGCTGTCGATACGCAACGCGTAACAGTGGACGCTTCATCCACCTTGCAAAATACCATCAATTCCTTTCGTCGACTTTTGGGACGCCCAGACCTTCCCTTGTATGAGGACATTGGTCTGGCTAATGGGCGCTTATATCCGGAAGTTGAAGCCGCATTGGACGGCAATGCTGGAACGATTGTACGAGCAAATGCTCAAGGACAAACCGTCATCTCTGTTGCCGTGCCGATACAGCGCTCTCGGACAGCGCAAGGCGCACTGTTGCTTTCGACAATGAGCGGCGATTTTGATACCGTCATCGCCGCTGAACGCTGGGGGATTATTCGCATTTTCCTTGTTTCTGCCGGTGTGATGCTGCTTATTTCTCTATTCTTCACAAACACAATTACAGAACCCATGCACAGGCTGGCTGAAGCGGCAGATCGCGTCCGACTCGGCGTCAAATCAAGACAAGAAATCCCCGACTTCTCGGATCGTCAGGATGAAATCGGACACCTCTCCGGCGCGCTTCGCGACATGACTAAAGCCCTCTACAATCGCATTGAGGCCATAGAGCACTTCGCTGCAGATGTCGCGCATGAATTAAAAAACCCACTAACCTCTTTACGGAGCGCTGTTGAAACCTTGCCGATTGCAAAAACAGAAACCTCGCGCAATCGACTTCTTGAGATTATTCAACATGACGTCAAACGCCTCGATCGACTAATAAGCGATATTTCCGACGCCTCTCGTCTGGATGCCGAACTGGCGCGCGCTGATATGGAAGAGGTTAATCTTGCAATCGCTTTGAAAACGATTGTGGATATTGCGCGCACTATCGAGAAAGGGGATCATGTAAAGATTGAGCTCACAATCAAACCAACAGCAACACAATTAGAAAATTGGCGGGTTTTTGGTCACGATTCACGACTAGGCCAGGTCTTCAACAACCTTATCGACAATGCACGCTCATTCTCTAAACATGACGGCACCGTGAGGGTCTCTTTGTGGCCTGAAACAGCCCTGGGACCAGGCGGTCACCCCATTAATGGCTATGAGATTATTGTAGATGACGACGGCCCTGGCATTCCTCATGGCGCATTTGAACGCGTTTTTGAACGCTTTTATACAGATCGTCCGGAACAAGGCTTTGGCGATAATTCAGGACTAGGATTGGCAATATCTAGACAAATCGTAGAGGCGCATGGCGGGCGCATTCGCGCGTTCAATCGCACGTTGTTAAATCCCGAGGGCACAGATGAACTTGATCAACACGATCATACGCTCGGCGCGCGTTTCGTCGTTTGGCTTCCAGCCGCACAATAACCATGCAGGGCTCTAAGCATTATGTCCACGCGAATGCGCTGGTGATTGGTGAAACAGGACTCTTACTTCGCGGCCCAAGCGGCGCAGGAAAAAGCATGTTGACGCTGGAACTGATTGCTCAAGCTCGGTTGCGCGGAGATTTTGCACGCCTCGTCGCCGATGACCGCGTGCAGATAAACAGCAAAAATGGCAGGCTCATTGCGCGGCCACACCCCGAAATCGCCGGCATGATCGAAACCCGCGGCCTCGGCTTGGTTAAAAAGCCCTATGAGCCAGCCTGTATTTTGAATGCCATTATTGACCTGGCTCCCGCTAGCCAAGCGCCATCACGTTACCCTGAGGAGAGCGAGAAAAAAGACATATTGATGGGGATCAGCTTACCCCGACTCCGCATTGGCTCAAACTGCCGTTGGGCCGCGACCGTAATTCACATTTTTATTCAATGAGTTATGCTTATTCATCAAAATTATGCGCTTTTTGCTTGCCAATTTCTTCGCAACGCACAAAATGCGCCCCTTAGCCTGCGCCAAGATTTGGCAAACCGCGAACAAGACCCAAGAAAAAAGCGCCCCTTTCGCTGGATAAATGTAATTGTCACAACGTTCAACTTGGGCATCTGCGATCATGAGACGTTCTTATGAGTGGTAGGATCGAATGATCGGAATGGTCTTGGTGACCCACGGCCACCTCGCCTCAGAGTTCCGTGCGGCTCTGGAACATGTGGTGGGGCCTCAAAAACAACTTGTGTCGATTTCTATCGGCCCAGAGGACGACATGGAGCGTCGTCGTATAGATATTATCAATGCAATTCGAGAGGCTGATAGCGGCGACGGAGTTGTCATTTTGACAGACATGTTTGGCGGCACTCCTTCAAATCTCGCAATTTCTGTTATGAATGGAAGCAAGGTCGAAGTGCTTGCTGGCATTAACTTACCCATGCTGATCAAACTAGCCTCAGTCCGCGATAGCGCGCCACTCGAGCAAGCTGTGGTCCAAGCTCAAGACGCAGGCCGAAAATATGTCTATATTGCGAGCAAGGTTCTCAATTCGAAGTGACAGATTGCATGTCTGACGCCCTAGACAAAATAGACGCCAATGTGACAGCGCGGGATTTTCTTATCATCAATAAAAAAGGGCTACATGCGCGCGCGACGGCAAAGTTCGTTCAGTGCTGCGAAAAATACGAAGCGGACATCACTGTCTCTAAAGACGGAGAGATAGTGGGCGGCGGCTCAATCATGGGAATACTCACACTGGGCGCGGGCATTGGCTCGACGATCCGGGTTAGCGCTTCGGGCCCACATGCCACAGACGCGCTAAATGCGCTTGAGACACTAATTGCAAATCGTTTTGGGGAAGAGGAATAAACCCTCCCTCATCCAATTACACCGCTTTGGCGATGCAAAAATATTCTTTCATCTAAGCTCAATCATAGCACGCTGCATTTAGGCCATAGCCATGTTCGTTATCAAAATTTATATGCGGGTTCTTGGTCTCCTGCGTCCACAATCTCGACTGGTCATAATACTTGTCTGCGCCAATCTGGCGCTCGCTGGCGCACAATTTGCTGAGCCTTTGCTTTTTGGACGCATCATTGACCTTATGACCCGCGCGCAGACGCCCGGACAAAAGCTGACGTGGCATGAGCTTTTACCACTTGTAACTGCATGGGCTAGCTTTGGACTGTTCTCGATCGGCGGCGCGATTCTTGTAGGCCTTAACGCTGATCGCCTCGCGCACCGGCGTCGTCTTGCAATTATGTCAGACTATTTCAATCATGTTTTAAGTCTACCACTGACATTTCACACCAACATTCACTCAGGCCGATTATTAAAAACAATGCTGGATGGCGCAGCAGCGATGTTTGGACTGTGGCTATCTTTTTTTCGAGAAAATTGCGCATCCTTTGTTGCTCTTTTCATTCTCTTGCCGATGACGCTTTTCATCAACTGGCGTCTTGGCGCATTGTTAATATTCTTAGTAGGAATTTTTTATATTGCGACCAGTTATGTTCTTCGGCGCACAGAGGCTCTTCAAGGACAAGTAGAACGCTTTAATTCCTCGCTAGCTGAACATGCCTCAGACACGTTGGGAAACATTCCTGTTGTTCAAAGTTTCACGCGCGTAGAACGGGAAGCGCAAACACTTAATCGAATCATCGATGATTTACTCGCCGCCCAAATGCCTGTTTTGTCTTGGTGGGCGCTGGTGGTGGTTGCTAGTCGCGCATCAGCAACCCTAACCCTGCTATCAATCTTTCTGCTCGGAGCCTGGCTGCATATGCGCGACCAAGCAACTATTGGCGAAATTGTTACCTTCATGAATTTTGCAACAATGCTCATCGGCCGCCTCGAGCAGGTCGTTGGCTTTGTCAATGTACTCTTCATGCAGTCAGAAAAAATTAAAGACTTCTTCAATGTCCTCGACACAAAACCAGTTGTTGCTGACCGACTAGATGCGATTGACGCAGGAAGACTCTCTGGGGCCGTTTCTTTTGATAACGTGAGCTTCTCTTATGATGGCCGCAGACAAGCCATCAGAAACATAAATTTTGTCGTAAATCCGGGGGAAACAATCGCGCTTGTTGGATCAACGGGATCAGGAAAATCCACAACCCTGGGCTTGCTCCACCGCGTCTTCGACCCCGATAACGGCGTTGTGAAAATCGACAACATTGATATACGCGATTTTACGCTCGCGTCGCTACGTCGAAATATTGGCGTCGTCTTCCAAGAGCCTATGCTCTTTGCGCGGACTATCGAGGAAAATCTCCGCATTGGCGATCCAGACGCGACTGATGATGAAATTTCGAAAGCGCTTGAGCTCGCACAAGCCAAAGAGTTTGTTTCCCGCCAAAGCGATGGCCACGCCACCCAAATCGGAGAACGCGGCCGCACACTCTCTGGCGGCGAGCGCCAACGTCTTTCTATCGCGCGCGCGCTCTTAAAAAACCCCCCGATCCTTGTGTTTGACGAAGCGACTTCTGCACTTGACGCAACAACAGAAAGACTGATTCAGAAAGCGCTCGAAGCTGCGACAAAAGGTCGAACAACCTTTGTTATCGCCCATCGTCTCGCTACGATCCGCAATGCGGACCGCATTCTCGTCTTTGATCATGGAGAAATTGTCGAAACCGGCGCCTTCGATGAGCTCACTGCGAGAGACGGATATTTTGCGAAACTCGCAGCTGCGCAATTTATGACAAGCAGCAAAAATGACAGCGCCTAAAGACGGCCGTCAAATAAAAATCGCGCCCCAAAGGACGCGATTTTTCAGCGTATATTTTATAATTTTTAGCGAATAACGTAAGGCAACAAGCCAAGAAATCTTGCGCGCTTGATCGCCTGGGATAGCTCACGTTGCTTCTTGGCTGAAACCGCCGTGATGCGAGAGGGGACGATCTTACCTCGCTCACTGATATACCGCGAGAGGAGACGCGTATCCTTGTAATCGATCTTTGGCGCATTGGCGCCACAGAAAGGGCAGGATTTCCGACGACGGAAGAAAGGACGACGAGCGCCAGTAGTCATTCCATATCTCCTTCCATGCGACCTTCGTCACGACGCGAACGACGATCTGGGCGATCGCCGCGAGATCCTCCGCCACGGCGCTCACCGCCACGATCATCATCGTCGCGCTTGCGCAATTGTGCGGAAGGGCCTTCTTCATGCTCATCCACGCGTAGCGTTAAAATTCTCAAGATATCTTCGTTAATGCCTTGCTGACGCTCAAGCTCTGTTATGGCCGCTGGCGGTGCGTCAATGTTGAGCAGTGTGAAATGCGCTTTTCGGTTCTTTTTGATCCGATAGGCTAAGGACTTAACGCCCCAATACTCAGTCTTACCGACCGTGCCGCCCAATGATGTGATGATATTTTTGAACTGCCCTGTCAGGGTCTCCACCTGCTGGGGAGAAATATCCTGACGCGCAAGATAGACATGCTCATAAAGAGCCATGACGTGCTGCCTTTCCGTTGTCGTAAACCGCCCCGGCGCGAAGCCCTTCGAGCCCCTCGGAAAGGCTCGATAAGCAAAATTCGAAGGCGGAGACACGGGAAGACGGGAAACCCTAGCCCGAATGGGCGCTTCCGTTCAGCCCCCAGCCAGGAACGTTACGATGCCGGGGTTATAGCGGTCTTTTTCAACTATGCAAGCCGATTGCGAGATCACCCATGCTGCTTGCCGCGCATCGACCCCGTCTTTATGGTCTCGACAGGAGCCCCGCCATGCTTCTAGAGCTGGAGTGACGGAATGATGTCTAAAATAAAAGCCTGGCTATTGTTGGCAATACTGTCCACCCCCCTCGCCGCCTGCGACAAATGTAACGACCTGCAACAGATACAACTGCCTCTGCGCCCGAACGCCTGTAAAGACGCCGCCGCGCGCTAGCCTTGCCTCTGATAAGAAGACGCGTCACCGGAGCCTTTACGTGCCGACCGCTGAACACTTTCTGGAAATGAAACGCCAGGGCGTCAAGATTGTATCTTTGACGGCCTATGATGCGCCAACCGCGCGCTTGATTGTAGAAGCGGGCACAGACATCATTCTTGTTGGCGACAGCGTTGGCGTCAATATCCTTGGCTACCCTCATGAGCGCGATGTCACGCTAACAGACATGGCGCATCATATTGCCGCCGTTCGACGGGGAGCGCCGGATGTTTATATTATCGGCGACCTACCCTATGCTTCTTACGACACGCCGCAGCAGGCGATGATCAGCGCAGATCTGCTTCGTCGCGCTGGCGCAAGTTGTATTAAGTTTGAAGGCGCACGACCAGAAATAACCGCCACGCTTGCCAATGCAGGATTTGACGTTTGCTGTCATCTTGGCCTTGAGTCTCAACACCACGCCTTAAAACGTCGACAAGGCAAAGACGCCGTCTCTGCTTGCAAACTTTTTGATGACGCCATTGCGCTTGATAAAGCCGGACAAAAATTTCTTGTGCTAGAATTGGTGCCGAGAGAATTAGCCTACCGCATTACAAACCGTATCAACGCCGTGACGATCGGCATTGGAGCTGGCGCTGACACGAATGGGCAAGTGCTTGTTGTCAACGATCTTGCGGGCATTACGCGTCGCAAATTCAAACACAATCGACAATATGGCGCGATCGGCCATGCGTTGCGTGAAGCTGTCGCTTCCTATGCTAGGGATGTGCGCATGGGCGCGTTTCCGACGACTGAACAGACTTTTACCATGGCCGCAGAAGAATTTGCGACTTTTGAAAGGATACGTCCGTGACCTCGCTTGAGACGCCCGTAGGATTATTGCTGGTAAATCTTGGCACGCCGGACGCGCCTGATCCGCGCTCTGTGCGCCGCTATCTTGCGCAATTCCTGTCAGATCCACGCGTTGTTGATTTGCCCCGCATTTTATGGCTGCCAATCCTACATGGCATTATTTTAAATACGCGCCCCAAACGCTCTGCTCTGGCCTACCAGGCCATCTGGAATCATGACATCGGCGAAGGACCGCTGAAAACAATAACGCGCTTGCAGGCGGAAAAGCTTGGCCTGCGCTCAGCAGCTCTGAGCGGTAAAGCGCCTGTTATTATTGATTACGCGCTAAGATACGGCGCACCTTCTATTCCCGACAAAATAAACGCGCTTATGGCGCAGGGGTGCAATCGCATAGCGCTGCTGCCGCTTTATCCTCAATACGCTGCATCAACAACAGCCTCTGTGGCGGATGATGCATTTTATGCACTTGGGAAAATGCGGAGCCAACCCGCCATACGCATTGGCGCGCCTTATTATGATGATCCCTCATATATAAACGCACTTGCAAACAATCTACGCCGAGACCTTGCGGCGCTTGATTTTGAACCAGAAGTGATCATCGCATCATTCCATGGCCTTCCCAAAGCGCAGGTTGATCGCGGTGACCCTTATCGTGAGCAGTGCGAAACGACTTGGCGTCTCTTACGAGAGGCGCTGAATATGCCAGAAGAAAAACTACGACTTTCTTTTCAGTCTCGGTTTGGACCGGCAGAATGGATCAAGCCGTATACCAGCGAGGTGATTGCATCGCTGGCTGAATCAGGCACAAAGCGCCTGGCGATTTTTGCGCCAGGGTTTTCTGCCGATTGTCTTGAGACGATTGAAGAACTTGGTGTCGAGATTCGTGATATTTTTCTGGAAAAGGGTGGAGAAAAATTCGCGCGCCTGCCATGTCTTAATGATAGCGCAGAAGGACTTGATCTTCTTGAAACCCTCGCAAAGCGCGAAATAGCGGGTTGGGTATGAGAGGCCCTGACGTGAGCCTCAGAAATCGCTACTATCTCTTTACACAACAAACCGGATCCACTCTCGCATGTCGGACTTTTATCGCATCAAGCGCCTGCCGCCTTATGTTTTTGAGCAGGTTAACCGCCTTAAGGCGCGCGCGCGCGCTGGAGGCGCGGACATCATCGACCTTGGCATGGGTAACCCGGATCTCCAGGCGCCAAAGCATGTGATCGATAAGCTTGTTGAAACTGCGGGAAGACCTCGCACAGACCGTTACTCAGCAAGCAAAGGCATCGCCGGCCTTCGTCGCGCCCAAGCCTATTACTACCAAAGACGCTTTGACGTATCGCTTAACCCCGACACGCAAATTGTTGCGACCCTTGGATCTAAGGAAGGGTTTGCCAATATGGCCCAGGCCATCACAGCTCCTGGCGATGTCATTTTGGTGCCGAACCCCTCTTATCCAATACACGCTTTCGGATTTCTCATGGCTGGCGGCGTTATTCGCTCCGTTCCATCTAACCCGACGCCTTCTTATTTCTCAGCGATGGAGCGCGCAATGATGCACTCCATTCCAAAACCAATTGCTGTCGTAGTCTGCTATCCCTCAAACCCAACGGCGGAAGTCGCCTCGCTTGATTTTTACAAAGATCTTGTTGCATTTGCGAAAAAACATGAAATTTTTATTCTTTCAGATCTCGCTTATGCCGAAGTCTTCTTTGACGACATGCCTCCTCCTTCAGTGCTGCAAGTGCCTGGGGCCATAGATGTCACGGTAGAGTTCACCTCCATGTCAAAGACCTTCTCCATGGCGGGCTGGCGCATGGGATTTGCTGTTGGCAACGAGCGACTTTGCGCCGCCTTAGCCCGTGTAAAGAGTTACTTGGATTATGGCGCTTTCACGCCAATTCAGGTCGCGGCAGCCGCCGCGCTGAACGGCCCTGATGATTGCGTGAAAGACATGCGCGCAACATACAAACGCCGGCGCGACGTGATGGTGGAAAGCTTCCTGCAAGCGGGATGGCCCATACCGGCCCCAAGCGCTTCAATGTTTGCCTGGGCGCCCGTTCCAGAACGATTCAGCGCCATGAGCAGCCTTGAATTTTCTAAACTATTAATTGAAAAAGCCGATCTTGCCGTCGCACCAGGGGAAGGTTTCGGCGAGCATGGAGAAGGCTTTTTGCGACTAGCTTTGGTTGAGAACGAACAACGCATCAGACAAGCGGCGCGTAATTTACGTCGGTTCTTTGATACAGCCGATCAACATTTGCATAATATTGTTCCACTGGCTGCGCGTGGGTGATAGCAAAATTATCCCTGTCCGCTCACCCGCTCAATCTGAGCGCCACAGGCGCGCAATTTATTCTCTAAACGCTCGAAACCTCGATCGAGATGATAAACGCGGTTGATCGTTGTCTCTCCTCGTGCAGCAAGACCTGCAATCACAAGAGAAACAGAGGCGCGTAAATCAGTCGCCATGACCGGCGCGCCTTCGAGATGATCTGATCCCGTCACGATCGCTGTATCCCCTTCGAGCTTAATATTCGCACCAAGGCGCGCTAGCTCCTGAACATGCATGAATCGGTTTTCAAAAATCGTTTCGGTTATACGAGACGTTCCTGCGGCGCGAGTCATCAAAGCCATAAATTGCGCCTGTAGATCTGTTGGAAAATCAGGAAATGGCGCAGTATCAATATCAACCGGATGTATTGCGCCGCCATTACGAGAAACACGCAATCCGTCGCTTGTTTCACATACGCTTGCTCCGCTCTTCGTCAGCGCATCGAGCGCCGCCTGCAAAAGATCTGCACGCGCGCCAGCAAGCAAAACATCTCCACCCGCCATTGCAACAGCCATGGCGTATGTTCCTGCTTCTATTCGATCTGGCAAAACGTCGTGATGCGCGCCATGCAACGAACCAACACCCTGCACCTCAATCGTTGATTGACCAGCGCCTATGATCTTTGCACCCATTTTCTTTAGACACTCGGCAAGATCAACGATTTCTGGCTCGCGCGCTGCATTTCTAATAACCGTTGCGCCTCGCGCTAAAGAGGCCGCCATCAAAGCGGTATGCGTTCCGCCAACGGTGACTTTTGGAAAGTCGATCTCGCCGCCGACAAGGCCCTTTTTCGCCTCTGCGACCACATAGCCGTTTTCAATTTCAATTTTTGTGCCGAGTTTCTCCATCGCCATGATCAGCAGATCAACAGGACGCGTGCCAATTGCACAGCCTCCCGGCAACGAAACACGCGCGGCGCCCATTCGCGCCACCAATGGCGCTAACACCCAGAAGCTTGCGCGCATTCGCGAGACGAGCTCATAGGGCGCTGTTGTATCTACGATATCACGCGCTGTAAAATGTACAGTGCGTCCCGTATTCTCTGTCTGCCCCGAACGTTTTCCCGAAATGGCGAAATCAACCCCATGATTGCCAAGGATCCGTTCAAGTTGAGTCACATCAGCAAGAAGTGGCATATTCGCGAGGGTCAATGTATCTCGTGTAAGTAAAGAGGCAATCATCAAAGGCAGAGCTGCGTTTTTTGCTCCAGAGATTGGAATGACTCCGTTCAGTGGCGCGCCGCCCGTAATTTTGATCTTATCCATTACCCCTCACTGTCGATATTTATCTGCATGGCTTTTGCTGCGCGCTCACGTGTCTTTCGTCGCATCAGATTAGCACGCAGCGCAATCGCCAAAGCCTCTGTATTTTTCTTGCCAGGATTTTGTTTTTTCTTTTTCTGCGCTGCATCTGCTGCGATTTTGGACCCAGGGTTACGTATGTTAGTTTCTTGCGTCATTTCGATATCATATTTTTCTAACCACGAGCGTGGCGTTGATGCCTCCAAATGCGAATGAATTAGACAAGGCGACGTTAATTGGCATCTTACGCGCAATATTGGGAATGGGATCAACCTGACATTTGGGATCAGGCTCAAGAAAATTTATTGTCGGCGGCGCGATCTGCGCTTGCATCGCGCTAATGGTCACAACAAGCTCAAGACCGCCGCTGGCGCCAAGTGCGTGACCATGCACAGGCTTAGTCGACGACACTGGCGGCGGCGTTTCTCCAAACACTGCTCGCATCGCTTCAGACTCGGTAATATCATTGGCGTAGGTCGCCGTGCCATGCGCGTTAAGATAATTGACTTGCGACGGCTCAATGTCTGCGCTCGCTAGCGCAAGCTGCATACACCGCGTTGGCCCCTCTACATCTGCGCGCAACGGATCAAAGGCGTCACTTGTGGTCCCATATCCTGCAAGCTCACATAATGGCGTTGCGCCGCGCGCCTGAGCCATTTCTAGTGTTTCCAGAACAAATACGGCAGCCCCTTCGCCCAAAGACATGCCATTGCGACGCGCTGAAAATGGTCGGCATAAATCAGGCGTTAGCACGCGCAACGCCTCCCAAGCCCGGATCGATCCATTTGTTACGCATGCTTCTGACCCGCCTGCAATCGCACGATCTGCGCGCCCCGCTCGTAACATCTCAAAGGCCTCTCCAATGGCTTGGCCAGCAGACGAGCACGCAGAGGCTAAGGCGAAGGTTGGCCCTTTCGCGCCGTAGCGCATGCCAAGGGTTGTTGGCGCCGCGCTCGGAATGAGCCGCGGCACTGTCAAAGTATCAGGTCGACGCTCTTCAACATATTCCGCAAAGGCGTTATCGTCGATTGTCTGTGCGCCCCCAATGCCGGTGCCAATCACCACGGCCGTACGTGGACCGCCTGCTTCTTTTCTCCTAAAACCTGCTTGCGCCAAAGCCTCATCGGCCGCGATGATGGAAAACTGGGTAAAAGGATCGCAATAAGGAAGCAGATCCGGCTCAAGATGCGCGCTGGCATCAAAATTAGGCACTTGCGCTGAAATCTTGATGCGGCCGTTGTAAGGACGCCTTAGCTGGGTCGCCCGAACACATGAAACCCCTTCGCGCGCTGCCGTCCATAGCGCTGTCGCACCAATACCAGCAGCCGAAACAGCCCCCATGCCCGTGATGACGATCCTGCGACGCGAAAGATTGGTAGTCGTCATTTATCCGAAACCCTCGCTTCAAATCAGTCTAACTTGCTCTTTGCGGCACTTGTTATCATAAAGAATTCTCAGCTGTCTGCGAAATATCAAAACCATATCGTGGACTCTGAGCAATTCCCTGCCGGAAAGCCGCCTTGCTTCACCGCCGCCCCTCGCCTATAAGCTGCCGCCAGCGCCTTGTTTCCGACACCCCTGGAGGCGAGCGGCGCTTTTTTGTTTTTAGATAAGGACACCGACATGGCCGAGACCAAGAAGCTCGCGGCCGCGGTGCGCAGCGGGACAGGCAAGGGGGCCGCCCGCAGCGTTCGCCGTGAGGGCCGTATACCAGCAGTTTTATATGGCGGCGGCGAAGCGCCGACGCCGCTGTCGCTCGATAAAAAGAACGTGACTCAATTGATCTTTGCAGGTCATTTTCTCACCACCATTTTTGAGCTTGACATCGATGGCAAGAAGGAGCGGGCCATTCCGCGTGATTACCAGCTTGATGTTGTGAAGGACACGCCGCTTCATGTCGATTTTCTCCGACTAAAGCCGGGCTCTCGGTTGCGCATCAACGTGCCAGTGCATTTTATCAACCAAGAAACGTCTCCAGGACTAAAACGCGGCGGTGCTCTCAACATCGTCTATCACTCAATCGAGATGTGGGTGCCTGCGGATAATATTCCGGAAGCGATCACGGCCGATCTTGCGGGCATGGACTTTAACGACTCATTGCAAATATCGGCGATCACGCTGCCTGAGGGCTGCAAACCGACCAATCCTGATAAAAACTTCACCGTCGCCAGTCTTGCACCGCCAACAGGCGGCGCAGAGGAGCCAGCTGCTTCAGCGGCGCCCGCCAAGGACGAAAAGAAAAAGTAGTTACAGGATCGTTTCTAGTCATAATGGCCGGGTTCTCCCGGCCATTTGCTTTTGTAGGGGATTTCATGCTGCTCCTCGTCGGGCTTGGCAATCCTGGCCGTCAATACGCAAAGAACCGGCATAACATCGGATTCATGGCGATAGAGGCTATCGCGCATCGTCATCATTTCAGCCCGCCTCGCATGCGCTTTAATGGCCTCATTCGCGAAGGCGCCATTGCTGGCGAACGTGTCATCCTGCTGCAACCCCAGACATACATGAATGAAAGCGGACGTTCCGTTGGCGAAGCGGCGCGCTTCTATAAAATTGAGGCGCCTCATACAATCGTTTTCCATGACGAACTCGATCTTGCGCCGGCCAAGTGTCGCATTAAATCAGGCGGCGGCATCGCTGGACACAATGGCTTGCGCTCAATCACAGCGCATATCGGCAATGACTACAAACGCCTACGCTTGGGCATTGGCCACCCGGGCGATAAATCTCTCGTCCAAGCTTATGTCTTAAATGATTTCCCGAAAGCTGAACAACCCTGGGTTGAGGCGCTATGCCTGGCCGTCGCCGATCACGCCGAGCTCCTCATTCAGGGCCATGACGCCGAGCTGCAAAATCAACTCCATTTGGCGCTCGTCAACAAAGGACTAAGCGACACTAAGCGTCCTGGCTAAAGATGGGTATGATAGTGACGCTCAGGATGAGGGATGGATCTTTTCCACCGTCACGGCTCATCCACACCGCCCTCTTTCATAAACTTGCGTCCGCGCTTATATTCGTTCTGCCGGCGCATGCGTCGGCTATGGCGATAAACGAACATCGAAATAAACCATTCGGACCCGGGGGCGGTACCCGGCGCCTCCACCTGAGCTCATAAGCGCGTATTATGATCTTAGGCGGGGGCGAAATAGGATCGACGAGGGCGTAAAGGGTGATTTTTTGCTCGGCATGATACCGCCGTTATCGGGTCAAACCTATAGTTGCCAATGACAACTATGCTCCGGTAGCCGTCGCCGCGTAATGTGGCGCCCAAACTGGGATTAAAGCCCTAGGGGGTTGCACCTCTAGGCGGGGCTCGGAGGCGCCTGGCAACAGAAGCCTCCACTTTAACTTTTGCGCGGGCGCCGAGATTGGACCAAGCGCGAGCTAGAAATTGGCGCGACATCCATGTCTCAAGACTTCATTCGGTATGATCTTCTGGTGCAAGACGCGATGCGCAGCGTCATGCACAAAGTTCTCTCTGACGTAGCCGAACAAGGCTATCTGCCTGGGGATCATCATTTCACAATAAGTTTTCTTACACATGCGCCAGAGGTGCAAATTTCAAGTCGCCTCGCTGAACAGTGGCCGCATGAGCTGACAATTATCTTACAGCATCAATATTCAGATCTTGAAGTCAACGAAGCAGGCTTCGGCGTCACCCTCTCATTCCGCGGCGTCCCAGAAAATCTCTATATTCCCTTTTCCGCAGTAACCGGTTTCTTTGATCCATCAGTTGAGTTTGGGCTGCGCTTTGAAGCGGACGAGGGAGAGAGCGATGCGGAGGCGAAGACGCCTCCCATGCGTCCAAGCCTTGTCACGGCAGACACGCCCACTGCAGGTGCGCCTCCAATATTAACGCCCGAAAAGAAAAAGAAAACAGAAACCAAAGATACGCAAACTTCAGATACCGAGGAAGAGAACAGCGGCGCCTCAAAAGTTGTTTCTATTGACGCGTTTCGTAAGAAAACGTGATGAGCGAGATTATAAACTTACGACGCGCACGTAAGCGGCGTCAGCGCGACGCGGCAAGTCTAATAGCTCAAGAAAATCGCGCCAACTATGGTCGGGAGAAAAGTGAGCGCAGCCTAACTCAGGCAAATTTACGCCGCACCGCCAACAGTCTAGACGCCCATCTACGCGCCAAGCAGAGTGATGATACGGCGTGATGGACATCACGCCAGCTCATATGCAAATCACCAAACATTCAATTGTTATCGCCGGCCATCGCACAAGCATCTCGCTTGAAGACGCCTTTTGGCGCGCGCTTAAGGACATAGCGCATCATGATGGCGTCTCTCTTGCCGTCCTTGTTGGTCGAATTGATGCTGAGAAAAGCGGCGCCAATCTATCATCGGCTCTACGCGTGTTTGTGCTGCAACGCGCGTTTCGCAAACATCATGAAGAAACCTCTGCCTCGGGCTGAGGACATCAACCAGCACATCATGGAAAGCTTAGAAAATAACAAAAATCAGCACAAGTTAATGACGTATAGGAAACTCACGTCGAATGACGCAGCAGTGATTCTCACACCGTTCTCCTGTATGTTGCCAAGAATCATCAGGAGCGGCCTTTGCCCGAGATCGACGATTACGCCCCGCAAAAAAACGGTCTCGCTGCGCGTGCGCAAGCTACAGCGCAACGGCCCGCCTACCTTGACGGCTTAAACCCAGAACAACGCGCAGCTGTTGAAACGCTGGAGGGGCCAGTCCTGGTTCTTGCTGGAGCTGGCACAGGCAAGACACGCGCCCTGACAACACGAATTGTTCACATCCTCGCCCTTGGACAGGCGCGTGCTTTTGAGATTCTTGCCGTCACCTTCACCAACAAGGCCGCTCGTGAGATGCGGGAGCGCATTGAAAATCTGGTTGGAGAAGGCGCACAAGCGATGCAATGGCTTGGAACGTTTCATGCCATTTCAGCAAAAATTCTTCGCCGCCACGCTGAACTCGTTGGACTTGAGTCAAATTTTACAATTCTGGACACCGACGATCAAATCCGACTAATCAAGCAAGTGTTAAAAGCTGAAAATGTTGACGACAAACGCTGGCCGCCACGCGCTTTCGCAATGCGTCTTGATAGCTGGAAAAACCGTGGACTTACACCACAAAAAGTCCCCGCGGGCGAGGCTGAAAGCTTTGCCGACGGCAAAGGCGCCACTCTCTACAAACTATATCAGCAAAGGCTGAAAACGCTCAATGCTGCCGATTTTGGAGATCTTTTACTTGAATCGCTCAGGCTTTTTCAAGAAAATCCAGACGTTCTCGCTGAATATCAGAAGCGCTTTAAATTTATCCTCGTTGATGAATATCAAGATACAAACGTCGCCCAATATTTATGGTTGCGATTGATTTCTCAGGGTAGACGTAATGTTTGTTGCGTCGGCGACGATGATCAAAGCGTCTATGGTTGGCGAGGCGCAGAAGTAGAAAACATTCTGCGGTTTGAACAAGATTTTCCTGGTGCAACAATCATTCGGCTGGAGCGCAACTATCGTTCAACCGGTCACATTCTGGCTGCAGCCTCACATCTCATAGCGCATAATGAAGGCAGACTCGGAAAAACGCTTTTTACAGATGATCATGACGGTGACATGCCAACCTTGACAGGCGTTTGGGATAGTCAAGAAGAAGCGCGTGCAATCGGCGAAGACATAGAACAGCTCCACCATAACAAGCAGTCGCTGGAAGATATCGCCATACTTGTACGCGCCTCCTTTCAGATGCGTGAATTCGAAGAAAGATTTGTTGAGATCGGATTGCCCTACCGCATAATCGGCGGGCCGCGCTTCTATGAGCGTTTGGAGATACGTGATGCTCTTGCCTACCTGCGCAGCATCACGCAACCCGCAGACGACCTTGCATTTGAACGCATTATTAACACGCCAAAACGCGGATTGGGCGAAGCAACTCTGCAACTTTTACACGAATACGCGCGACAAACGCATATTCCGCTTCAGCAGGCTGCGCGTAGCTTGATCGAAACGGAGGAAATGAAACCAAAATCCCGCAACGCATTGCGGGGTTTGCTCATGGAGCTGGATCGCTGGCGTAGCCTCATTGAGGTCACGCCACAACATGAGCTTGCCGAAATTGTATTAGACGAGTCAGGCTACACAGAAATGTGGCGGCAGGACAAAACACCTGAGGCGACAGGACGTCTTGAAAATCTGAAAGAACTTATCCGCGCCATGGAGGAGTTTCCAGACCTCGCGTCATTTCTTGAGCACGTCTCTCTCGTCATGGATACGGAGGAGTCAACAGGACAAGAGCGCGTTTCTATCATGACGCTCCATGGAGCCAAGGGTCTTGAGTTCGATACAGTCTACCTCCCTGGATGGGAAGAGGGGCTTTTTCCGCATCAACGCGCCCTTGATGAACAAGGCCGCGCTGGGCTGGAAGAAGAGCGCCGTCTGGCTTATGTCGGCTTGACGCGCGCAAAGCGACGCGCAAAAATATTTTTTGCAAGCAATCGTCGCATTCGCGGCTTATGGCAACCAACAACGCCGTCGCGATTTATAGATAACCTTCCGGCAGCCCATGTCGATATCGTTGAAGCGCCAGGAGGCTCGCAATACGGTTCATATGGCGTTTCGCGCTTCGCCAATCTGGATAGTTATGACTCTGATTACGCAGCACCTGGATGGCAACGCGCTAAAGCCACCTCCGCTAGAGGAACAAACTCTACGCAGCATTGTCATAAGCCTGCCTATCCCCGCCAAGCCCCAATGATTAACGGTGAAGTTTTGTCTCGTAGTTCAACGACGAGCCGCCTCTCTCAAGGCGCAAGAGTCTTCCATCAGAAATTTGGTCCCGGCACAGTCGCCGCTGCGGACGGCAATAAACTTACCGTTGATTTTGATAAGGCTGGTCGCAAAATGGTCTTGGAAGGTTTCTTAAAACCAAGCTAGTCATACAAGATCACGTTTCTTGAGATCAGCACGCTGGCGCAAGCAGACAAATTTTGCTCTTCTTGACTTTAACTGTTGCATATATGCAACAGAGAATAAAAATTATCTAACCATCGTAAATTTATTGCTCACATTGATTCACTTCATCAGAATTAATGTTAGAATCTTTCTATGAGGCGTCATAACTGTTACCTATTTAGCCCCGTTGACGCGTCCGTCTTTGAAAATGCAGCCGCATTTGTCTGCGGCTCCAAATGGTGACGGCTATGCGGCTTTGTGTTAATAATTTTCGTTGTCAGCGCTGGGGGATTGCCGCCCTGACATTCTTAGCCGCGCCCATAGGTCAGGCACATTCAGCTACTTTTCCTTATCCTGATATTTTCAGCCAACCCGCAATCGTCGCGCTTCATGGTTTGGAAAAGCCTTATCGCTGCGACCCTATAGTCTCAATATTTTTACCAGAGCTCTTTTCTTCAGTTGTTGCGCTTCGACAAACGCATCCGGTCAGCGATGACGCCAAGACAGAAATAGCTGATTTTTCATGGGAGCTTTTGCCAAACATCAACCAGCGCCTCGCCTTAGCGATTGAGGCATGGCGCCATGCGCCGGAGCTACGCAATAATAAACCTCTTCATGACTTGCGTGAGAAAATTGCAGGTCTTTATCGTGTTCGAAATTTTGCGCCGCTCTGGATTGAAGATGAGGCATGGCGTGAAGGCGCCGCATCGACAATCAGTCGCCTGTCAGAAGCAATGAATGATGGACTAGATCTGCGCGCCTACAGGCTGCCGTCTCGCGACAAGCTCATCCCCGATGTCGATGACGAATTGGCGCTCTCTGAAGCTGTCGCCGCTTACGCACTGCAAGCGCGCGGCGCGCGTATTGATCCAGATCAAATTTCTCATCTCATTGGCGCAAAAACCACACTGCCCGATCCTGGGCAAGCAATCATTGATGTCGCCAACGCGAAAGACCTTGCTGGCGATACCCTTGTCGCTTTTAATCCGCCACATCGCGGCTATCAGCAATTGCGCCAAAAACTTATAGAACTTCATGCGCTTCGCGCCACAGCCGCGACAAACGAAAAAGTTGTGGAAAATGTCACAGGCGCTTTGCAGTCTGATCTACGCCCACCGATCATAAAATCAAAGTCTCACAGTGCGAACAAACCGGCCGCAAATACGCATCTCGAAGCTGAGATTATTGCAAATATGGAACGCTGGCGCTGGTTGCCGCGCGATCTGGGCACGGACCGCATTGAAGTCAATATTCCTGATTATGAATTGGCCGTCGTTCGCAGCGGCGTCGTCACCCATCGCACGCGGGTGATTGTTGGCAAAGAAACAACGCCTACGCCAATTTTTTCCGACAGCATGGAATATATCATAATCAACCCCTATTGGAACGTACCCCAATCAATCATTCATAAAGAAATGATGCCTAACGGCGGTCCCGGCGAGGGTTTTAAGGTATCCTATAGCCACGGCCAGATGGTTGTGCGTCAACCTCCTGGCCCGAGCAATGCTTTAGGACGGATGAAGTTCGTATTCCCAAATGATTATGCTGTTTACATGCATGACACGCAGTCACGTAATCTTTTTGCGGTCGCACGGCGCGCCTTCAGCCACGGCTGCATGCGTGTGCAATACCCATTTGCCCTCGCGGAAGCGGTGCTGAACGGAAAGTGGTCCATTGAACGGCTTGAAAAACTTATTGGCTCCACAGAGCGCTATATCACTTTGTCCCAACCGTTGCCCGTGCATATCGAGTATTTTACAACCTATGTTAATGAAACTGGACAGCTCATTCAGCGCCAAGATCTCTATGGCTACTCTTTGCGCGTAAGACGCGCGCTTGGACTGAGCGGCTGAGTGGTGGGTCTAGAACATATGACGGTGAAGATGAGAAGAGCGCGCCACATCGCCGTCAACTTATTCATTCTCGCCCTAAACGCGTCCATATCTTTGCATAAGAACAGCAAAGGCTCTATCGCTTGATCTCGCTGTAAAATAGTCTTTCTTAGATGAGCATCGCAACAGTCGCGTTTATAGAACAGACAATATCTCTCGCAGTGTGTTCATAGGAGCTTTTCTTGACGTCGATCGATTTTTCCAAAGTTCTCGTCGCACAGGGCGGTGGACCGACCGCTGTTATCAATCAATCACTTGCGGGCGTCGTTCTGGAATCACGTAAGTTTCAAGAAGTCCAACGTATCTATGGCGCTTTTCACGGCGTGCGCGGGGTCATTAATGAAGACTTTGTCGATTTGACCCAGGAAACCACACACAATCTCGAAATGGTGGCTCATACGCCCTCATCAGCCCTTGGATCGACACGGGACAAGCCAGACCTGAAATATTGTCAAGAAATCTTTCGCGTGCTTCGCGCCCACAATATCGGCGGCTTTTTCTATATTGGCGGCAATGACAGTTCAGACACGGTGCGTATCGTTTCTGAAGAAGCGCGAAAGGACGGCTATCCATTACGCGCAATGCATATTCCTAAAACGATTGATAATGACCTCGTGATCAATGATCACACCCCCGGTTTTCCTTCTGCTGCGCGTTGGGTGGCGCAAGCGTTTGCTGGTGCAAATCTCGATAATTGGGCCCTTCCCGGCGTTTACATAGGGGTTGTTATGGGGCGACACGCAGGGTTTCTGACCGCTGCCTCAGCGCTTGGAAAGAAGTTTCCTGACGACGGCCCTCATCTTATCTACATTCCAGAGCGCGTATTCAGCGTTGAGAAATTTCTTTCCGACGTTAAGGCAACTATGGATAAATACGGCCGCTGTGTCGTCGCCATATCTGAAGGGGTCTGCGATGAAAATCATACGCCAATTGCTGAAAAACTCGCCAAGCAGGTAGAGCGCGACGCCCATGGCAATGTGCATTTAGGCGGCGGCGCTTTAGCCGACGAGCTCACGCAGATCATTAAAGAAAAGCTCGGCTTTAAACGCGTGCGCGCTGACACCTTCGGCTATGTGCAGCGTAGTTTTGTGGGCTGTGTGTCAGACGTCGATCAGCGAGAAGCGCGCGACGTCGGCGAGAAGGCCGTGCAATTTGGGATCTGGGGAGATCGTGACGGCTCCGTCACGATCCACCGCACGGGGTTCTATTCTGTTGACTATCAATTAACACCGCTTGAACACATCGCCGCTAAGACAAAAACAATGCCCTCAGAGTTTATTAGTCCGTGCGGAACCGATGTAACCGACGCCTTTCGCATGTATCTACGGCCGCTCCTCGGCAGCGGCATGCATGACGCTTACCGACTGCGGCTCAACCGCGTGGCGAAAATTCTGAGTTAGGCGCGCCCTGGCGCCTCTCAAGACGCAAGGGTGTAACAATCATCGGCCGCGAGCCTCTCAGAATTTCTTTTATCTACATGAAAATAATAGATTACTATCAAAAAAATCCCACTCTGCGCACCCTCTTCGCGGGCCAGAGAGACCCGACCTTCTTCTTGCTGACCGCCTTTATTATCAAGATGGTTGCAAATCGGGAGAACCCTCCCCTAAAATCAGAGTCTTGAGGAAAGCGGATTTGCGAGGCAAGGCCTGATCAAGGCCCAGCGACAGGTTCGCTCAGGCATCTTTCTCC
>DAIRFH010000107.1:0-5071 GCA_036795145.1 Methylocystis sp. | reverse complement strand
GCTATACAAATGAGACAAGTGGTTGGGATGCAAATGATTTTCCCGGAGCGCATATTTGCGATACGCCCTGTGGCGCCATTAGATAAGGGTTAAAGATCTCTCCTGGGTCTTCTTTTAGTTGGGCGAAATGGATGAAAAACGCACTCTTGTTTGTTTTCTTTTTATTATTGTCGCAGGTCGCGCACGCACAGTCGGCGCCAAATTCAGACGCCTATTTACAGCCGCTGAGCAATACGCAGATTTCTAGTATTGAGGGCTGTGTCATTCAAGGAGATGACGGGCGTATCCTCATCGATAATCAAGTAAAAATCGCAGGCCAAGTCATTCCTGTGCATGTCACAAAATTAACCCGAACCTCTAAATCTTGGGAGGGGGAAGGTGTGACAATATTTTTTCAGATCATGTCAGGCAGTCTGAAAGAGAGCGCAGACGGCGACTATCAGGAAGGCAATAGTGCTTGGGGCGTCATCCGGCTTGTTTACAAGGGACAACGCGGCGATATGCGCGCCCGAGAGCATTGCCGCGGGCTTTGAGCGTGTGATTTATTATTTTCACATTAGCCCAATGGTTTTTTGCGATGATCTCTATGGTTAGTGATCAGAAGGATATGATGCAAAATCAAAGCGTCACCGGCGCATGCAAGCGAGCCTTTTTGTGCATGATCGTTTTCTTGTTGAGCTCTCAAGCGCCTGCGCGCGCTGAGGATCTCGAGCTTATGAATTGTTTTCTTTATTCCTATCAAAGCGGCTTGAGGCTTGCGGAGTTGCAAAATGAAATCAATCGAAAAAATGACTCGCAGGAAATTCGTGATTTAATCGCAATGATTGGCGGTCGGCAATTGATAGAGCAGGCTGTCTTTGACGCCGATACGATTGCTGAGACTTTTCTAACAATGATTTCAAAAAAAGAAATGATCAGGAGTGGTCGAGAGTTGTTTGAGAGCCCAACATTTAAATTTTCCGCGGCCTTATATGACACAGAAAATCAAGGAAAGGGGCTGAAAGAAAGATTTTTAAAGACCTTTGCAATCACGCAAACTTGCGTCAATCGCTATATTAGAAAAAAATAATTAATGTGCTGAGATTGCGCTAAAGAATGATCTCAAAGACTATTGATAAGCTTATTGCTTCGAGCGCGCTAAGCTAGATATTTGTCAGAAACTGTCGAAGAATAGAAAGCTTGAGCCGACAATGAGTGCATAAACGCCAAAGCCGGTCATGAGAGTTCTTTCAATGTTAGTCAGCGTGGCTTTACCTGTCATAAGTCGCTTAAATTGCATGAACTCACTGCGCATGAAGCTCTTTCCGTCACATTGATGGCGCATAAGCGCGCAAAGCTTTTAACGCATGGGAGTTTGGCGCCATAAGGTAAATATTTAGTTGAGGCCTGAATATGAGGGCTGTGAATGCATCAGAAAGCGCACTTATTAGATCGCTGATGGTCAGTTGTCCGGGATGATATAGGGCGGCGCGCTCAAGATATTTCGTTTCCATTTCATGATTTCGCCATTCACAGTCATTTCTACTTCTTGCAAATCACAGTGGGGATCAATCAAGAGGGCGAAGCTCCGCCCACGTCGATGGTTTCCGATAAATGTCTTTTCCAAAGCAAGCGGCTGCAGATAGCGACGCGTCCAGTCTCTTCGCGCCGCATTTAAATCCTGTAGACGGCGCTCAGGAGACAGGCAGGCGCCCTCATTGATGCGCCCGCTTGATATGCGCGCATTGGCGGCTTCAACGTTGCAGATGACCTTTTCCTGGCCTTGGTAATAATCACAGGCAATTGGGAGTCTGGGCGTTTGCGCATAGCTCAGCGAGATGAGGGTGAGCAGAAATCCAGCGCAGCCAAGGAAAAGACACTTGAGTTTGTTCATTTTTTGTCCATCTCAGAAATAGGGGGACATTTTTGCCGATCTCGTAAACATGAATGACAAGACGTTATCAGTTGAGCGAGAATGGCGCCAAATGTCTCAACAACAGACATGCGCTGGAGACGTCATTGGGGCGATTGCGGTGGTGGCGCTATTTAAAAGCCTATATATGCTTATGAAGCTGAGTGGCTTTTTATGTGATCCGCCGCTCTATTTGGGCTCTTTTCGCTATTTGCCACCTGACACTTTATCAAGCCGTTTTTTGTCAGCATCCACCAGCTTGACGAGTGCATCACATTTTTGGGCGTTACCTGGGTTTTGTTCTGTGCAAATCTGATAGGCGTCGACAGACTGCAGCTCTACATCGCGCGCGTAGGCCTTGTCATCGACGCGACCGCCTGATGTTGAATTGCATCCCGCCGTTAAGGCAAAAAAAATGATCAGCAATGCAAAGCGTTTATTCAATGCTGGAAGTCCTGGTGGTGTTGGGGGTGTTAAGAAGAAAAATTCTACTTTTTCTGTATAATTTACTAGCGGATCATCGTGAAGAAGTCATTACTTGGGTGACTTTTTGACAGATTAAATAGGATGGCGCCGTCTTGGCGTTTAGAGTTGCTCTATGCCTTTTATGGGCTTGCTTGAAGAGTGGGGCGTTATGAAGACTTTCATCAACTTGAGTTTGGTATTTATCGCGCTGGGATGCCTTACTGCGCATGCAGATGAGGGCATCAATAAACCAGGGCTCATTCATGAGGGCGCAATGATCTGCGACGCCCTAGACTGTAAATTCTTACCAGAAACCAAGGAGACGCCGGCAACGCTGGTGCGTTATGAGGCTGAAGTTGGTACACATGTTGTGATTAATGGCAAAGCCTATATCCTTCCGGGTCAAGAGGCGCGTCTTAAGGTCGACGGCTGCTATATTGAGCTCCATGCTTATCTGGCAAAAAATTATGCCTGTCAGTCAGATGCGCCAATAGAAAAGGGGGCGGTG
Organism: Methylocystis sp.; assembly: GCA_036795145.1. Classification (GTDB taxonomy): domain Bacteria; phylum Pseudomonadota; class Alphaproteobacteria; order Rhizobiales; family Beijerinckiaceae; genus Methylocystis. The sequence continues at coordinate 2,207 of DAIRFH010000107.1, read as the reverse complement.
CGTAGTCTGGATGGACCGCGTCCGCCAATGGGAGCGCAGCCTCAAACTGGAAAGTAAGCGTCTTACGTATCGCCCATTTGCCTTCTGCTATTGCTTATACCCATCGTCATATCCTGCGCGATAGGCAGGTGCGATCGGTCGATCAAAGACTTTGTCAGCTTTGGCGTGAAGGTTATACATGCCGACGGCATGGTCTTCTTTGCCATCGTTAAAACCCTCAACGTAATAATCGCAATCCTCCCGGCTCATCTGTGATGGGCAGGTGGCGGTGTGCGGCTGTGTGATAGGGTGTGTGTTTTTGGCCTGAGCATGCTGAGAGTGAAATGAGAGCGCACATAAAAAAGCGATTCTCAACACGCTAAGAAGTTTCATCTTTCTGCAGCTCTTTAAGTGTTCGTTTTGCATTAAGTTGGCGTGTAGGAATACTTATTGGCGCAAGCTTTCATTTAGCAAGCACACAGCCTGTGGCGGAATGTTGCTTTCTAGCTTGTTGTGTTGGGGGCTTTGAAAAGCCTGTAGCATGCGCTAATGCCTAAGAGTAAAAGCAATCCAATGAGCACGGGCGTTCGCGTGTCAGTGACGCTTACAAGTATCACAATGACAGCGATGAGAAAACTTGCGACCAGTATGCTCGTATAAGGCCAAAGGGGCAGATTAAAGTGAGGGACCTCGACGCCCTCTCGTTTCAGCATGGCTCTAAATTGCGCATGAGTGAAAAGAATGCTGAGCCAAACCAGAATACCAATGAAGGTTACGGCCGAGGTGAGATATTCAAACGCCTGTGCGGGCGCGAAATAGTTAAGCCCGGCGCCGACAAAAATAAAGGCGATGGTGAGAAACATGGCATGCAGCGGGATGCCATTTGAGGCGATTTTACTAAATATTTTAGGCGCGTGGTTTGTTTGCGCCAATGTGTAGAGGATGCGTCCGCTACTAAAAATACCGCCGTTGCATGATGACAAGGCGGCAGTAATCACGACGAAATTAATGATCGCTGCTCCGCGCTCTAATCCCATGCGTTCGAACACTTGCACAAAGGGGCTGCCGTTAACGCCAATGCTGTTCCATGGAAAAATTGCAAGAATGACAAAAAGCGCGCCAACATAAAAAATAATAATCCGCCAGATGAATGAGTCGATTGCCATAGGAATCGTTGTTTGCGGACTTTCAGCTTCTCCAGCCGTGATTCCGATCATTTCAACGCCGACATAGGCATAAACGACCATCTGCATCGATAAGAGACAGCCGGCGAACCCGCCGGGAAAAAAGCCGCCATTTTGGGTGAGATTATTGACTCCTACGGGTGTCCATTCCCCAGGGAAGCCGAAGATAATAACGAAGAGACCAAGCGCAATCATAATAAGAATGGTGACAACTTTGATCAGCGCGAACCAGAATTCAAATTCACCAAAAACTTTGGCTGTAAACAAGTTCACAACCCCCATGATTGCAATTGATGCGAAGGCCCAAATCCACTGCGGGGAACCGGGCAGCCAAAACTGCATGTAAATGCCAACGGCCGTGACTTCCGCAATAGCGATGATCGTCCAATAAAACCAATAACCCCAGCCAACGAGATATCCAAGAAATGGGCTCGCGTAATTTGTTGCATAGGACGCAAAGGAGCCGGTGACAGGATGATAGACGGCCATCTCGCCCAATGCCCGCAGTATCAAGAAGCTCATGGCGCCGGCAACGATATAGGCGAGTAAGATAGAGGGACCCGCGAGTTTAATTGCAGAGGCTGAGCCTAAAAAAAGCCCAACGCCAATAGTTGATCCAAGCGCCATAAGCTGCATTTGGCGCACGCCCAGCGTGCGTCTGAAACCTTCTTGCTGCTCATGCATGGTAACCGCCTGGATCTGAGTGGGCTATCAACCATCTATAGCGATCAATGGCGATGCGCTCACATAAATCTTTTTCAAATTGACAGTTAAGCTGTGAACAACGCGCTAGAAGTCATATTTCTATGCGGCGAAAAACGATGTTTGCGGGTGTTTTTGTCTGGGGCAGCAGAACTGCGATCGCGCTCAGGATTGATCTTTCAACAGCGTATGTCTCAACATAACGCCCACGGCATAAGAAAAGGCTGCGCCAAAGATGCCTAAAAAAGTAGAGTTAATATATTGAGACTGCGCGCCCTCAGAGACGATTTTCATAATCGACGCGCCAACAAGGAAGACAAAGGGCAGCGCCATGACAATGCC
>DAIRFH010000027.1:0-26603 GCA_036795145.1 Methylocystis sp. | reverse complement strand
CAAGAATGACCTAAGCTAATCAAACCGGCCGGAGTTACTCCCGGCCGGTTTTTTTAATGATTTATGATTTTGACGATTTGAATAATTATTCATTCATTTACGACAGCGCGCGCATCGGCGCCTTACGCCTGCTTCAACTTAGCGCAATAGAATAGATCTTTTGATAAGACATCTGGCGTCGCATCTTAGCGACGAGATATTAGTTTTGTTTGCGGGCTATTTTTAATTTATACGGCCCTTACATATCTATGTGGTTCGTTTTGCTCTAGCGTGATCAAACAGTTAGATTATCAAAAGAACAATTAGAATTAATGGGGCGGAAATGAAAAAATTGCGTGTGGTGATCCTGGCTGCGCTCTCGGTAATATTTGCGCATTCTGTTGCGCGAGCCGAAGGCGGTGCAGGGCCTGAAGCCATGTCTATGGGCAATATGTGCATGGTCATGTTTGGCTATGACATGATACACATCACAGCCTATCAACCTGGTAAATCCAGAAGTGAATATTGTGAAGAAATTCCATCAACTGGCAAAACGATATTTTCATTTGATATCGAAAATCCTTCCTATCGCGATTTGCCAATAGAAATAAGATTTATTCGTGATCCCTTAACCCCCGTCTCGATAAGCACAGATCTTGACTCGCTTACAGAGTTTCACATCCCGCCCAAAAAATACTCAAAGGGCACCTTCTCATTTGAACATGAATTTAAATCCAATGGTCACTATATTGGCCTTGTCACCATAACGCGGCCAGACGGCAAGCAGGAAATGTCACAATATAAATTTATGGTTGGTGAAACTTTGTGGGCATGGGTGCCGCAAATTGCTGGCGCCATCCTCATTGCGGGCTGTGTTTTTGTTTATTGGAAACACTCTAACACAGGACCAAAAAAACCAGCTGCGCCGCGCTCTGTTTGATCACTGGTCAAAAGAGAGATTGCAGCTGCTAAAAGCATTATTATATATCAGATTGAGGTAAAGATGATGACATATCGAGCATTCGTTTCGGGTCGCTTTTTCATCGCCGCTCTTTTTGCGGGTCTTGTGTTAGTGCCAATCGGTCTCGTCACAACGGCTCAAGCTCACTCCTTTCTTGTTGAAGCCACGCCATCGTCCAAGGATCATGTCGCTTCCTCGCCAAAGACCGTAAAATTGCGCTTTGGTGGCGGCGTTGAGCCGGCCTATTCAAAACTTACCATTGAAGGCGCTGACGGCGTTGTTTTAGCGGAAGGCGCGATTGGCGTTCCGGAAAAAGACCGCGAACTCTCTGTGAATGCGCCAGAGTTGGCGCCGGGAAAATATATCGTGCGCTACCGTGTGCTTTCAAAGGATGGTCATATTGTTGAAGGCAACTATGAGTTCACCGTAGACCCAAAATAATACGTCACATCAGTGGCGCAGGCGAATTCAAGAGATTTTATTCCTCTTTGTATAGCTTGCGCCGTTTCATCTTTACTGCAGGCGTTGCAGATTGATCTAGGCGTCGAGAATGTATCTTTCTCTTGCGATCATCAGATTTTTAGAAAGTTTACCTTCCGCATTTGCTGTTGGTCTATTGCTTGTGCCGCTTCTTTGTCGGGAAGACGGCGCGCGTTTCAAAAACATTATTGCAGCTTTGGCTTTTTTTCGCGCCATTTTGGGTTTTGTGCTTCTCTATTTAATCCTGCGTCAGATTATCCCCTCAGAGAAACCAATCAACGCAAAGTTGTTGGCTGAGTTTACGCTTGGAACAACAGTTGGCTGGGCGTGGATCGTTAGTCAGTTCCTCGCCTTCCTCTTTGCGGGCCTTTGTTTCATTCGATTGAACATAAGCTCCAGACGCCTTGATCTTATTGCTCTGGCTGCTGGCGTTATTTTGTTGGCTGTCGTTTCTCTCACAGGTCATGCGATTGACGATGGGCTCCCGACGTGGACGCAGGTCAGCTTCTTCTTGCATACGGCCGCGGGTCTTACCTGGTTAGGCGGGCTTTTGGGCCTCATCTGGTGGCTGTTCACGGCGCATAATAAACCGCCAGAACTCGCGGCTCAGCTTTTGGAGAAATGGTCGCTCATTGCAAAAATTGCGATGGGTGTCGTTGCAATTAGCGGCTTTCTGATTGCCTGGGAAAATGTTGGCAGTATTCCCAATATGCTCGCAACGCCCTATGGACGGTTGCTGACCTTGAAGCTGACATTTCTCTGTGCGGCGCTTTGGTTTGCCTTGATGATTGTTCGCTACATGGCCTCGCGCCCTCAAGGTCAGTTTAATGTCGCCTGGGTTGGCAAGATTGGCGCAATTGAAGCGGCTTTCGGCGTTGGCCTCTTATCGATCGCTGGCTACATCGCCGTGATCACGCCTGCCTCGCATGAAAACGACATCTACTGGCCTTTGCCTTTTCGTCTTTCCTATATCGCAACCTGGGGACAAAATCCGGTCTTTCCATCCCCAATTTGGTGGTGGGCGATCGTTGGCGTTTTGCTTTTTATCGCGGCAGTATTGATTTGGGTGACGCCAGCCGTGCGCGCACGGCGGCTCTATGCAACGCCAATTGCGGCTTTTGCCGCTTTGCTATGCCTTGCCACTTCATTCTCGACTGAAGCCTATATCGATACCTACAACGATCCAACGCAGGATTTTACGGCAGAGTCGGTTGCTCGTGGAATGGCCTCTTTCCAGGAAAATTGTATCGGGTGCCATGGTCCAATGGGGGAGGGCAATGGCCCGCTTTCAAAAGATCTCAAGAACGCTCAAGGCGTTGCCGTATCGCCGGCAGATTTAACAGCGCCGCATGTCGGCACGCACACAATAGGCGATATTTTTCATTGGCTTTCCTATGGCCAAAACGGCGTGATGCCAAGTTTTTCTAATATTCTTGATGTTGATGACCGTTGGGATGTCATCAACTATCTATTGGTGCTTTCAAGCACGAATAGATCCAGATTCATCGGACCAACTGCGATGATTCAGTGGCTCATCGCCCCAGACTTTGCGCTTGATGATCCTGACGATCAGCTGACGACTTTATTCAAGTTGCGGGGCAAACCAACGCTGGTTTCTATAGCGCATTGCGACAACAGCACGGCGTCCGATCAACAAGGCCTGTCAGCAAGTCTCATTAAAGCAGCGGAGACGAGCCATGCGGCGGGCATTCATCATGTCACGGTATTTTTTGGCGACTGTCCGACTGCTGCTAAAGGACGCATGGCCGTTCATCCCAAAGCGGTTGAAAAAGCCTATTCAATCATGAACCGTTATCCCAATGTGCCTTATACGCAGGACATCAATGAGGCGCATTTTTTGATTGACCGTTCTGGCTATATACGCGCCCGGTTCAAGCATTTTTCGCCTGAGGACGATGATGCGTCCAAAGTAATTTCGCAGGCAGCTGTTATGGCGCAAGAGCCGTTTGTCATCATCAATCTTCATTCACATTGATGAAGCTTGAAGCGTGTTATTAAAATTAAAAGCAAATGGGAGGTCATCATGATCAAACGCAGAGCTCTACTAAAAACCATATGTGTCCTGGTTGCAGGAGCCTCCGCGGCTTTGTTGGCGATGAATGCCGCTTCTTTTGCCCATGAATATGAGGTTGGAAAAATTAAGGTTCAGCACCCTTGGTTACGCGCACCCAAGGATGGTGAAAATAAAGCTCAGTTTTATGCCGTCATTGAAAATAACGGCGACGCGCCCGATAAGCTGATCGCCGTTAAGTCAGAGAAGTTCGGGCAGGCGGCCATTATGGCTGACGGAAAAACGGAGGCGGCTGTTACGCTTGCCCCAAAACAAAAGGTCACCCTGGCTCCCGGTTCTGGCTACGTCAGTCTGCAGGATATTAAAAAACACCTTGAAGTCGGCTGGGGGTTGGAAATGACTCTGGTGTTTGAAAAAGCTGGCGAGGTGACGATTGATGCTGCCATCGATGCTCCAGATGCTGTCCATGCACATGATGCAGAGGCTATGGCGCGCTGGGAGAAAGCCCATGGCAAAGATAATGCCGGGCCAAAGCCTCAAGAGCATGATGGTCATATGATGCACCATCATCATGATGGCATGAAAATGGATGGCATGAGCCATTGAGCCACTGCAAAGGTGGGCTACCGGCCGCCTAATATAAAGCGGCCGTTTTCCTAAACATCAATTTCGCAAAGAAAAAGCGCGCCCGAAGAGACGCGCCTGAAATGCGATTTAGGCAGATATTAGAGGTCGCAGATATTAGCGGTCGAAAGTGACCAGACGACCCGTGAAAGCGCCGCTATCAACAACATCCGTCGCCTTAACAGGCTTATCAACGGGCATTGCGAAACCAAGAACGAAGGCTGAAACCGCCATGGCGACGATCAGAAAGATCGAGACGCGAAACTGACGACGCGCCGAGTCGCGGTCAAAGCTATGAGAGAAAACTGGCTGTGCCTGATCTTGGAATTTATCAACGAGCGACATTTTACGATCCCTTTTCAAAAAACCTGCCTGAGGCAGGCGCCGCTGCTAGAATTGCCGCTCATAACTGGCGTCAAACCGCTTTGCTTCACCCGGATAACGCGCTGCTCAGCAAATGGTTGCATCGAAATTTAAAATTTTTATTTTTTTTTAAGATTTAAGGCGACAGCCAGGCTTTCGCATTAAAGACTGACGCCAAGCGATAGGTTTATCGCAATGCAATAGGCGGATGATGCTTATAATCACCCGCTTTTTTGTTGATCGGGCGTTAGCCAAAGATTAGTCTGACAATGATTATGTGCAGTGCGATAAGCTCAGTTTTGCGCTCTTGTCGCCTTGCTTCTGGCGCGTCACGCGCTTTGTTTTGTCCCTCCTGACCGAAGGTTCTCAAGATGACGTTTCTCGCCCAGGCTCTTGCCCGAGTTAAGCCCTCAGCAACGATTGCCGTAACTCAGAAAGCCCGTGACTTAAAAGCTCAGGGTCGAGAAGTTGTGAGTTTGTCTGTCGGCGAGCCAGATTTTGATACGCCTGAACATATCTGTCTTGCCGCCAAGGCGGCGATCGATCGTGGAGAGACGCGCTACACCCCTGTATTGGGCATCCCGGAACTTCGTGAGGCCGTCGCCAAAAAATTCAAGAGAGAAAATGGACTGGATTATAAAAGCTCAGATGTCATTGTAGCTACAGGTGGAAAGCACATACTTTTCAATGCTTTTTTATCGACACTTAATCCTGGGGATGAGGTTATAGTGCCGGCTCCCTATTGGGTTAGCTATCCAGAAATGGTTGCTATTTGCGGTGGCAGCTCAGTTATTGTGCAAACAAAAATGGAAGAGGGCTTTAAACTTCAGCCAGAAGCATTGGAAGCTGCGATCACGTCAAAAACCAAATGGCTCGTCATTAACTCGCCATCTAACCCTTCCGGTGCAGCCTATAGTTTTAACGATATGAAAAAAGTAACGGATGTGCTTATGCGGCACCCGCATGTGCATGTTCTGACAGACGATATTTATGAGCATCTTGTTTATGGCGACTTTAGTTTTGTGACGCCGGCTCAGGTAGAGCCCGCGCTCATTGAGCGCACTTTGACCATGAATGGTGTCTCCAAAGCCTATGCGATGACAGGCTGGCGTATCGGTTATGCGGCGGGACCAAGCGCCTTAATCAAGGCCATGGACCTCCTTCAGGGCCAGCAAACGTCAGGCGCTTGTTCTATTGCGCAATGGGCTGCCGTTGAGGCGTTAAATGGTCCGCAAGAGCATCTTGTCTCCTTCCGTAAAGCTTTTGAGGAGCGCAGGGATCTCGTTGTTTCTATGTTGAATCAAGCAAAATTTTTAAAATGCCCGACGCCTGAGGGAGCCTTCTATGTCTTCCCATCCTGCGCAGAAGCCATTGGCCGAAAGACGCCTGAGGGTAAAAAAATTGAAACGGATACTGATTTTGTGACGGCGTTGCTTGAGGCTGAGGGCGTTGCAGTCGTTCAGGGCTCCGCCTTTGGGACTGGGCCAAACTTTCGCGTGTCTTACGCGGCTTCGGCGCTCGTCCTAGAGCAGGCGTGCAATAAAATTCAGGCATTTTGCGCGCGGCTTGTCTAATTCGGCTTTTGAAGCTTGTGGCCTCGTTGCAAAATACTAAATATGCCTTCTGAGGGTTCACATTTCTGACCAAGCTTGCAGCAGGGGTTCTTATGACGCTCTACCTATTATTCATGCTTGCCTTGGTTAGCGGCATTATCGCTTTTGTCTCACTACAATCTGATAAATTTTCGATAGCCCGCTCAATCATCATCGATCGACCGCCGCAAGACGTCTACCCTGAGATAAATGATTTCCATGCTTGGCGGTCATGGTCACCGCTTGCAAAGCTTGAGGATGGGGCAACGGAAGCCTTTGATGGACCGCCTCTTGGCGCCGGCGCCATATATGAATGGTCAGATGATCGGCGTCTTGGAACAGGAAAGATGAAGATTGTTGAGAGCAGTCAAAATGAGCGCATAAGCATAAAAAGACACATTAAGAAGCCAATTGAAGCCATTGAAAATATTAATATAAATCTTACAGAGATTGGGGCTGGCACAGAAGTTGTCTGGCAGGTCTCACGTCGCCTAGATTTTATGGGCAAGTCGTCAAACATACTCAAAGGTCTAGAAAAAAGAACAGGCTTCGACTCGGAGCAGGGGCTAAAAAACCTCAAATCTCAGCTGGAGCGCGCGAAGGCGTAACTTCTCAAGAAAGACGCAAGGCAAGCGGCGCATTGCTTCATGCGCCGCCAGCTGATTACTTTATGCAGCGGTCGCGAGCATTTCCTCAACATGTTCCCAGTTCACAAGGTGATCGAGAAATGTCTTGAGATAGTCGGCGCGACGATTGCGATAATCAATATAATAGGAGTGTTCCCAAACATCCGCGACAAGAAGCGGCGTTGCCCCATGAATGAGAGGGTTTTCAGCGTTAGCTGTTTTTCTTAAGGAAACTTTGCCCCCCTTGGCTTCCAGCCAGATCCAGCCCGACCCAAATTGCGCCAGTCCTTCCTTTTGGAAGTCCTCTTTGAATTTTTCCACCGAGCCAAAAGATTCAATCAGTAGTTTTTCGATTTTTGCCGGGATGGGGCCGCCGCCATTTGGCTTCATCCATTTCCAGTAATGATGGTGATTATAATGCTGAGCGACATTGTTAAAAATTGGCGTGTTGCGGTTAAATGAGGTGACAATAACCTCCTCTATCGGCTTGCCGTCATATTCCGTGCCCTTGATGAGATTATTGGCGTTTGTGACATAGGTCGCATGATGTTTGTCATGATGATATTCGAAGCTTTCGCGTGACAGATATGGCTGTAAGGCGTCATAGGCATAGGGTAGGTCTTCGAGCGTGAAGGACATTATTATCTCCTGATCGGGCAAGGATTGTTTCTTAATCCTTGGGCTTAATTAGACCTCGCCGTGATGAACGGCAATAAGTAAGTCAATGTTGTTTCTGATCTTTTGCTTATAGGCTTTGGATCAAGGCTTGAAGATTTTATGAATGTTGCCGCTGACGGATCTCTTTGGTTGACATATAGGCCGTCTTCTCAACCGCTCGGTTTTAAGACATCAACCATTCATTTCATCTTTTGCGACTTATTCATTTTTAAAACTATTGGCGCATGTTGCCGTTCAACTGCAGGAGCCTGCGCTCGAATGCTATGGTCGCGTCAAGAGGGTGATGTCCTTTAAAAAAAGTCAGGAGATAAAACTGGTTAAAATCACTTTGCTTGTAGAGGCCGCTTTCGCGGGGCATAGTCCATCTCTTAACGGGGAATTAAGATATTGATTGGCGTTTATTTGGACGCATTCGACATAGATTAGATATGACACGGGTCGTCATCACAAAGAGTGAACAGAATGAAGCGTAATTATTCCGGATGGGGCATTATATTTTTAGCCTTGGCATTGATGAGCGCTGGCGCTTACGGACTCTATGCTGGATGGGATTTGATTCAGCTTGAGCGAGGTTGGAGCCAGTTTATTGCAGGCAGCGTCGCCCTCTCAGGCGGGGTCATTACCCTTGCTCTTGGTCGGCTCATTCAGAAACTGGGCAATGTGACGATTGCCGCAATTGAAACGGCGCCAGCACTTTCCCCGCAGGTCTCTGTCGCAACATCTTCGCGCACTGCGCCTCAAATGCCTGTCGCGCCGCTCGCGCAAGAGACGCCGCCCACACCCGCGCCACCCCAACAGCAATTTCCAAATCATTCGCCGCCTTCTGCTGCTCAAACAGAGACAAGTGAGGTTCAAAAGGAAGAGGTCGATCGATATAGCTCTGGTGAAACAACCTACATCATGTTCTCGGATGGCTCAGTTGAAGTCCGTCGGCCAAATGACGTTCAACACTATGAGTCACTTGCCGCACTGCGTGCGGCTGCGGCAATGCGGCGGTGAGTCTGGTGTAACAAAGCTTATTTTGACGCTTGGCTCCACATTAGAAACAGCGCCGCATCACCAAGAAGGCCGTCTGGAAAGGTGATAATCTGAGCGGCAATTTTAAAGCCTAGAGGGTGTAAATCATCTCGCCATCGTTGAAAAATATCGGCAGGCGCGCCTCTTAGACTTTTTGGCCATTCGTGATCGGACGCGTTAATTGCGCGTCCGCCATCGCGGCAAAGCTGGGCTGGAAATCGAATGAGCATATATTCATTTTTGCCAGCAAGGGCGGCGCGCCGAGCGTCATCAAGCATCTGCCGCCAATGAGCATCGTCGAGACGTTGCGCCTCAAGCGAGCGAATAATTGCTTCTTGTTGTTCTTTCGCAAGTCGCGCCTGCTTAGCCTCATCTTCACGCGCAGCATTTTCATAGGCGGCCACCAAAGCCCTAAAGCCTTCTGCGGATATCTCAGCAGGATAGGCATAGGCGGAATTGGCTCTCTCAGTGAGCGGCCCTTGCCGCAGTGCATGAGTGAGTTGGGCTCTAGAGGATGGATGCTGGTGAAGGGCTTTTAAAACAGATTGTCGTAAGACAATTCCGACCAAACGGTCTTTTTCGACAACAGGCAGTCGCTTGAGGTCATGATTTTCCATCAGGCGCGCAATATCAATGAGCGCTGTATCTTCAGACACTAGAAATAATTTACGCGTCATGACGTCAGAAATCTTCTGATCTCCCATGATCGGCAAAGAAGCGCGTCTTTTATTGAGTAAAAAATCAGGTATCTCGCCCACATCAGGCGTATGGGCCGCGCGCGCAGCTTCTATATTACTGCGTGTAATAATCCCAATTGGGAAGAGCCGCTCATCAACGACGGTTATGGCGCCGCAATCGCTTAGCGCAAGTTGGCGTGCGACATAATTTATATCTGCGTCAGCTGTTACAAATGGCGCAGAGCTGTCAACCAAATCTCTTGCGATCATTTTTTAAAGGCGCCTTTAAAGAGAAAGTTCGATCGTTACAGGAATATGATCTGAGGGCCTTTGCCAGCCTCGCGCTTCCTTAAGAAGCTCCATATTCTTAAGGTTGCCTTTGAGGTCCTGGCTGACCAAAATATGATCCAGTCTACGCCCTCGATCGGAGGTCATCCAATCTGCAGCGCGGTAGCTCCACCATGTATAAAGTTTTTCGTTTTCGGGTATGAAATGACGCAAGGCGTCAACCCAGTCGCCAGCCTTGAAAAAAGCGTTAAGCTTTTCAACTTCTATTGGCGTATGGCTCACAACTTTTAACAGAGCCTTATGGCTCCAGACATCATGTTCAAGCGGCGCAATATTGAGATCGCCAACCACAACTGTATGGCCCATTGAGATGCCGTTTTTTTTTGTCCAAACACTCATTTCATCAATGAAATCGAGTTTATGAGCAAATTTTGGATTTATCGTAACATCAGCTTCATCACCCCCTGCTGGGACATAGAAATTATGAAGTTTGACAGAGTTTTTCTTTGTTGGGATCTCAACGGCAATATGTCTGGCGTCGCCCTTTTCGCAGAAATCTCGTTTTTCAATTAGATTTATTGGTGTTTTTGAAATAATCGCAACGCCATGATAGCCTTTTTGGCCATTGATCGCGATATGTTTATAGCCAAGCTGATGAAAGTCCTTGTGTGGAAATTCTGCGTCGCGACATTTGGTTTCTTGTAAGCATAAGACATCGGGCTGACGCATTTCAATAAACTGCGCAACGAGAGGAAGTCGAAGGCGAACAGAGTTAATATTCCAAGTTGTTATTTTTAGTGTTTTCATATCAATCTTTTAGTCTCGAGTTTTGCTATTAAAAAGAAATGGCGCAACGTCGCTGACGCTTGGCGCTTTTTGAGTGATGAAGGCTGTTGGCCGACATACGGCCATCGCAGACAAACCAACCCGGGCTGTCAGCAAGCCATTCAGCACGCCTTCACCGAGTTTGGCCGATACTCTTGAGGCAATGCCGTGGCCGACTACTTGCTGCATGAGCGTATCTCCTGCAGACACAAACCCCGTGATTGCTAGATGAGCGCCAATCGACCGCGTTAATTTGAAAAAGCCCAATAAACCGGGTCTTCCACCATAAATTTCTGCAATCCGCCTTATGAGCATAATCGCCTGCGCTGCGACGAAGAAAATATCGAGTATTGCACGCGGGCTTAGCGCTGTGACGACAGACACGCGTTTGGCGGCAGTTGCGATTTCACGCCGCGCCTGATCATCAAGAGGCGCAATAAGATTGCGTTCTGTCAGATCAATAAGATCTCTGCCATTCATTATTTGTTTGCTATAATTTGCAACAAGCGTGCGCGCCTGCGCCGTATCATTACGGGTGCGATAAATATTACAAAGCTCCACAACATATTGGCGCGCTTCTTTAATATTATCTGCCGCATGCGCAGCGGCGAGCGCGTCATGTAATTTACTTATCTGATTTTGTCTGAGGAGGCTGATGATTTCGCGACCGCAAAATACAATGGTTGCGCATGACGCCATGGCGACGAGAATAAGACCGACAAAGCCAAGAAGGGAGGATTTTACAAAGAGATCTTCAACAAAATTCCACGCCCATAGGCTAAAGGCGAGGGAAATAAGTCCGCTAACAGAAGAGATAAAGACGCCGCTCCAACTAAAAATAAATTTGTCTAGAAATTTTTCTGCATGAGATTTTTGATCGCTTGTTGCATGATTGTCTGCTTCAAAAGATGTTTTTGCCTGTTCCTGCTCATAAGCGTCCTCTTCTGCATGAATGATGAAAGGCGCTTCGCTGTCACTTCCTTCAGCTCCAGCATTCTTCAATGGCACCGTCTCATTTCCTTTCAGGCGAAAGGCTTGCGGGCGCAATTTTTTCTCCGGTCTAGACATTTCTTCTCTCAGAAGGCGTTATTTAAGAATCTCATTCATCAGCGGGCATCATATCATTAATTAAGCCTTTTTCGCTGAATTCTGGCCCAGCTGATTATTCAATATCTTAGCGCATTCCGGCGAAGAGATTATAAATAAGCTTGCTCTTTTACGGGGCGTTAATCTTTGTTTTGTTCTTGCTTGTTTTCACCTATATTCCATCTGGCTCCATCAAACGATATGGCTCCTTAATGTTTATACTTCCTCCAATTGCGCTGGTTTCGCTGCTTGGTTATTTGCTTGGATCCATACCCTTTGGATTACTGCTCACCTGGATCGCTGGCGCAGGCGACCTTCGCTCAATTGGCTCTGGCAATATTGGCGCGACAAATGTGCTACGCACAGGAAGAAAGGATCTTGCTGCGGCCACGCTGCTGTTAGACGCCTTAAAAGGAACGATCGCGGTTTTGATCGCAGATTGGATCTCTCCCACTAGTGTGGCTCTGGCTGCTTTTTCTGCATTTTTAGGTCATGTTGCGCCCATCTGGCTGCGATTTAACGGCGGGAAGGGGGTCGCTACTTTTCTCGGCGCGCTGTTGGGACTTTACTGGCCTGTGGGTATTTTCTTTTGCCTTGTCTGGCTACTCGTGGCCTTCATTTGGCGATACTCTTCTCTTGCCGCATTAGTGGCTAGTTGCGTATCAACCATCGCTTTTGCCGTTTTGCAAAACCATAACGCCGCTTATGTGGTTGCGCTTATGAGCGCGATATTATGGTTTAAGCATCGGGAGAATATAAAACGTCTTTATCAGGGAACTGAAAGCAAGATTGGACAAAAATAGCAGGGTTTCTTTTTAAAAGTTGATAGCGGCCGTCAATAATTTCATGGCGTCGGTATTTTGAGCGCAGTGATGTTTGTCTGATTTTTCAGATCGCCCTGCTCGTGTTTCTTGGTCCTAATTTGCTCGGCGCGCTTTCGCCTGTGTCTCAATCACCTCTTTGGACAAGGCCTTACGTCGCCGTCGCTCAGGCGCATGTATACATTGCTGGAAGCATAGAGTTACACACAGTTTGACAAGCGGTCCAAAGCCCCCTGCAAAATATAGGCTGCCGCCATTCGATCAACGACAGCCGCGCGTTTTGCGCGGGAAACATCCTGGGCGATTAATTCGCGCGTGACGGCGGCGGTTGAAAGACGCTCGTCCCAGAAAGCGAAAGGCAGAACGGTCATCTTCCGTAAATTACGCATGAAAGCGCTGGTTGCTTGCGCGCGCGGTCCCGAGCTGCCGTCCATATTGAGGGGGAGCCCAAAAATCAGGGCTTTCACTTCAAAATCAGCAGCGCGTTTGAGGAGCAGCTCCGCATCTATGGAAAATTTGACGCGTTTAATAGTATCAAGAGGACTGGCGAGGCGTCGTTCGACATCAGATATCGCAAGCCCAATCGTTTTTGTTCCAAGATCCAACCCCATGAGTCGTCCCTTGATCGGCAAGAGGCTTGAGAGGTTAGTTATGGTCGTTGCAATGTCACTCATCTTGCCGCGTTATCATGGAGAGGGGCCGCAATATAGTCTATAAGGGCTATTGCGGGTATCTGCATTGCGCCTTGAAAGGCGAGGCGCTATAGCGCCTCATATATATTTAGGCGGAGTTGAATATGTCTGTCGACCCAGCAGTGGTGCGCCGTATCGCCCACCTCTCCCGTATTGCGGTTGAGGAAAATGAGGTGATGCGGCTTAATAATGAGATTAATGCCATATTGACCTTCGTGGAAAGCCTTAGCGGCGTCGATGTGAGCGGAGTTGAGCCGATCGCCTCTGTTTTGCCTATGGAGATGAAGAAGCGCCCTGACATTGTCACAGACGGCGGCATCGTCGATGATATTTTGTCAAATGCGCCTGCAAGAGAAGATAACTTCTTTGTTGTGCCAAAAGTTATCGAATAGGCGCATAATAAGCTTATTTTTGTCACTCATTCTTAAAGAGAAACATGTCGGATCCCACTCATTTATCTCTCGCTGCTGCGCGCGATGCGCTTGTGTCAAAAAAGCTGTCTGCTGTTGAACTTACGCAGGCGCATATCAAAGCAATGGAAGCCGCAAGAGTTCTAAATTGCTACATTACGGAAACCCCAGAGCTCGCCCTGCAACAGGCTAAGAAAAGCGATGAAAAAATAGCCCAGGGCGATCATGGACCGCTCGAGGGCCTGCCGCTCGGGATCAAAGATCTTTATTGCACCAAGGGCGTGCGGACAACGGCGGCAAGTCGCATACTTGGACAGTTTACGCCGACTTATGAGTCGACAGTATCTGCAAATTTATTGCGCGATGGCGCTGTTATGCTGGGTAAGCTTAATCTCGATGAATTCGCGATGGGCTCGTCTAATGAAACAAGCGCTTATGGTCCTGTGATTTCGCCGTGGCGGCGGCAGGGAGATCTCGCCGCTAAAATTGTTCCAGGCGGTTCTTCTGGCGGATCCTCGGCCGCTGTTGCGGCGCGTCTATGTCTTGGCGCCACAGCAACGGATACAGGCGGCTCAATTCGACAGCCCGCAGCCTTCACAGGAACGGTTGGCATAAAGCCGACTTATGGCAGATGCTCTCGTTGGGGTATTGTCGCTTTTGCCTCATCCCTTGATCAGGCAGGACCGATCACGCGTAATGTTCAGGATGCTGCGATCATGCTCAGATCAATGGCTGGTCATGATCCAAAAGATACAACAAGCGTCGACGCCTCTGTGCCAGATTATGAGAAGGCTATTGGCTTATCTGTCAAAGGTCGCAAGATTGGTGTGCCCAAAGAGTATCGGCTTGATGGCATGTCGCCAGAAATTTCACAATTTTGGGAACAAGGGATTGCTTGGCTCAAAAGCGCCGGTGCGGAAGTCGTCGACATCTCCTTGCCGCATACAAAATATGCATTAGCGACTTATTATATCATCGCGCCAGCTGAAGCTTCCTCAAATCTCGCAAGATATGATGGCGTCCGATATGGCATGCGGGAGCCCGCGCGCGATATTTCTGACATGTATGAAAAGACCCGCGCAAAAGGTTTTGGCTCCGAGGTGCGCCGACGTATTATGATCGGCACCTATGTGCTCTCTGCTGGTTATTATGACGCTTATTATGTGCGCGCTCAGAAAGTGCGCAGCTTGATTAAGCAAGATTTTGACATTGCCTTCGCCAGCGGCGTTGATGCCGTTCTTACTCCAGCAACGCCGTCAACAGCTTTTGCGCAAGGTGAAAAAGGATCGAATGATCCCGTTGAAATGTATCTCAATGACGTCTTTACTGTTACAGTTAATATGGCAGGTCTGCCGGCCATATCTGTGCCTGGCGGCTGCGCCGCCAACGGCTTGCCATTGGGACTTCAGTTGATTGGACGACCTTTTGAGGAAGAAACCTTGTTCGCTTTGGCAAACGCCATTGAACAGGCTGCGCCCAAAATCGACTACCCGCAAACATGGTGGGCGTAAGACATGACATTCAGCACGCCGAAAGCAACGAATGGTGATGCAGAGTTATCCTTGCAAGCCTTGCATGATGAGATGTCCGACGTGCGTCGCATGATTGATGAGCTGGATGATGAGCTTGTTGCGCTGCTTGCCAAAAGACAAAGACAGATTGAACGAGCGGCTCGCGTCAAGCCAGGCCTTGGTATTCCCGCACGCGCCCCTGAGCGCGTTGATGAGGTGATCGCCCGCGTCTTAGGAGCAGCAAGACGAGAGGGGCTGTCTGTTGAAGTCGCAATGAAACTCTGGACAGCAATTATTGAGTGGTCGATTCAATATGAAGAAAGACTGATGGGGGATAAGGCTCCCAAGAGCGACTGTTCTCCCGCCAGCGCAGACAAGAAGACATAATACTCTCCTCGTCACTTTATACCTCGCCATAATTATCCAACAGCTTCTTTCCTAGGGATATACTCGTGTCTCAACCGGCTTCCTCAAAACTTCTCAAAGGCGCAACCGGAGACTGGGAGGTTGTTATTGGGATGGAAATCCACGCCCAGGTGACGAGCAACGCCAAATTATTCTCTGGGGCTTCTGCAGAATACGGCGGCGCGCCAAATGACCACGTATCATTAGTGGACGCCGCAATGCCTGGGATGTTGCCCGTTATTAACGAAGAATGCGTGCGTCAGGCCATCCGAACAGGTCTTGGATTAAAAGCGCAGATAAATTTGAGGTCGATATTTGATCGGAAAAATTACTTTTACCCTGATCTTCCTCAGGGCTACCAAATTTCTCAGTTCAAGCATCCAATCGTTGGAGAAGGCGCCGTCACTGTAGATGTTTCACCAACAGAAACCATCGTCGTTGGCATAGAGCGACTTCATTTGGAGCAGGATGCTGGAAAGTCCTTGCATGATCTTTCTCCGACAGAAAGTCATGTTGACTTGAATAGAAGCGGCGTTGCTTTGATGGAGATTGTTTCCAAGCCGGATCTGCGTTCGGCGGAAGAAGCGCGTGCTTATGTCTCTAAGCTGCGTACTATTCTGCGTTATATTGGCTCTTGCGATGGTAATATGGAGCAGGGGTCTCTGCGCGCGGATGTGAATGTTTCAGTGCGTCGACCAGGTGAGGGCCTTGGCACGCGCTGTGAAATCAAAAATGTCAATTCGATCAGATTTATTGGTCAAGCGGTTGATGTTGAGGCGCGCCGTCAGATAGCTATTCTTGAAGACGGCGGTAAGATCGCTCAAGAAACGCGGCTCTTTGATCCAGGTAAGGGCGAGACCCGATCCATGCGTTCAAAAGAGGAGGCGCATGACTACCGCTATTTTCCTGATCCAGATTTGTTGCCGCTGGAATTTAGCCAGGCTTATGTTGATGCGTTGCGAGATCAGTTGCCTGAATTGCCCGACGCAAAACGCGCACGCTTTATAGAAGCCTATGGGTTGCCTGCGTATGATGCAGGCGTTCTTGTTATGGAGCGTTCCAGCGCAGATTTTTTTGAAGAGACAGCCAAGGGTCGTGATGCGAAATTGGCGGCCAATTGGGTGATCAATGAATTATTTGGCCGACTGAATAAGGAGGGGCTTGATGTCAGGCAGTCTCCAGTTACCGCATCAGCTTTGGGTGCAATTATCGATCTCATTTCTACAGAAGTGATCTCCGGCAAGCTTGCAAAAGACCTGTTTGAAATTGTCTGGAGTGAGGGCGGAGATCCGCATGAGATTGTTGAACAGCGCAGCATGAAACAGGTAACGGATACGAGCGCAATTGAAGCTGCCGTTGATGCCGTTATTGCAGCGCATCCCGATAAGGTGGCGCAGGCAAAAGAAAAGCCAACGATGCTTGGATGGTTTGTTGGTCAGGTGATGAAACAGACAAGCGGCAAGGCGAATCCACAGTCAGTGAACGACCTTTTAAAGCGCAAATTAGGCGTCTGACAGCGCGTAATTTTACACTGATCCGAATCGAGATTTTTCTGCAGATGCGCGATTTTGCGTTTCACGCACCCGCAAAATGATATTTTTTTTGTTTTTTTTATCCTCAGAACAATTTTTTTTTGACAGCGTTAACGCCGACGCTGAGCCCAATTTTTGCGTTCATTTTAACCAATGCCTTTCGCGCCGCGCGCGTCTGAAAGATACGTTATGCGCGTCATGAAATTCCTTTGTGAGACGATGCGTTCTCCCAGATCGATGTTGGCGCGCGCGCATCTATAGGGGTGATGCGACGCATGCAATTGATTTTCGTAAGTCATTAAAAAAACAATTGATTATCGATTGCGCGCCGATTTAAACAAACTTCTGTCGCGGCGCGATGCGTCAACTGCGGCACAAGCTTTGCGCGTTTATATCGGACAATTTTATGCGCTTTATCTTTGCTGACGTGCTGATGATGACGACGCATCATCAACAGTTTTTTGCGCGATTGCAGAGCTAAAAATTTACTTCCCCACAGCTGCAATAAAAGCGCGTTCAGACCCCTTCAGAACATTTTTGCTGATGAAAGGACTTGAACCTCTGGTTAACCTCGTTACGTTATCGACGCGTATTGTCGGTTGACCAAATTTCCGACGAAACGGACCAAGGGGACTTTAGAATGGCGAAAGCTACTACAAAAAAGCGTAAACCTGCCAAGAAGGCAGCTAAGAAGGGTGCTCGCAAGGCTGTTAAAAAGACAGCTCGCAAGACAGCCGCCAAGAAGACAGCTCGCAAGTCTACACGTAAGGCTGGTGCGAAGAAGACTGCTCGCAAGGCCGTCCGTAAGACAGCTACCAAGAAGCGTCGTACAGTTAAGAAGGCTTCTGCTAAGAAGACTTCAGTTAAGAAGGCGGCTGCTAAGAAGCGTCGTCCAACAAAGAAGCGCGGAACCCGTAAAGCGAAGGCTGCTGCGGTTACGGCTTAAGTCAATTAAGGTTCATTATGCGTGGCCTAAGGGCCGCGCAAATTTGGATTTTGTAATACGCTCGGGCGCGCTGGCGACAGTCTCCCGGGCGTTTTATTTTTTATTGGACGCTGGCGATTGTCCTCGGGTCAGACATTGCATGGCGAACTGACGCCACATCGGCAGCCCTTCGCTTTTGGCCATTTTCATTGCGCGCCACTCATCTGCACAGCCATGCATTTGCGCCCGCGACGCGCGCGGCAGCATTGGCGGCGGTTTGGATGTGTCGACGGGCGGCAGCGGCGCAGGTTTTTTTGTAATAATCGGGGCTGGGACGATTGATGCGGGCGTCTGCTCAGCCTGGGGCGTAGCTGCCGGCGCCTGCGGCTTTGATGCGGAGGCGGCGGGAAGAGCTTCGCGTGTTTTAAGCTTATCTGCGCTTTTATCCTGCTGAAGCGACTTGGGCGCGCTAACAGCTGGTTTCTTTGAGGGGGGTGATTGCGCCGAGATTGGCGTGGCAAGCGCAAATACGCTGACAAAGACCAATAATCGATCACCTCGAGTTCTGGCCTTGAAGAATATGCGTTTTTTTTTCATCAGCACGGCAAAATACCTGCAAGAGTTTTTAATCATATAGATGGTTGCTTAATCTGTGTCGAAAACATTATTGGATAGGGTTAGAGTTCAGCAAGACGTTTTGGAACCGGAGTGTGTCATGTTAAAGAAAGGCGCCTGGCGTTGAAATCAACACGCATTGATCTCACTCACAGGCCGCGTCGTAATCGCAAGAGCGATTGGTCGCGGCGGCTTGTGTCAGAGACAAAACTTTCTGTTTCAGACCTCATCCTGCCCCTTTTTTTGATTGAGGGAGAGGGACGTCGCGAAGAAATCTCCTCCATGCCAGGCGTCAGTCGCTACTCGATTGATCTCGCCCTAGAGGTCGTAAAGGAAGCGTCTGATCTGGGGATTCCTGCAATTGCGCTCTTCCCAAACGTCGACCCTCGTTTGCGGGATCAAGAGGCAAGCGCAGCGATGGATCCTGATAATCTTGTCTGTCGCGCCTGCCGTGCGATCAAATCATCCAATCTGAACATTGGGATTATAACTGACGTCGCTCTGGATCCTTACACAAGTCATGGTCATGACGGACTGCTGGTTGGCGATGAAATTATCAATGATGCGACCGTAGCCGCCCTAGCGGCTCAGGCTCTTAACCAGGCACGCGCAGGAACGGATATTGTCGCCCCATCAGATATGATGGATGGCCGCATAGGCGTGATCCGTGCGGCCCTGGATGCTGAGGGATTTGAGAACGTCCAGATAATGAGCTATGCGGCAAAATACGCATCCGCTTTTTATGGACCATTCAGAGATGCAATCGGCACGAGAAAAATATTAAGTGGCGATAAGCGCACCTATCAGATGGATCCTGCAAACAGTAATGAAGCGTTACAAGAGGTGGCGCTTGATCTTGAGCAGGGCGCCGACATGGTAATGGTGAAGCCAGGCATGCCTTATCTTGATGTCATTAGACGCATCGCCGATACATTCCAGGCGCCCACTTTCGCCTATCAGGTGTCAGGCGAATATGCGATGATCATGGCGGCAGCACAAAATGGATGGATTGACCGAGAAAAAGCGATGATGGAGGCCCTTGTCGCTTTTAATCGTGCGGGCGCATCCGGGGTTTTTACTTATTTTGCCCTCGAAGCCGCTAAACTCATTCATATGCAAAGAGTCTCTTAAGCAAAGGCCTGCCATTTTGCATGAGGAGAGGTCCTGCGCAGGCTGGACAAAACGGCCTTCGCATGATTTGCCTCTTTGGGCTTCTTTCGCCCGCCAGGGCGTCGCGCCCCGTGGGTTTACAGGGTAATTTTCAAAATTGCCTGCGGCAAGGATGCTGGCTTGTCCGCTGACGGGTAAATCTGGACTGGTCAGATCGATGTGATGGTCGGTTGCAAGTTTATTGTGTGAGATATGTATCGAGGCTTTTTCATTTTTTGTTTCTTTCTGGCTGGGATGGCCTATGTTCAGCCAGCTCACGCCGACTTCCGCTTATGTAATAACACCACGACCCGCGTCAGCGTTGCGCTCGCCTATACGGATGGACGTAATTGGCTCTCTGAAGGCTGGTGGAACTTGCGTCCGTCAGCATGTGAGATATTACTGCGAGGCCCCCTGGCCGCCCAATATTATTATGTTTATGCAATGGACGAACGTGGCGGCGAGTGGAAGGGCAGAGCATTTATGTGCACGCGAGATCGAGAGTTTCGCATCGACGGTAGGGAAGATTGTTTCGCGCGCGGATATGAACGCACGGGTTTTTTTGAAATTGACACGGGGCGTGACGCCAAGAGTTGGACTGTTCAGTTAACGGATCCAACAGCTGCCGCGACACAGTAAGACAATGAGCGCAATCTTTTTGCGCAGAAAAAGGAATTCAGGTCGCTCATGAGAAGGTTACGACGCGTCAAAATCATCGCCACATTGGGGCCGGCAACAACGGAGAAGGCCGTTATTGCAGGGCTCGTGCGCGCCGGCGCGGATGTGTTTCGCATTAACATGAGCCATACAGATCATGCGGCCCTTGCGTCCTATGTCCAGACAATCCGTGAGATTGAAGCTGAGATGTCGCAAGCAATCGGCATATTGGCCGATCTACAAGGTCCAAAGCTCAGAATCGGCGCCTTTGATGAAGGCTCCGTGCATCTTCGCAAAGGAGATGTTTTTGTTTTTGACTCAGATCCCACTCCTGGAAATATTTCCCGCGTTCGTTTGCCGCATCCAGAAATTCTCGCCGCACTGAAAACAGGCGATACGATCCTGGTTGATGACGGTCGTGTGCGCCTTCATGTTGTTGAGACAGCGCCTGATCGCGCTCATGCAGTTGTTGATATTGCTGGCCGCATCTCTAATCGTAAGGGCGTCAGCCTGCCGGATACGGAAATTCCGATCAGTTCGATGACGCCCAAGGATCGCGCAGATCTCATCGCGGCTTTGGATGCTGGCGTGGATTGGGTCGCCATTTCATTCGTGCAACGCCCTGAGGATGTGTTGGAGGTCAAACAGATCACGCAGGGTCGCGCTTTGGTCATGGCGAAAATTGAAAAGCCTCAGGCGATCGCCCGACTTGAAGAAGTTATTGAAGTTTCCGACGCCTTAATGGTTGCAAGAGGCGATTTGGGCGTTGAAGTTCCTTTAGAGCGTGTTCCTGGCTTGCAAAAGCGCATCAATCGTTCAGCGCGTCGCCTGGGTAAGCCCGTTGTGATTGCAACGCAGATGCTTGAGTCAATGATCTTGTCGCCCTTGCCGACGCGCGCTGAAGTTTCTGATGTCGCGACGGCAGTATTTGAGGGCGCTGACGCCGTGATGTTATCGGCGGAAAGCGCTGCGGGCCAATATCCTCATGAAGCCGTGTCGACCATGAGTCGGATTGCTGAGGAGGTCGAGACAGATACAATCTACCGCTCGATTATTAATGCGCAACGTGGCGATCTGCCTGATCCAACATCTGCGGACGCTATTGCAGTGGCTGCGCGAGATGTCGCGCAGACATTACATTCTAAAGCCATATGCGCATGGACATCATCAGGCTCAACAGCATTACGCATTGCCAGAGAACGTCCGCAATCGCCTGTGCTTGCGCTAACGCCTAAACGCGACACTGCGCGCCGCCTTGCGCTTGTGTGGGGCGTGCATGCGTTAGAAACGCGAGATGCTGTCGATATTGAGGATATGGTTCGCAGAGCTTGCGAATATTCTCGCAGTGAGGGCTTTGGCGAGGATGGCGACCGCGTTATCATTGTTGCAGGCATGCCATTTGGCTCGCCAGGCGCAACAAACATGATCCGGATTGCGCATCTTGGCGATACGCCTTAACCAATCAGTTCCTTTTCCATTCAAGCATCAGCGTTGCGCGACCTGAAAGGCTATTTGAACCTTCGCCGATCTTTGTAAAGCCGTTACGCAGATAAAAACGCACTGCGCGATTATTATCAGCATTAACATCAAGACAAACGCGGTGGGCCGACAATTCCTTTGCGGCAAGGAGCAATGCTTCCCCATAGCCCTTGCTGAAATGATCCGGACCAACGCATATCTGATCAAGCCAACCGGTTTCTGGATTTATAACAACAAATCCGGCAATTTTATTGGTTGTTTCTTCTAGTTGGCATAATGTCACGGCGCCGTTTGATTCAAGTTTCTTTATGTGTTGCGTGAGCCAGGGGCAGCGCGCTTGAAAATCAATCTCCGGATAAGTGGCGCGCCATGATGCGACCCATAGATCCAGGAGTTGTGGCCAGTCCGCTTCCGTTCTGTGGCGCATCAAGGACGTTAAGCTTTTTTCATGACATCAAGGAGCTGGCGATGGATTGGTTCATTGCCTGCGCATATTTCACCTTTTGTCAGCATGTCCGCGCCGCCTGATAAATCTGTGACAAATCCACCTGCTTCACGCACAAGAACAATGCCTGCAGCAACATCCCAAGAGTTAATGCCGCGTTCCCAATATCCATCAAAGCGGCCGCAAGCGACCATGGCGAGGTCGACAGCCGCGGCGCCAAGCCGACGGATATTGCCAATTTTCCCCATTCCCGCAGACAGTTCTTTTTTGAAGGCGTCATGATCCTTAACACGGCTCAGGGGAGGGATGCCGCAGGCGACCATTGACTCTGAAAGTGTTCTGCGTGCAGCCACGCGCATACGTCTATTATTGAAATATGCGCCTTGCCCTTTTTCAGCAATATACATCTCATCAATTGCAGGGTTGTATACGACGCCTGCAATGAGCTGTCCTTCACGCTCAAGCGCTAGTGAAACGGCGAAGATTGGCACGCCATGTAGAAAATTTGATGTGCCATCGAGCGGATCAATATGCCATGTATGGCTTTTATCCGCGCCTTCAATAATGCCGCCTTCCTCCATGATAAAGCCATAGCCGGGGCGTGCTTTTGAGAGTTCTTCAAATAAGGTTTTCTCAGCTTTTTTATCAGCGGCAGTAACAAAATCGCCCGGTCCCTTGACAGAGACTTGCAGGTTTTCAACCTCGCCAAAATCGCGCTTTAACCCACGTCCAGCTTTTATCGCTGCGCCGGTCATTACATTCATCAATGCGGAACGGATCATTTACCAGCCTCAATTAAAGCCAAGATTTTCATCGCGCGATTGGACGATTTCTTGAGCTCATCCATCGTCAGCGCGGAATAATTCCACCCCAATTCCTATGCGCGGACATCCTATAGCCTATTTGTTTTCAAGACTGAACAACGCAATTTCATTGTTTATGCGCATCATTATTTTTCTTTTTCCATTACGCGTTGGCGGCTGGTTGATTTGGCGGAACGTCTCGTGCGGCGATGCGCTGAAAAATCACATTAAGGTTAAATCATGTCGAGACGGGCGTCCCCTCAATGATTGCGCTATTATAGTCTTCCATTCAAGGAGCCATGCTCCATGTCAGCGTGCGAGTTATAAAATGCATCATTTGCCAGATCGGGCGGGGGGAACAGCCGAGCCGGTTTCCTTTGTTGAAAAACTTGCCGCCTCGGATGCATTTGCAAGCTTATATAAAGAAGGCATGTCTCTTGTCGAAGAGGCGGCTGCATATTTAGACGGGAATGGCCGATCGGAATCCAAAGTTCTTCATCGAGAGACGGGTCTTGCTTATTCCGCTGAAAGCATGCGGTTGACAACAAGACTTATGCAAATAGCTTCTTGGCTCTTATTGCAACGTGCAGTTAATCAGGGAGAAATGTCTCGGCTTCAATCAGCAAGCGAACGCCATCGCGTTAAGCTTCAGCAACAAGATCTTGCTTCATCGCCTGAGATGTTTCGTCGATTGCCTGCACGTTTACAGGAGCTGTCATTGGACTCCTTGCGTTTGCAGGCGCGCATTATCCTAATGGATGAGTTGATCTATACAGAGCGCGCTGACACTGCATTAAAAGCTGTCGAGACCACAAGTCCCGTTCAATTGCAGCTTGCAAGATTGCAAGAGGCTTTTAAAAAATAGCCTAAGGCGCAGCGCAGCGTCTGTGAACAACGGCCTCTGGGCCCTCAAGCTTTTGGCGTAGACACGCGCCAAAAGAACCAAAGCGCAGGCAAAAAAACCTTAAACGCTTTGGCGTGATTTATTTATTTCTTGGCCATGCCAAGATTGCCAAAGCGCGAATTAAAGCGTGACAGTCGTCCGCCGCGGTCGAGGAGTTGGGTTGACCCGCCAGTCCATGCTGGGTGCGTCTTGGGGTCAATATCAAGGTTCATCGTGTCGCCTTCTTTGCCCCAGGTGGAACGCGTCAAATATTCTGTTCCATCTGTCATGACGACTTTGATTGTATGATAGTCAGGGTGGATTTCTTTTCTCATCTTTTAAACCCTTGTTACAAAATAAGAAACCACTCCACCTGCGCCAAGCTGGCGGCGGGCCCGGTTTCTATTGAATTTTGATTTCACGCGCTCATAACGCAACTCTTCCCAAGGAGCAAGTCCAGCCAATTATTGTGGGCTAGAGGCGACTGGGCGGATTGTTAGCTTACGCCGCAAGCATCCGCTGCACTTCGCTCACAAGGTCGCGCAGATGGAAGGGTTTTGAGAGTACTTTCGCCTGCTGCGGCGCTTGATTGCTTGGATTAAGGGCCACAGCCGCAAATCCAGTAATAAACATGACTTTAATATCGGGATCGAGCTCAGTGGCGCGCCGCGCAAGCTCAATTCCATCCATTTCGGGCATCACTATATCTGTTAACAGTAACTCAAAAGGCTCTACGCGCAATTGATCATAGGCTGAGAGGCCATTGTCAAAGGATGCGACGGCAAAGCCCGCCTGCTGCAAAGCTTTGACGAGGAAACGACGCATATCATTGTCGTCCTCAGCCAGCAGTATTTTCGGCGTCAGCTTATCGGTCATCTTAAACCTCTCATATTTTTCTCTATGAAGCCCGAGCTTCGTAAATATCAGGTGAAAATTGCCCCATATGGCGCTAACCTCTCCATACTCTGAATTTGAGCTCCTTTCGAGGGGAGAGGCTCCTTGTAATGAATTTGGGGTAAACGTCGGTTTAGCAGCCAGGGGTTTTGGGGCGTAAAAGTAATCAAGATGGATGAAAACGCGTGTTCTTTTGACCCGGCCGCCGCCAATGACAGCGATTGTCTTGTCGATGAAGGGCAATTTGAACCGTTTGTCATTCAGGAGCCTAAAAAGTTAACGTCTCCGCTTGTTTTTTCATCACCCCATTCTGGACGCTGTTATCTGAAGAGCTTTGCGCGCGCGAGCCAGCTTGATTTAAAAACATTGCGTCGTTCTGAGGACGCTTTTGTTGATGAGCTTTTTCAAAAAGTGTCGCAGATTGGCGCTCCCCTGCTGCGTGCAAATGCGCCGCGCGCCTATCTTGATTTAAATCGAGAGCCTGGCGAACTGGATCCTAAGCTTTTTGACGGACCTTTGCCGTCTGAGGCCAATACGCGTTCCTTACGCGTCGCTGCAGGTCTGGGCATCATTCCTCGCGTTGTGTCGGATGCGCGCGATATTTATCCAAAAAGATTGAGCATGGCGGAGGCGCTGACACGAATAGATCGCTATTACTATCCCTATCACGAAGCCTTGCGGACGCTTATGGTAAGGGCGCGTGATAAATTTGGCTACGCGATCTTGATCGATTGTCATTCTATGCCGTCATCAACTTATCGGACATCTATCCGGTCGCCGTTACGTGTTGAGAAAGAGCCCGCTGATTTCGTTATCGGCGATCGTTTTGGCGCAAGCGCCGCCCATGTCATCGTTTGCAGTCTTGAAGACCGAATAAAAAAACTTGGCTATAAAGTGTCGCGCAATAAACCCTACGCAGGCGGGTTTATCACGGAGAGCTATGGCCAGCCCGCTTCTGGATGGCATGCAATACAGATCGAGATCTCTCGCGCGATTTATATGGATGAAGCGCATTTGATTAAAAATGCGCAATTTCCACAAGTCACTGCGCATATTTTTGATGTGATTAATGGTCTTTCTCATGATCTTGGTCATGGTTTTAACTTCAGCGGATCGCTCAACGCCGCTGCGGAATAAGCGCCCGTTGCGCAGCTGGATATTAAATGACAGCCGTTGATTTTGAGAAATTCGTGGAGCGTCTGGCAGAAGTGTCTGGCGAGGCCATTCTCCCGTTCTTTCGTACCGCGCTCCTTACTGAAGACAAGTCATCTGGCTGCGTGTTTGATCCTGTTACGGAGGCCGATCGCGCCGCCGAACTCGCCATGCGCCGGCTGATCAAAACGACATTTCCCGAACATGGGATTGTTGGCGAGGAGTTTGGCTCGGTGAATGAGGATGCCGAATATGTCTGGGTATTGGACCCAATTGACGGCACAAAAAGTTTTATCTGCGGCTTCCCCACATGGGGCACGTTGATTGGGCTGACGCATCATGGCCGTCCCTGTTATGGACTGATGAACCAGCCCTTCAACTGCGAGCGTTTTTACGGCGATGGTCTCAGCGCATCCTGGCGCGGCCCCTCACGCATCACAAAAGGAAGCGAGGAATGTCGCAAGCTCTCCGTGCGCGCATGCGCGAGCTTGGGGCAAGCAACGCTTATGACGACATCGCCCTTGCTCCTGGAAACAGAATGTCGTGATGTTTTCGCCAGCGTAGAACAACAAGTTCGCCTGTCTCGTTACGGCGGCGACTGTTATGCTTATTGCGCGCTTGCGGCTGGCCATGTTGATCTCGTCATTGAAACGGGGATCAATCCTTATGACATTGTCGCGCTCATACCCATTATTGAAGGCGCGGGTGGCGTTATTACAACTTGGACGGGCGGCGCGGCCTGTCATGGCGGAAGAATTGTCGCCGCGGGCGATCCTCGCCTGCATGAAAGCGCGATGAAGCTGCTTAATTCCTGAGTTTTTACGATTGCCTTACTGTTCTCTTTCCCCTGGGATGAACGCGTCAAAGGCTTGCCAAAATTGGTTACGGAATTTGTCTTGCTCCATCAATATTTCATGTTTGGCGCCTGGAATATGGATTAGGGCGCTGTGGTTCAAATGAACAACAAACTTCTCGATGGCGTTATTAGAGACTATTTGCTCC
>DAIRFH010000106.1:0-5243 GCA_036795145.1 Methylocystis sp. | reverse complement strand
GGCCTGATCATCATGCGCCAGACGGATCATTTTATTGTTAGGACGCGCATCATTGTATCGCCTCCCGCCATGGCATCATTGATCAGACAAGGCAGATCATTACGCCAAAACTGCCTTTTTGACTTACGCGCCATGGCGCGCGTTCTTTGATGAGCGGTTGATGACGACGAGTGCACCACAGCTACGCGCCTGGCTCATCGCAACAGAGGATCCTGTGCATGATTTAAGCAGGCTATGCGCGTGCGATGCTGACGCGATCATCGTCGCAGAAACACAATGGCCTTTTGAGGCAGAACCCACTGAACTGCTCGCGCGCGAAACTGCGTTCTGGCGCTCTTTACGCAAGCAAGCCAAGCACACCAAAATATTCCCAATAATTTCAAATCTTGATCTTCTGCAGGAAGATCATCTCACCCTCTTAATACAATCTGGCGTTGATGGCGTTTTTCTTGAGACATGCGATGGCCGCAACGACCTGCAGCACCTCAGCATCAAACTCTCCGTCAGCGAGGCCACGCTTGGTCTTGCAAATGGCGTCACGCCGATCATTGCGCAAGCGGCCGCCACGCCACAATCCGTTTTCTTCCTCAACAGCTACGCTCAAGCCACGCCGCGTCTGCAGGGCATGGTCTTTGACGAAGCACGACTTGCTCTCGCGTTAGATGCAACGCGTTGCGCGAGGACGCCAACGCCGATTGCAAGCATTCGAGATCAGGTGGTGTTGGCAGCGGCGGCAGCGGGTGTGCCGGCCTATCTCCGCCCCGCCACAAAGGCCTATGATCAAGCCTGGCGCGATGGCTTTAACGGCATAATTGGCGCGACATATGAAGAAATTAACGTCATTAAGGCAAGTTTCGCCTCTCTTGATCGACAAAAGGCCACGATCGACGCCCTATGATGCGCGCCATGAAACTTTTAACCTTGCTGATACCTGGAGCGCTGCTGGCGCTCATCCTCTTTGCGCCGGGCCTATCGCAGGCGGCCCCACAGCCGGGACGTCATGGACAAGGCGGATCTACGTCCAATAATGAGGAAGCTGGATGGGCGATACGTCTTAGCGCAACGCTTGGACCAAATGACGCCCAGCATATCCGCTCTGGCCTGATCTGGCGGGTCTATGAAGAATTCACACAGCCAGACGGCTCACATAAACTCGTCGTCCAATCAGAGGAAGCAACGCCAACCCTTCATTTACAAGATGGCGCTTATGTCGTGCATGCCGCCTATGGCCTTGTTGGCGCAACGCGCCGGCTCGTCGTCGAGGGTCATCATCACTCTGAACGCCTAACATTGAATGCCGGCGGCCTAAAATTAATTGATGTGCTTGGAGAGACCAAAATACCCTCGCAACGACTTGCCATCTCAATCTATGTTCCAGACAAGGGCAACGCCGAAGCAAAATTAATATTAGCAAACGCCAAAGCATATGAAATCATTTGCTTGCCTGAGGGCTCCTATCACATTGTGTCGACACTGCTTGATACGTCTCAAGGCGCACAAGGAAATAACAACGCCACAAACTCTGTTGTTACTGCGGATCTTAAAGTACCGCTGGGAAAAGTTATTGAAGCAACGCTGCGGCATCGCGCCGCCGCCATCACGCTCAAGCTTGTGAAAGCGCCAGGCGGGGAAGCGCTCGCAAATACAAGTTTCTCAATCCTGACGCCCGGCGGCGACGTCATCCGGGAATTAATTGGCGCCTTTCCTTCTCTCGTGCTGGCGGAAGGCGAATATGTCGCAATCGCTCGACATGAAGGCAAAACCTATCAAAACACCTTTAAAGTTCATTCAACCAAAGACGCAGATGTTGAGATTGAAATGAAAGAACAAGACCCCGCGCAAGAACAGCCGCAATAATGTCAAAAGTCCAAGAGCCCACGCGGCTGTAAAATCCTCACTCAAATCTACCTGCGGCGTGACCCAGCATTGTATAAACCTTGCCAGTGTCTGCCGTGAGCAATGTCAGCGTGCGGCTACCGTCGCGATCATTACGGGTTGTTTCAACAACCAGATCTTCAAAATTACGAATATATTGATCAACTGTCGCACGAAAATCTGCATCGACGCGATAACGACGCGAGATCTCTTCAAAGGTCTGACGTCCTTGCAACGTATAGAGCCGGCGTCCAAATAATCCGCCCTTTTCACCACGTTGATATCGCCGCCACACATCTGCAACAGCCGCATCGTCAACCATTCGCGCAATATCAAGCGTCAGTCGATCTAGCGCATTTCCAGGCGCTTGCGGCGCGCGCGTCGTCTTGTCATCACGAGAAGCGCGCTCCAAGAGATCGCTTAACCACCCACCCTGCGGTTCCGGTTTGGCGCGTTGCGGCAGCGCCGGCGGCGTCGTTCGGGTTCTGGGCTGCTCCACGCGCGGCGGCAGCGGCGGTGTGTCTGAGCTTATGCGTCTCGAGACTGCGGCGTCGCCCTGCTCAAGCGCGCGACCAGATCTCGACATCATCTCGGTTAATTCATTGAGCGATTTGACCTGTTCGCCAACAACGCGGCGCAGGGCTGCTGACTGCTCTGCAGCCTCACGCGGCAGTTCAGCTGCGCTGCGGCGGACTTCTTCGCGCGTCGTCTCAATCTCTTGATGAATTTCTCGTGCAAGTCCGCGAATTTCACCGGTAGCCGCATGAAATTTTTTCTGCGCATCTGCAAATAGACGATTCATTTCGTCCGTCGCTTCAGCAAACGCATGCTGGAGCGACTGTGATGTATGCGCGCGTTCATTCTCTGCAGCTTCGCGCACGAGGGCAAAACGCTCTTCGATAACATGAGCCGTCTGGTCAGATGTCTGCGCTAAAACGTCGCTAATATCATGCGCACGAGTCCCAACAGTATGAAGCGATTGCGTCAGTGAGTTAACAAAACCAGACATGGACTGTTCAAACTCAAGACGCTTGTCCTCAAGCATGGCGACCAATTGTTCGAGTGATTGACCACGCTGATCGAAGGTGGCATCAAGCGCGCGCTGGCTCTCAGTTAGACGCTGTGCACTCTCATTTAATGCATGCTGACGCTCTTCAAGCGCCGCGACAACATCATGGGCGTCACGCATTGTCTCGCCTGACACCGCACCCAGATCGTGAACCTTGCCAGAGACCTCCATAAGAGCTTTCTGAAACTCCACAACACGATCGCTGAGCTCACGCTCAAGATTAACGAGGCCGCCGCCTGTCTTGTCAATGATGCGATGCAGCGAGGCGTTTGTTGCGCCGAGTTTCTCCAAGACATTTGGCATTTCTAGGCGTATTTTTTCATTCATGGCGACAAGCGACTGAATCGAGGCATGCGCGCCTTCATCCAGCGCATCATTGAGCGCAGCGTGCGACTGCTCGAGAACCTGGGTTAGCTCGTCTCGCTTCTCGCTTAACTGTTGCACAATCGCTGAACTGCGACCGTCAATAGCGCTTGTTATCAGCGCGCCGACAGTTTCCATTTCATGCGTTACCGCTCCGCCTTGCTCATTAAGCGTAGCATGAATCTGATTAAGCCGCGCCTCTAAGGTCTGACTGATCTCCAAAACGCGTTCCGCCAAAGTCTTGCCCAAATCCCCAGCATGCCCGTGCAGAGTTGTATCAAGATCACGACGCGCGTCAGCAAGCATCTGGTTAATATCTTCCAACCGAGCATCAATCGTTTCAACAATTCGGCGACCACGCTCATCAATTTCAAGCGACACCACGCCAAGACGCTCAACAACATTCTTTTCAATGCGCTCAATGCTTTCATCCAACGCGGTCGCATGACCATCCAGCGCCGCGTCAATACGAAAAGCCTTAGAGTCAAGATTTACGACAAAATCATTGGCGCGCGCTGTCAGCGTCGTATCAAGCTCCTGGATCTTATCTGTCAGCGCCGCAACCACATCGCGGCTGCCTGATCCCATGATCCGCGCGACATCGACAGCATGTTTAACAAGACTATCTTCAAGACGGCGTCCGCCAGAACCAAGCCCCTCATCCAATTGCGCCGCCAATTGTGTTAAGCGTTCTTGCGTCTCCTCTACGCGCGCAACGCCAGCTGATTCAAATGTCTCGATCTTTTGCGTGATCGTATCGGCAAGCTCTTTCGCATGATCGCCAAGCCGTTCAACAAGTGCGCCGCCCTTAGAGCCAAGAATCTGATCAACCTGATCGAGCTGCGCCTCGACAGCGCGCACAAGATCTTGCCCACGCGCGCTTACGGCTTCATCTAAAACATCGAGACGTGCGCCAATTTCCTCAGAGAAATGTCTGGAATTATCTCCAATCCGCGTCGAGAAATAATCCACTTGAGCCGTGAGATCCTCAACCAAAGTCCCGCCCTGTTGAGACAAGGATTGCTTGATTTCAGTAATGCTCGCATCAAGCTTACTGACAAAATCTTCAGACTGCCGCCCAAGAAGACGATCCGCATCCTGGGTGCGCTCTGACAAGCGCGCAACGAGAGCATCACCGCGATCGCCGATGACTTCTTCAACGCTCTTTAATTGTTGAGACACGCCTTCTGTGAGCTGAGACGTGTGATGCGCAACGCTCTGCGCAAGCGCGCCGACATCTTGTACAAGCGTTTGTTCAAACTGCGTAAGCTGATCGCCAATAACGCCTGTCACAAGCTGACCATGCTCAACCAGCGTCTCTAAGACTTCTTTACCCTGCATGTGTAGGGAGGATTCAAAAGCCGATAGGCGCTCGCCCAACACATCATTGAGACGGTCGCCTTGCGTCGCTATCGCCAACACAGCCTCACTCGCCGTTGCAATGATCCGCTCATGAAGCGCGTCAGAGTTCTCGGCAAGCGCTGCGCTTGCCGCGCTGACGCCTTGTTGTAGATTTTCCCGCAGCACGACGCCGTGAGCCTCAAATTCTTCGAGCGCACGCTCTTGCGTGGCGGCCATAGCCCGCGCCACCGCATCGCTGGCGGTCTCGAGCGTTTGAACGCGTGCAACAAGCATTTTCTCAACGCGATCGGCATGATGGGAGACAAGCGTGGCTACGCCATCCGCCCGACGACTGACCGAGTCCTCAAAGGCGTCGAGATGACCTGTGAGCGCATCATTCGCCAGGGTTGATTGCGTCAGCAGTCTTTGACCAACCTCTTGCGCTGCTGAAATAATTTTTTCCTCATAAGCCGAAAGCCCATGATTGATCGCTCTTTCAACATCCAAGCTTCTTGCAACAAGCTTGGACGCCGCCTCTTCACTCTGACGCGAGACAGTATCTGCAAATGACGCCACGCTTTCATTCAACCGATCT
>DAIRFH010000026.1:0-28443 GCA_036795145.1 Methylocystis sp. | reverse complement strand
GCTTTTGATAAGGATCCTTTCAAGATGATGCGACCTGATCATATTTTTCTGGCGATGACGATGATTAAGCATGGCACGCTAGCCGGCGCATTCATTTTTGGCTTTAAGCTCGTTGCTTTTGCCGTGAAGAGTTTGTGAACCTCTGCGTCATCCGACGGTAAAATAGATCATATGATTTCGATCTTTTATGGCTCTTGACCTTCTGCTGTGAACCTCCGACAAGTTCTGCACATCATGAGTGAGGGCAGAGATGGCGGCGCAGATCGATGGTCCAAGGGTTCAAGCGCATTCTGGTCAGTGTCGACAACTGATCGTTTTTCTTCATGGTTATGGCGCAGATGGAGCGGATCTGATTGAGATCGGTCGCCAATGGCGTGGATTCCTGCCAGACGCTGATTTTGTCGCGCCCAATGCTCCCGAGAGATGCTCTATGTCTCCAATGGGGCGTCAGTGGTTTCCGCTCACAATGCGTGATCCCCATGAAAGATGGCGAGGCGTCGTTGCGGCGCGGCCTATCTTGGATAGTTTCCTGGACAAAGAGTTGGAAAAGCGTGGGCTTAGCGAGCAGTCCTTAGCGCTGGTAGGTTTTAGTCAAGGCACGATGATGGCTTTGCACGTTGGTCTGAGGCGCTTGACAGCTCCTTGCGCGATACTCGGTTATTCAGGCGTATTGGTGAGTGGCGACCAAGATGTCGATAATATGCCGTTACAGCGACAGCAGAAACCGCCGTCTGTTTTGTTGGTGCATGGTGACGAAGATGAGCTGATACCGCCAGAGGCCTTGATGATGTCAGCAAACGCACTCGCGGATATGAACGTGCCGGCGCAATGGCATTTGTCTGCGGGACTGGGTCACGGTATCGATAATGCCGGGCTTGTTCATGGGGGGCTGTTTTTAGCGCAATCCTTCGGGATCAAGGTCGAATTTGGTTCCAAATAGGGTCGTCGTTTTAAGCGCCTTCCAAGCCAGCTTCAGCGCCAGCAGCCTCCAAGGCTTCCTCGAGCTGCGGGGAAATGGCCTTGCGAACAGCGCGGCGCATGACAGGCCTAAAAAGTTGTTTTGTTGCTTCAACTAAGTGCACGCCGCCACCGGGCAATGAAAAACGTCCGGCAATTCGTTCAAATGCTGGCGCGGAACTCAGTAGCGACGTGCGTTGGAATGGCGGAACATAAAGCGCCTCACCCCAGAAAACCGGTAAAAATTGCGCCTCTTGCAGTAAGGCCTGTAATTGGCCGCGAGAATAAGGGTGACCGAAGCCAAAAGGCGTCGCGTCAACGCGGGCCCAAAGCCCTGTTCGGCTTGGAGCGATGATAAGAACTTTTCCGCCTGGAGCAAGGATCCGCCAGATCTCGTCCAATAGATCTTGAGGATGCTCGTCGACCTCTAAGGCGTGCACCAGGAGAATGCGATCCATGCTAGAGTCAGGAAGTGGCGTCATCGACGCCTCGACCAGAGCGGTGGCGGAACGGCCGTTGAGAGGCCAATGCACAACGCCTTGAGTGGCAGGCATGAACGCTAATACTCGCTGCGCTTTTTCCTGAAATTCGCTTAAGTATGGCGTTGCGTAGCCAAGGCCGAGAATTCGAAGTCCGGCATGATCCTCCCAACGCTGGCGGAGCTGCCGAGAGACAAGCCGCCGGGCCACCTCACCAAGGGCGGTTTCATAGAATGAGCGTAGGTCTACAACATCAATCGCCATAGGATAATCATCATCATAATCGTGCGTTGACGCAAGCGGGCAAGCGGGCCCATTTTTTGCCCTTTTTAACGCACAACTTGCCTTTGTGCGCCAGGAGAGCAAGATGTCGATCGAAGTTGTTCAGTTTCAATGTCTGGCCGATAATTTTGGCCTTTTGGTTCATGACGCGACTTCGGGAGCTACGGCATGCGTTGATGCGCCTGATGGGGCGGCAATCATAGCAGAGACTGCGCGCCGCGGGTGGCTGTTAACACATCTCCTTCTTACGCATCATCACCAGGATCACATTCAAGGGACAGCAAGCCTTAAACATGCGTTTCCAAATATGCGTGTTATCGGCGCTAAAAAAGATGCCATTAGATTGCCATTGCTTGATGAGGCGGTTGTCGATGGCGATGCGCTTATGATTGGGGCGTCACGGATACTCGTCATGGAAACGCCAGGACATACATTAGGGCATTTAGCCTATTATTTTGATGCTGATGATACGGTATTCGTTGGAGACACTCTATTCTCGCTTGGGTGCGGCCGTGTATTTGAAGGCACCATGGAAATGATGCGCTTGTCTCTTGAGAAGATTGCGGCTCTGCCAGGGGAGACCCAGATCTATTGCGGGCACGAATATACCCAAGCTAATGCAAAGTTCGCTTTGACGGTTGATCCAGAGAATGTGTTGTTACGGCAACGTATAAATCAAGTAGACATCTTGCGCGCAGCAGGGGAATTTACATTGCCAACGACGGTAATGCTTGAAAGTGCGACAAATCCTTTTTTAAGGGCTGGCGATGCTGGTGTGATGAAAGCTATGGGACTAGTCGATAAAAATCCAACAAGTGTTTTTACTGAGATGCGTGAACGTAAAAATAGGTTTGTCGCATGAAGGTCTTTGATGGTTTGAAGGTTGAGGATATCACGCGCTTTCTTCATCTTTTGCCGCATCCTGAGGGCGGTTTTTACTGCGAAACTTTTCGTGATGAGAGTTTGATTAATGGGCGGGCGGCGTCCACAGCAATTTATTATTTACTGCCAGCAGGCCAAATATCAGCTTGGCATCGTGTTGATGCTACTGAGGTCTGGCATTATTACGCAGGCGCCCCGCTTGAATTGGAGATAGCCGTTGACCAAAGCGCAGATCGAACCATCCATCGCTTAGGGTGCGCGCTGTCGGAAGGAGAGCGTCCGCAAGCTGTCGTGCCGGCGCATGCTTGGCAGTCTGCGCGCAGCCTTGGCGACTGGACACTAGTTGGCTGCACTGTGGCTCCAGGATTTGTCTTTTCTTGTTTCGAGATTGCCGCGCCAGGAAAATTCTAAAGGTCCTATGAGGCGTTTACAGTGCTCTTTTAACAAAGCTGATGATGCGGGGTTTGCCCTGGCCATCTAATAGTGTATCGGGGCGGGGAGAAAACAGAGGAAACAACACCCAATGTGTTGGAGCGGCGAAGCATCCACCGTACTTGCGGCAACAGGCATTGCCGGAGCCGCCTATTCGGCTCTTAAAAAGAACCCAGAGCCACTCGCGCTGTGGGTTTGTCTGCTATATTTTGCAAGCATGGAGGCGCTACAGGCCGTCGCTTATTCCGTGCTGAATCAATGCGACTCGCCGCTCAATCAGATGATGACCATGTTTGGTTATCTTCACATCACTTTTCAGCCATTCTTTATTAATGCTGTCGCGCTTTACTTTATGCCAAAACAGAGTGCTAAAATTATCGCTCCCTGGGTTTATGGAGCTTGTTTTGTTTCTGCCATCGCTATGCTGATTCAGCTCTATCCTTTTAATTGGGCAGGACATTGCGCGCTGGGTCGTCCACTATGCGGCGATGTTTTATGCACCGTGCGGGGAGAATGGCACATCGCTTGGTTGCTCCCCACAAATGGCATTGGCAATAGTCTTGTCGACAACGCTTATTTAGGTCGTGGTTATGTTAGCTATCCGTTAACCGCCTTTCTTTTGCCAAGCTTGATTGGCAGTTGGCGCTTCACGCTTTTTTCCTATCTTGCAGGGCCGTTTCTGGCTGGTCTGACAACGAGCAATATTAATGAATGGCCAGCTGTTTGGTGTTTGTTCAGTATTGGTCTTGTGCTCGCAATCATCAAAACGCCATTACGATACCATTTACACGTCAGCGATCCATGGTGGATGATGATCTACAAGTGGTGGCGCAAGCGCAGTGTAGCTCTGTCTAGTTAACTTCATGGCTCCTCATAAGCGCTGACGACGCCGTCAACGAGATTTTCATTGAACAGAAGTTCTTGAGATAAACTGCCCCTGAGGGGCAATAATGTTGCCTTTAAAGCAATCATATTTTGCATCAATCGCCTTGCCTCGACAGCTTCTTCATGGTCGATGAAGGTAAACTCAATCGTATCGTCAGCGCGGTATTGCGCAAGTCGACCAAGGTCTGAACTGATCACAGTAGCAATTTTTGGATAGCCGCCAGTTGGCTGATAATCCGCCATAAGAATAAATGGCGCCCCTGAGCCAGTGATCTGTATTGCGCCCATTACAATTCCGTCTGAGACAATATCGTGTCCGCATAAATGACGGAGTTTTGGCCCTGCTAATTCATACGCCATACGATCAGAGCGGGTCGTCAGTCGCCATTTGCTTGAGATGAGCAGATCAAGGGTTTCTTGGGAAAAATAGTCATCTTGTGGACCAGGCAGAATGCGGATCGGTTCATGGTGCGTCATCAACCAGGGAGCATGAAGAGCCTGGGTGGCGCATTGAGGAAAGAGAGGCTCTGCAAGGCGCAGTCTGTCGCCTGGGGTAAGGGCGCGTCCACCTAAACCTGAGCGTGTATGACAGGCAATGGATCCTAGCGTATGCGCATGATCAAGGCTGCCGCCAAGCGCCAAATAACACCATGCCCCGCTATATCCTGCTTTGATGTTGAGTGTTGTCCCTGGCTGAAGCGTCAGGATACATGCCGATGGTATGCTAGCGCCATTAACATGGCAATCAAAAGCTCCGCCGGCTAAAGCGACGGTTAACGGCGCCTCCACACAGCAGAATGTCGCGCCCGCAAGTGATATTTCAATTGCGCTTGAGGCGTTCACCGCTGTGGTCGCCGCCAGAAATGCGCCTCTGTCCATTGGACCAGCTGGGGTTACGCCAAAACGCGCAAAGCCAAATCGACCAGCGTCTTGGAGCGTAACAGCGGGGCCCGCTGCTATAACGAGAAGCTGTGGGGTCATTGTGTTGTTGTTACTTGCGTGACGATCTCTCCTAGCGTTGCACGCGCCTCAAGGTCTGCAAAAGTTACAGCGTCAATGGCTTCAAACTTTATGTTGTCACCAGGAGAAATAAGAAAGGGCGGGTTGCGATTAAGAAGAAAAAGACGCTCAGGCGTGCGGCCAATGACATACCAGCCTGTTGGCATTGGGTTTGTTGCGATTAATGAGAGCCCTGCGGCGATCAAGATTGCGCCTGTTGGCGTCGGGCTGCGTGGTGTGTTTCGTCGGGGAAGTGACAAAGCTGGCGCCGTTCCTCCCAAATAGCACCATCCTGGCGAAAACCCATACATATAAGCTTGGTAAGTTACGCTCACATGAGTATTGGCTAATGTTTGCGAGGATATATTTAGACGCGCTGCTGCTTCGTTGATGTCTTCAGCAAGCATGGGATCATAACAGCACGGAATCGTCAAACAGCGACGTTCTGATGGCGTAGAAATTATTTTTTGGGAATCAATTATTTCTTCTATTTTTTTTATTAATTCCCGGCGATTAATGTCGATTGGCTCATAATAAACGAGAAGCGACCGGAAGCTTGGTGTTGTTTCTCGCAAACCTGGAAGAGCCAGCTCTCGTAGTATTGTATCAAGAGAAATCACGCGCGCGTTAATAGCCGGATCAACCTCGTCTCCAAACTCAACGACTAGAGCTCCTTCTCCTTGATTAAGAAAACGAGGCTTCAAATATTTCATTTATGATGCCGGCTGTGAGAAAGCGCGAAGACTATAGCCGTTGCCTAGCAGGCTTGCGCGTAGACATTGAGCTATATTGATAGCTTGCGGCGTATCGCCATGAACGCATATTGAGTCAATTTTTGTTGGTAGTTTTTTTCCTCCGATTGTCAGAAGAGACTGACATTCAAGCATGATGCTCATGCGATCGATAATTTGGTTGATATCAGAAATAATCGCATCAGGGTGTTCACGCGGAAGTAAGCGCCCATCATCGCTATAGGCGCGATCTGCAAATATTTCATGCGCTATTTGAAGGCCTGCGCGATAGCCAGCATGGGTTTGTTCTGAGCGAGCAATTGACAGGAGAGAGAGGGAGGCGTCGGACAATTTTATCGCTTGTGCGATCGCCTCTGCAACTGATGAGTTTATTTCTGCGCTATTGGCGAGCGCTCCATGGGCTTTTACGTAGCTGACGCGCGCGCCATGAAGTCTTGCGAGCGCTTGAGCTGCGCCGATTTGATAACAGACGGCATGCGTAATTTCAGTTGGCGAAAGGGGGATGAGCCGTCGTCCAAAGCCGATCAGATCTTGGAATGCAACATGCGCGCCGATTGCAACATTTTTTTCTTTCGCAAGAGCGAAGCATCGCGACATTATATCCGGGTCGCCAGCATGAAAGCCGCAGGCGATATTGGCGCTTGTTACAAAGTCGAGCATGGCGTCGTCGTCGCCCATACGCCAATGACCGAAACCTTCCCCAAGATCTGCATTGAGATCGATCGTTTTCATTAAAATCGCCTTAGCCGTGACTTTATGCTTGCTTGCCGTTTATAGTAAATATTTCAATATGGGTGTTTTAGTTTCTTAAAATAATCGTAATAAATATAGCCAATACGGCAATGCCGCCATATTTTTCGGCGCATGATCCATGTGAAGCTATTATTGATAATTAGGGCATATCGCTCATTCGCGCGAGTTCCTGCTGTGGCGCGCGTGTTGAATTTTCACCAAATTTTGAACGATAGACGATGAAATTTTCCATCACGCGTTGAACATAATTACGCGTTTCTGTAATTGGTATACGCTCAATCCAATCTATTGGATCAACCATCGCTTTTCTTGGATCGCCATAGGCGTCAATCCATTGCTTTACCCGCCCCCCACCGGCATTATAAGCCGCAAATGTCAGTAGATAGGCTCCGCGATATTCTCCCAATAGAATGCCCAAATGCGCTGCGCCAAGTTGGGCGTTGAATGCAGGCTCTTTCAGCATGCGTGAGATGTCAAAACTAACGCCGCGCATGAAAGCGGTATGGCGCGCGGTTGAGGCAATCATTTGCATCAGCCCCATGGCGCCGGCTGAAGAAACTGCTTTTGGATCAAAGGCGCTTTCTTGTCGCGCGACAGCATAAACAACAGCGCGTGTTGCGGAGCCGGGCAAAGCGCTGAAATCTGGTATGCCATATGCGGGAAAGGCAATGTGATCGAGCGCAACGCCGCGGTAAGAAGCGCTTTTGCCAAAGACGAGCGATAGCTTTGCGTCTTGGTGTTGTGCAATAATATCACCTAGAGCAACGACTTGCTTTTCATCTTCAAGGTTTTTGGCCGCGTCTAAAGCTAGAGGCGCCGCCACCTCTCTTTCGCCGCTGGCGAGCAGCGCCTCAATTGAACGCACTGTCTCATTAAACTCTGTCCTTGAGGCTGCCGGCGGAGGTTGTCTGAGCGGCTGTTCTGGTAAACCGAGCTTGGCGCTTGCGAGTTGACCATAGAAGCTTGTCGAATGGGCTGCGGCTTTCTTGTAAAATTCCCAGGCAGCTTCCTGATCTTCCTTTGTTCGTCTCGCTTCAGCCGCACGACCTCGCCAGTATAATGCGCGTGATTTCTGCAGGGGGGTCTCAGCAGCTGCTTCAAGAGACGCAAAATGTTGCGTGGCGAGCGTGGCGTCATGAAGAAAGCGCAAGGCGATCCAGCCCGCCATAAACTCTGCTTCTACCCTATTGCTTGTTGAACGCGCGCTGTGTCTTGATGCGATAACATAGGCGGTCTGACTATCGCCGCTGTCAAGAAGCTTGCGAGCTGTTTGCTTTTGCTCTGCCCACCAAGCATCGCCATCAATCAGTAATGCAGGATCTTGCGGAGCGCGACGTAAGAGTTCGCCTGCTTCAATAAATTTTTTGGCGTTGTTTAGCCCGCGTACCCGGGAGTATAAAAGGCCTGGGTCATTTTGTAAGCTTGCGGGCACGGAACTATAAATCTTTTCGCCGCTGTTGCCATTATTTGTCGCTGCGCGCACGCGGATAAGAAGGACGACATCTTTACCAGCAAGCTCTGCTGCGCGAAGTGCGAGCGTATTCTTGCCGCTGTATGCGAGGCGATCGGCGCGATACTTATGGTCCTCAACACTCAGCAATGGCCCAAGTTCTTTGACAAACATTGCGTCGAAGCCTTGACCGACATCATCATTGCGCCATGCGTCTCGCGCGAGTGCCATCGCCGCCTCGAACTTACCATCTCGCGCGAATGCGCGCGCCATCAGAAATTTTCCATATCCAGTTATCGGGCGGTTCTTTTCAAACCATGATTTGACGATACGATCATGATGATGCTCGGAAAATAGCGCCTCTTCAGTGCGTTTTTTTAACCAATCCGATGACGGCCATTTAGGGTGCAGCAAGAGAAAACTGGATAATCGCTTGAAGCCAGCTTCCTTGGGATGGAGCTTTATTCCGATCCAACGCGCCGCTGTGTCGTGAGCATTGGTTTGCAACATTTCAGCGGCTGTCTCGGCCGCATTAAAGTCGCCAACCTTATAGGCCTGAACCGTTTGTGAAAACGCGTTCCAGTCGGAGCCCAATACGTCTATGGCATCTTTGGACACTGGCGATATAGGTTCATTGGTCCAATCATCAGGTGATCTTGGCGTGACTTTTGATGTTGGCGCGCCCTCATCCGCGGTAACCAGCGGCGCCTGGGCTGGGTGTGCAGCTTCTTCTTTGACTGGCGTGCCACCCGTATTACTGCGAACG
Organism: Methylocystis sp.; assembly: GCA_036795145.1. GTDB lineage: Bacteria > Pseudomonadota > Alphaproteobacteria > Rhizobiales > Beijerinckiaceae > Methylocystis. The sequence continues at coordinate 19,806 of DAIRFH010000026.1, read as the reverse complement.
CTTTCCTCCAGAAAACCCAGATGTTTTCGCCATGCAGCTGCGCTGAAAGGAAACCAGCGAAAGACGTTGTTTTGGACGTCGTCAGTCTCAACTGATCCCTTGAAGCCGTCAAAGGCAGGAATCACGAGCGCAATGATTGTTGCAGCGAGGAGAATCCTAAGACGGATACTAATGCGTATGGGCAACATCATAGGCGGTTTGTTCCTGGTGTCGCGCAAACTTGCGCGTAAATCCTTAGGAAATCCTAAATCCTCTTGGGTTCGTCGCCATCTCTCTGTGGATGGCGCTCTCGGGGCTTTTCTCTATTGCCCCCAACGTTTAAGAGTTAGAATTGCCCGCTATCTAGCATTGGGAATGCGGCGGTGGTGAGGCGTTAGGAGATTGTTTGATTCTATGAGCAAAAAACCAATTTTTCACGGATCTATCACGGCGCTGGTCACGCCCTTTTCTAACGGCGAGATTGATTTTGAAGCGCTTCGAGCGCTTGTAGATTGGCAGATTGAGAATGGGACCCATGGCCTTGTTCCGGTTGGAACAACAGGTGAAAGCCCGACGCTAAGTCATGAGGAACATGGGCGCGTTATTACGGAAACGATTCGCGCTGCCCGTGGTCGCGTGCCAGTCATTGCCGGGGCTGGGTCAAATAATACACGTGAAGCAATTGCAATAGCTGGCCATGCAGAGCGTGCTGGCGCAGACGGCTTGCTCATTGTCACGCCTTATTATAACAAGCCAAATCAAGAGGGGCTTTACCTTCATTTCAAAGCGATTAATGACGCCGTTTCTCTTCCAATTGTAATTTATAATATACCGCCGCGCTCCGTCGTCGATATGAGCGTTGATACTATGCGACGATTGTCGGAATTAAAAAATATTATTGGCGTGAAGGATGCGACAGGAAATATTGGTCGGATTTCTCTTCAGCGTGCGGCAATGGGCCCAGAGTTTATTCAGCTCTCTGGAGATGATCTTACCGCTCTTGCTTGTATGGCCGCAGGCGCGCACGGCTGTATCTCTGTTGTGTCAAACATCGCCCCACGCTTGTGTGCTGACCTTCAGAACGCCTGCCTTGATGGAGATTACGCCAAGGCTCTTGAGATTCAGGATCTTTTGACGCCGCTGCATGTTGCCACCTTTTTGGAAGCCGGTGTTACCGGGGCTAAATTTGGACTATCTCTTCTTGGAAAGGTAAAGGAAGAGGTGCGGCTTCCTTTAGTCGCGTCGACGCAGCTCACTAAAGACCGCATACGCGCGGCCATGACGCATGCTGGTATACTTTAATCTGACAATGACCCTGCGTTAGTCTTAGTTTGGGGCTAGAGACTAAAGGATGTTTCTGAATGAGAGTGTTTCGTGGCCGCTAAAAAGGAGCCCAGTTTTAAGATCGTCGCCGATAATCGTAAGGCGAGATATAATTATGAGATTGGCGAGACTTTTGACGCTGGATTGGCGTTGATGGGCACGGAAGTAAAGTCTTTGCGTTCAGGTAAGGCGACGATTGCTGAGAGTTATGCGCATGTTGATCGTCTTGGAGAAGCCTGGTTAGTCAATGCTAATATTCCTGAATATTTAGCGGGCAATCGATTTAATCATCCACCCAAGCGTCCGCGAAAATTGTTACTCAAGAAGCGAGAGCTGGCAAAGCTATCCCAGGCGATAGAGCGTGAGGGGATGACAATGGTGCCGCTTAAGCTCTATTTTAACGAAAAGGGGCGGGCAAAATTAGAATTAGCGCTCGCCCGCGGCAAAAAACTCCACGACAAACGTGAAGTTGAAAAAAAGCGCGATTGGAGTCGGGAAAAAGGACGGCTATTGCGCGAAAAGGGCTAACCCCGGCTGTTTAGATAGCCGGGGCACGGTTGCCTGATCTCTAGAGAGGCGACAGAATATAACTATTCTTCGTCGTCATCTTCCAGCTCAACGTCGCTTGGAACGCTTCCTGGCGTGACAGGACGGCGTTCTTGTTGGCGCGGCGGCTGCTGCGGCGGACGATCGGTGCGCTCGCCTGGATCACGACCAATCCTATTTGCAAGATGGATGAGATCAATGAACTCATCGGCTTGGCGTCGCAACTCATCTGCGATCATCGGCGGCTGGGTTGTGATTGTTGAAATCACCGAGACACGCACGCCTTTGCGTTGAATGGCTTCGACAAGCGAACGAAAATCGCCGTCACCAGAAAAAAGCACGATGTGGTCAAGATGTTCAGCCATCTCCATCGCATTGACCGCGAGTTCAATGTCCATATTGCCTTTAACTTTGCGCCGTCCAAGAGAGTCGACGAATTCTTTTGTCGGCTTTGTAACGACAGCATAGCCATTGTAGTCAAGCCAATCGATCAGAGGGCGGATGGATGAATATTCCTGATCTTCAATGAGTGCAGTGTAATAAAACGCTCGGATCAATCTACCTTTATTTTGAAATTCACGCAGAAGGCGTTTGTAGTCGATGTCAAAACCTAAAGACTTTGCTGTGGCATATAAATTAGCGCCATCTATAAATAGTGCAATGCGTTCGCCGTTGGCCATTTTATTCTCGCAATTGGGTTTCATCATCAATTAAGAAACAACGCCTTAACCTCTTCGCCGGCAACCCTTACTGGCGATTGGGGCGTCACTCTTTAGTCGTCTGGCTGTCTTCCTGTTCCAAAAGAAGTCGTTCTTAAAAGGCTTATCCATTGGAAATAATAGACAATTTTCCGTAACTGAGCGAAAAACCGCTTATTGGTCGAAGGCAATTGCGCCAGCGCTTACCGGGTTAATTCGCGCTGATGAGCCGTTAGGTCAAGGGTTTTCATTGATCCAAGTGCAGAAAAGGACATAGGATTCATGACTCATTTGTAAGGTGTGGGGATGCGGCGCGCCCATTTTGGGCGTTCTTCGCATTGGCGCCTATTATTCGCGCACATTTATCTAGCCAGCATTTTTTGTGATCTTGCCTGACTGGCGCTCAATTCTTGCCTATTGGCGCAATCTAGCGTATCAGCCAACATCCCTTGATCTTGGAGCCTAAAAGCAATGGCGCGCGTCACCGTAGAAGATTGTATTGATAAGATCGAAAATCGGTTTGATCTTGTGCTTCTTGCGGCCCATCGAGCGCGGCTGATTTCCTCAGGCCAGCAGATACTTGTTGATCGTGACAGGGATAAAAATCCTGTTGTTGCGCTTCGTGAGATTGCCGAAACGGCCTTGTCCCCTGAGGATCTGTCAGAGGATTTTATCCATTCTCTTCAGCGTCATGTTGAGGTTGATGAGCCTGAGACAGAGGCGGCTCCGGCTTTGACGCCTGCAACAGGCGTCGATTTTGACGGTGAGGCTCAGTTTGACCGCATGACAGAGGAAGATCTTCTGCGTGGGCTTGAGGGTCTTGTTCCGCCGGCTGAAGTTGAAGAAGAAGGCGAGTGAGCCGTCCCTCCGGGCTTTGGCGATCGTAATTTCCAGCTGTTTGGCGTTAAGGCAGGCCCTCGTCTAGACTGGTCCGCATTAGTCTGTGCGATCTGTAGGCGCGGTTCTTATGTTTGTGAGCGTGCTCATATGCATCGCGCCGCTCTACAGCCGTTACATATGAGGCTCAGCTAGCCCGCATGATGCGTCAATATGAGCTCGTTGAAAGAGTGCGGAAGTATAATCCGCGCGTCGATGAGGATCTTCTTAATCGAGCCTATGTGTACGCCATGAAGGCGCATGGAGCGCAGACACGCGCTTCTGGCGATCCTTATTTTTCTCATCCACTTGAAGTCGCTGCAATTCTTACCGACCTGAAGCTTGATGATGCGACGATTGTTGCGGCGGTTCTACATGACACAATAGAAGATACCGACGCTACTAGAGAAGAGATTGATCGCTTGTTTGGTCGCCAGATCGGCAAGCTAGTTGATGGTCTGACAAAAATAGAGAAGTTGGATCTTGTTTCTAAGCAGGCGCGGCAGGGAGAGAATTTTCGTAAACTATTGCTCGCCGTTGCCGAAGATGTGCGTGTTCTTCTCATTAAACTTGCTGATCGTTTGCATAATATGCGTACGCTACATCATGTTCCATTAGAGAAACGCGCCAGAATTTCTCAAGAAACATTGGATATCTATGCGCCGCTTGCTGGACGAATTGGTATGCAGCGGCTACGCGAGGAGCTTGAAGAGCTTGCTTTCCGACATCTCTCGCCTGAGGCATTTGATGCTATTGCGGAAAGACTGCATGACTTACGCGCTAAAAATGGGCGTGCAATTAAGCGTGTTGAAGAAGAATTAACGCAAGAGTTCTCAACGCGCGGCATAGAAGCAGGAGTGACAGGCCGTCAGAAGACGCCTTATTCTGTGTGGCGTAAGATGGAAAGAAAATCTATTTCCTTTGAGCAGCTATCCGATATTTTTGGTTTTCGTATTATTGTTGGTCCAATTGAAGATTGTTATCGCGCGTTAGGCGTTGTTCATACCAAATGGCCAAGTGTTCCTGGGCGTTTTAAAGATTATATATCGACGCCTAAGCAAAATGATTATCGGTCAATTCATACGACAGTAATCGGACCCGGTCATCAGCGTGTCGAATTACAAATTCGTACAGCCGAAATGCACGAGATCGCGCGTTTTGGCATTGCTGCGCATGCCTTGTACAAAGATGCAACTGGAGAGGAGGGCCGAGAAGAATTGGCGAAAGAAAGTCGCGCTTTTCGCTGGTTGCAGGAAACACTTGACCTCCTTGCTCATGGCGATAGCCCTGAAGAATTTCTTGAACACACGCGGCTCGAGCTATTTCAAGATCAGGTTTTCTGTTTTACGCCAAAGGGTGGTTTGATCGCTTTGCCGCGTGGCGCAACGCCAATAGACTTTGCTTATGCCGTACACACCAAGCTCGGCAATTCTGCAGTTGGCGCAAAAATCAATGGTCGCGTCGCGCCTGTTTTATCGCATCTTAAGAATGGAGATGAAGTCGAAATTGTTCGCGCCGAAGGCCATATCCCCCCTACGGCATGGGAGGCGGCAGTGGCGACTGGTAAGGCGCGCGCCGCAATCCGGCGTGCAACGCGCGAGGCGGTGCGTCGTCAATATGCGGGTTTGGGTCGTCAGATTGTAGAACGCGCTTTTGAGCGCGCTAATAGAAACATTTCTGATGACAAACTCAAGGCGGCGCTCAACCGATTGGCGCGTCACTCAGTGGAAGATGTCTTAGCGTCTGTTGGCAGGGGTGAAATTTACTCTGGCGACGTGATCAAGGCGGTCTACCCTGACTTCACAGAAGAACGTAAGATTGTCCAAACTCAGATTGGTCCAGGAGAGCCTGGTTGGTTTGGAGTGAAAACAAATGCCAATGTCGTTTTTAAGTCTCCTGATGCTAATAAGGCTGCGATCCCAATTAGGGGCTTGAGAGGCGATGCGCCTGTCAGTTTTGCGCCAAACGGTGGGGCTGTGCCAGGAGATCGCATTGTAGGCATTCTGACGCCAGGAGAAGGTGTAACGATTTATCCCATCCAATCGCCATCTTTGACCGCATATGACGATCAACCAGAGCGTTGGCTGGACGTTCGTTGGGATGTTGATGCGGAGAGGAAAGAGCTTTTTCCCGCGCGCGTCATTACAACAGCCTTAAATGAGCCTGGCGCCTTGGGGGCGCTCGCGACCTTGATCGGCGAGACAGGTGCGAATATTGATAATATTCGTTTTAAAGTACATTCTCCTGACTTTCGAGAAATGATTTTTGATCTAGAGGTAGCCGATCTTAAGCACCTTACAAATGTGATATCTCGGTTAAGAGAAAGTCCGCTTGTAAGCAAGGTAGAACGGTTCATTGGATAAATGACGGAAGTTTTAGCTCCACGTCTTGGCGTAAACATCGACCATGTCGCAACGTTACGTAATGCGCGTGGCGGGCCGCGTCCTGACCCCATTCGTGCGGCGCTTATGGCTATTGACGCAGGCGCAGATGGCGTCACCGCTCATCTGCGCGAAGATCGTCGGCACATTACAGATTTAGATATGACGCGTCTTAAGGCCGCGATATCAAAGCCACTGAATTTTGAAATGGCTGCAACGGAGCAAATGTTGGATATTGCCCTGTTAATATGTCCGCATGCCGCCTGTCTCGTGCCTGAAAAGCGCACTGAACGAACAACTGAAGGCGGTCTAGATGTCGTTCGCACGCACGACTATCTCGTCCCATATGTTGATCAGCTCAACCGTGGCGGCGTGCGCGTCTCCCTTTTTATTGAACCTTCCCGCGATGCAATTGATGCTGCTGCCTCAATCCAGGCGCCAGTCATTGAGTTACATACTGGGGCTTGGTGTCATGCTAGAGAAGTTGGTGATTTTAATCGCGCTGATCACGAATTTGAGCGAATTGCCCAGGCTGTCGAATATGCAGCTAAAAAGGGTATTGAGGTTCATGCGGGTCATGGGCTGGACTATGATACCGCGCGTCAGATTTCAGCTTTAGGAAAAATAGCTGAATTGAATATTGGGCATTTTTTGATTGGCGAAGCCGTATTTGTTGGTCTTTCGCAGGCAGTGCATCAGATGCGCTGTGCGATAAGAGAAGGACGGGCAAGCTTATCGTGATACTTGGTTCGGGTAATGACCTATGTGATATTCGGCGTATAGAGCGCGCTCTTTTGCGCTATGATGTGCGTTTCACCCATAGGCTTTTTACAGATATTGAGCGGGCTAAGTCTGATCAACGATCCGCCCGCGCCGCTTCATACGCAAAACGTTTTGCCGCTAAGGAGGCTTGCGCAAAAGCCCTTGGCACTGGGATCGGCGAAGGGGTTTTTTGGAAAGATATGGGTGTCGTTAATCTTCCTTCCGGCCGGCCAACGATGGCCTTGACGGGGGGCGCTGAAAAAAAATTAAAGCTCATGACCCCTGTGGGGATGAGAGTCGCCATCCATCTCACGCTTACAGATGAATATCCGCTTGCCCAAGCGCAGGTTCTCATCGAGGCTTTGCCGTGCTAAGCGGGATGATGATTTAGTTCTGCGTGTCAATGCAGCGCATGGAATGTAGGAGAGCGTGGGTTGAGCAGGAATTCCTCCAAAGTCAAAAAGCAAGAAGAGGGCGGCATTCTGGAAACGGTCAAGGTGATCATCCAGGCCCTGGCGATTGCTTTGGTTATTCGCACTCTTTTCTTTCAGCCATTTAATATTCCGTCGGGATCGATGATCCCAACTCTATTAATTGGCGACTACGTGTTCGTTTCAAAATATGCCTATGGTTATTCAAATTACTCAATGCCTTTTGGTCCTAATATTTTTTCGGGGCGTATTTTAGGCGCGTCGCCAAAGCGTGGCGACGTCGTTGTCTTTAAGCTGCCGCGAGATAACGAGACAGATTATATTAAGCGCGTTATCGGATTGCCGGGAGATCGCATTCAGATGATCGACGGGCGTTTATATATTAATGGCGTTATTGTGCCGCGCGAACCAGTTGAAAAGGCCATAACAGAAAATCGCGAAGGCCGTGAAGTTGCTGTCTCAACTTATAATGAAACCCTGCCAGGCGACGCTGATCATCCGGGCGTTGAGCACAGGATTATCGAAATTGAAGGCGATCATGGCATTAATGATAATACTGAGCTCTATGTTGTTCCTCAAGGACATTATTTCATGATGGGAGATAATCGCGATAATTCTACAGACTCGCGAATTGCCCCAGAGCTTGGCGGTGTTGGATATGTGCCTTTTATAAATCTTGTTGGCCGTGCAGAAATTGTTTTCTTCTCAGTTAAACGAGATGAGTCTCCACTCGCTTTCTGGCGTTGGCCAATGTCAGTTCGCTGGGGCAGACTGTTTCATTCGGCGCATTGATAGCGCTATGGCGCGAATGAAAATTGATCTCAGCGCATTAGAAGCTCGGGTCGGCCATTCTTTTTCTGACCCTATGCTGTTGCGTTGGGCGTTAACCCATGTGAGCGCAGCCCCAAAGCGCGCTGCATCTTATGAGCGGCTTGAGTTTCTTGGCGATCGGGTTCTTGGGTTAATTATTGCCCATATGTTATTTGAAACTTACCCAGATCAAAGTGAAGGCGAGCTTTCTCGTCGATTGGCCGCATTAGTGCGTAAGGAGACCTGTGCTGAGGTTGCTGAAGCATGGGGTGTTGGTCCTTTTATTCGATTGGGTGACGGTGAAGCGCAAACAGGCGGGCGTAAAAAGCAGGCAATTCTTGGCGATAGCTGCGAGGCGATTATTGGCGCTGTTTATATGGACGCTGGCCTAGGAGCAGCAAAGCAGGTCGTCAGTTTGGCTTTTGGGCCTAAGATGCATGCGGCGGCCCCAGATTTGAGAGACGCCAAAACCGCTCTGCAAGAATGGGCTCAGGCGCGCCATTTGGCGCCGCCGCGCTATCTGTTAATTTCGCGGGGAGGACCCGATCATGCGCCGTGTTTCGAAATTGCCGTTGAGCTTCCAGGTTTTGAGCAAATCATCGGCCTTGGTGGGTCGAAACGGGCGGCAGAGCAGGCAGCCGCAACAGCTTTTATGGCGCGTGAACAAATAGAAACGCATCCAAACGAAAGGGGAGGTGCGTGAACGATCATTCAGATCAGTCGGCTGATCCGCGATGTGGTTTTGCCGCGCTTGTGGGGGCGCCTAATGCTGGAAAATCGACCCTCCTTAACCAGCTTGTTGGCGCAAAAGTATCAATTGTCTCACGAAAAGCGCAAACAACGCGAGCGCTTGTGCGTGGGATCGCGATTGAAGATGCAGCGCAAATTATCCTCATCGATACGCCTGGAATTTTCAAACCTAAACGCCGTCTAGATCGCGCAATGGTGTCAAGTGCCCTTTCCGGCGTGGCGGATGCTGATGTTATTGTGGTGCTGATTGACGCCCGTCGAGGCGTTGATGAAGAAGTTGACGCAATTCTAGCTCAGATGCAGGAAAGTGCGGCGCCAAAAATTCTTGTCATTAATAAAATAGACGTCATTGCGCGTGAGGCGTTGCTGGCATTGGCAGCGAAGCTTAATGAGTGCGTGAAATTTAATGATACTTTTATGATTTCAGCTCTCACAGGTGATGGCGTGGGTTCCTTACGTCAGGCCATTGGGCGTTATATGAAGCCATCGCCTTGGCTTTATCCAGAAGATCAACTGTCTGACGCGCCGTTGCGTATTCTCGCCGCAGAAATAACACGTGAACAGATTTATCACCGGCTGCACGATGAAATCCCGTATCAGTCAACTGTCGAAACTGATATTTGGAAGCATCAAAAAGATGGCTCGGCGCGTATTGAACAGACAATTTATGTTGCGCGCGATGGCCAAAAGCGCATTGTTATCGGCGAAGGTGGGCGAACAATTAAAGCGATTGGTCAGGCGGCGCGCCGTGAGATTGCCGAAGCCGCCGAACAGCCTGTTCATCTTTTCTTATTCGTCAAGGTTCGAGAAAACTGGGAGGATGACCCCGAGCGTTATCGCGAAATGCGCTTGGAGTTCCCTAAAGATACATAATACACCTCAGGTCTGATCGATTCGTGATGAGGGTCTCTCATGTCGAAGAAAAAAAAACTCACAATCGTATATCGTTATCTGACCGGGCCAGACGACGCGACGTTTTGCCATCGGGTCACCGAAGCCCTCAGTAATGGTTGGACTCTCTACGGCTCGCCAACGCTGACGTTTGATCCTAGTCAGAATCGCCTGACCTGCGGACAGGCGATTATCAAGCAAGCTGAAGATTTTGATTATTCGCCACAGAAAAAACTTTCAGAAGTGTAGTCTGGCTTTAAGCTCAGTCGGAGAGGCTCAAGATGCAGTGGCAGGATGCTGGGCTTGTCATCGGCGCACGCAAGCACGGAGAAACATCAGTCATTCTAGAGGTTATGACGCGCGAGCGCGGTCGGTGTCTTGGCGTTGTGCGGGGTGGCCGCTCTCGCGACCAGAGACCGGTTTTGCAAGCAGGCAACCGCGTGCTCATTTCTTGGCGCGCGCGGCTAGAAGAGCATCTTGGGGCCTTCATTGTTGATCCCATAGAATTGCGCACAGCGCGTTTTTTAAACAATGGCGCAGCGCTGCATGGGCTTGCGACCTTAATTTCTTTTTTGCGGCTTTTGCCTGAGCGAGACCCGCATTCAGAGCTCTATGAGCTTGCGGAAGCAATTATTAGCGGCTTTTGCTTGGATAATAATGGTGCAATGGCGATGGCGCGTTTTGAGCTAGCCTTATTAAGCGCTTTGGGCTTTGGGTTAGATTTACAGGCATGCGCTTTAACCGGGGATCAGGAGGATTTAGCGTATGTTTCGCCGAAATCAGGGCGGGTTGTTAGTCGCAACGCTGGAGAGCCCTGGAGGGAGCGTTTATTGCCGTATCCTGTTTTCTTGCAGGATTTGCGACATGTCGCGACAAGAGAAGATCTGATTGGCGCTTTTCGCTTAACTGGTTATTTTTTGATGCGAGATGTGTTCGCACCGCGTTTTGTTAGTCTTCCTACGTCCAGAGCGCTTTACATCGATGCGTTGAGCCGGTTGGCGGCTTAAGTCTTAGTTTGGCGCTGTTATCTGCTTTCTTCGCAGACAGTGCGCGGCTGTTTGCTGGTAACGCCATAGCCCTCGTCTACATCAACAAATATCTCTCGGCATAGAGCCTGCAGAGGATTTTCAGCACGAGACTGATCAATCAGCGGGGCTGCCGATTGAGGGAAATTTGGCGTTTGAGACGTTGTGACGAGGATCGGTTCAGCAGCGTCGGCCATCGTCAGCATGCAGGCCATAAGTGGCAGAATTGTTAGGAATTGTTTCATTTTTCCCGATTGTTTTATCGTCGGAGATGGCGTGGTTCTAAGGATTTTGTTGCACGCTAGCAAGCGCGTTAATGGGCTGCGTGATAAAAAAATAAAAATAGAAATCGAGCTTGGGTCTCAGCCGCTTGCATCCATCGCCGAAGGGCAATAGAGCCTTTTCCTGCCGACTGGCGCTGGGAAAGCTATAGAAAGTCAACTAGCATCAAAGGTTTGGGGTGAATTTCCAAAGAGAGCGCGGCCTCTTTAAAGGGAAAGATTCCCGCGCGAAAATTCGACGTGAGCGATTTTAAAGTGATCAGGATGAGGCAATCTTAATGGCTCAAAAAGGTGGTTCAGCAGGTAGGGGCAAGACTGGCGGGATCGAAACGACGCCGACGCCGATTGATCTGCGCGAAGCGCTTGAGGAGCGCTATTTACGTTATGCCCTGTCGACGATTACCGGCCGTGCGCTTCCTGATGCGCGTGATGGTTTGAAGCCTGTGCATCGACGCATTCTTTACGGGATGCATATACTCAGGCTTGATCCTGGAGCGCCATTTAAGAAATGCGCTAAAATAGTTGGTGATGTCATGGGTTCTTTCCATCCCCATGGCGATCAGGCAATTTATGACGCTCTTGTTCGTCTCGCTCAGGACTTTTCCTCACGTTTTCCTCTTGTCGATGGCCAAGGGAATTTCGGTAATGTTGATGGCGATTCAGCTGCAGCATACCGTTATACTGAAGCAAGAATGACGGCAGTTAGTCGATTGTTGCTTGAAGGCATTGACGAGGACTCAATTGATTTCACCCCAAACTACTCCGGTGAAGAAAAAGAGCCTGTCGTTCTTCCTTCAGCATTGCCTAATCTTCTTGCCAATGGCGCACAGGGTATTGCCGTCGGCATGGCGACATCTATTCCGCCTCATAACCTTTCAGAGCTTTGTGACGCCGCGTTGTATCTTGTGTCGCATCGGAAAGGATCCGCTGACGATTTGTTGAGATTTGTGCAGGGTCCAGATTTTCCAACTGGCGGCGTGGTCATAGACTCGAGAGAGGATATTGCAGAGGCCTACCGTACTGGTCGAGGCTCTTTTAGGGTTCGCTCACGCTGGTTCAAAGAGGAATTGCCGCGTGGCGGTTGGGTCGCGGTCGTTTCAGAAATCCCCTATGGCGTTCAGAAATCACGGCTGATCGAAAAATTAGCCGAGCTTATATCGGATCGCAAGCTACCTTTGGTTGCTGATGTGCGTGATGAGTCTGCTGAAGATGTGCGTATTGTATTTGAGCCGCGTGCTCGCACAATTGATCCTGAGCTTATGATGGAGACCCTATTTAAGCTCTCTGAGCTTGAGTCTCGCTTCACGATGAATATGAACGTCTTGGTGGATGGCGTCACGCCGCGGGTGGTCTCGCTTGATGAAGCGCTGCGTCAATGGCTTGATCATCGGCGTATTGTTTTGCAAAGACGCTCACGCCATCGGCATGCTGCAATTGTAAGACGCATTGAGCAGCTGGAAGGCATGATTATTGTTTTCCTTAATCTTGATGAGGTCATCCGCATTATACGCGAGGAAGATGACGCCAAGAGAGAATTACAACAAGTTTTCAAGCTCTCGGATCTTCAAGTTGAATATGTCCTGGATACACGGCTTCGTTCTTTACGTAAGCTTGAAGAAATGGCGTTGCGCGCGGAGCTAAAAAAATTGAGTGATGAGCGCAGTGAGATTGATCACTTGCTTGCTGACGAAGCGCAGCAGTGGAAAGTGATTAGTTGGCAGGTGCGCGAACTTAAAAAAGCCTATAGCTCTCAAACTGCTTTAGGCAAGCGTCGGACAACCTTTGAGCGAGCGCCAGAGTCGGTCAGTCTTGATCTTGCAGAGGCAATGATTGAGCGCGAGCCTATTACAATTGTTGTGTCGAAAAAAGGATGGATTCGGACGCTTAAAGGGCATCAGTCCGATCTTTCTGCTCTAGTGTTCAAGGGTGATGACGCGTTAGAGGCTTCTTTTTTTGCGCAGACGACGTCAAAAATTCTTGTTGTCGCCAGTAATGGTAAGGTCTTCACTCTAGAAGCAGCAAAACTTCCTGGCGGTCGTGGACACGGCGAGCCAATCAGGCTTTTTCTAGACATTGATGAAGACGCCACGATTGTGCAGGTGCTGTTATATGTGAGCGGCGAAGAACTTCTTCTCATCGCGAATGATGGCCGCGGATTTATCGTTACGCAAGATGATCTCTTGTCTGCAACGCGGAAGGGACGCGCGGTTTTGTCTATTGAAGCGCCAGCGCGCCTCTCGATTGTTGTCGCTTCAAAAGGCGATCATGTGGCGATTGTTGGCGAGAATCGAAAAATGCTCGTGTTTCCAATTAATGAGGCCCCGCATATGTCTCGTGGTAAGGGAGTGCGTATGCAACGATACAAAGATGGCGGAGTCGCCGATGCAAAAACTTTTAGTCTGAAAGATGGTCTGTCATGGGTTGATGCGGCAGGTCGCGTCTTTACGCTCAATAAAACTGATCTAAAAGAATGGATTGGCCATCGTGCTGAAGCTGGGCGGCTGCCGCCTAGAGGTTTCCCGCGAAACAATAGGTTTGGCGTGTAGCTGGATCATCGGAGTGTTTGTTAGAAGATGCGTCTCTTTTGCCGCCATCTAAAAAAGGCTATTCCCAACGCGCCAAGCAGACAGATGAAGAATGCCGTATAAACATAAAATTCATTCGTGGTGACGAGGCCAACTGAAAAGTTATGTTGGCCGATATAGGTTTTTTTGCCGTCATCGCTGGTCAATGTTGCGAGTAGTGCGTAATTATTGGGCTTCTTGAATTCACAATCAAAGTTTACCATGCCGTTGCGATATTTTTGCGGAGGTAGTCGACAGACTACATCTTGATCTTTCTGCGAGTCGTCCTGGCTTAGAATGCGTATGTCCCATGTCATATCGCGAAGATCATTATCGCTCGCGTCAAGAACAATCACTGTTGGGCCAATATCAGAAAGGGCGTCGCAGACGCGGTCAATATTTTTTTTTGGCTGCATCGCGACGAATTTCATCGATTTTTCGTTAAGCGAGATTGGGCAGTCAGGATCGTAGTAATGCCAGCCGGCAGCGTTCGCGCTATTTATCCAGGGATAGAAGTTTATTAATAATAGGGTGAGAATTTTGTAAAAAGCGCTCTTCACCTTAATATCCTTTTTTACAAACCGGCATCAAGCGCCGCCAACATTTGATCCATGGCAAGCGCTGGTTCGGCGCATTTAGCGTCGCCAACAATGCGCGCAGGCACGCCAGCGACTGTTTTATTTGCTGGAACCGGATCAAGCACAACAGATCCAGCAGCAATCATCGCGCAATGACCAATTTCAATATTTCCTAAAACCTTTGCGCCTGCGCCAATCAACACGCCTCGCCTAATTTTAGGATGACGATCACCTTCGGTTCGGCCTGAACCGCCGAGTGTAACGCCATGTAGTAACGAAACGTTATCTTCGATGACGCATGTCGCGCCGATGACAACGCCCGTCGCATGATCAATAAAAATGCCCTTGCCGATTTTTGCTGCTGGATGAATGTCGGTTTGAAAAATTTGAGAAGATAGGCTTTGTAACGTCAAAGCAAAATCGCTTCGACCATTTTTCCATGCCCAATGGCTGAGACGATAGGCTTGTAAGGCATGAAAGCCTTTAAAGTAGAGTGCAGGCTCAATTAAGCGTGTGCAGGCAGGATCGCGTTCGATGACAGCGAGAAGGTCGGCACGGAAAGCCTCGACGAGCATTGGATCAATTGTCAGGCATGCATCGAAGGCTTGGCGTATCGCAGCGTATGGCGCTTCAGCGCGGTCTAGACGCTGCGCAACGCGATGGGTAATCACGCCAAAGAGTGTGTCCTGAGCCATTATCGAGGGATATATAAAGCCGCCAAGCTCTGGCTCTCGCTGCAGAATCGCTTCTGCTTCGATGTGCATCCGCACGAGCAAAGGGTCTCTTGCGGCGAGATCAATAATTTTTGCGCTTTTCTCGCAGGAGTCAGTCAACATTCTTATCCATTCCTGCGTTACTTGGGTGAAATCATTATTAACTTGTACATTATTTTGATTTTGAAAAAGGATCCGTCAAGGTTGTAGCGCCAGAAAATCTAGAACCTTTTGTCGATAAAGGCGATCGCCAACGGCGCGATTATGGTCGCGATCGGGGATAGCAACAATATGCGCTTTCTGGAATAGTGGTTCTAAAGGGGCGGGATCGCCAGCCACGTCATCCTTTGTACCCGTGCAAATTAAAACAGGCTGATTAATTTTCATGAATTGAGCAGTGTCCATTTTCTTTTGGAAACCGCGCGCGCAAGCCGCCATGGCGCGTAGATCACTATGCGTTGACTGCGCGAAGTGTCGAAATATTTTGAGCATGGGATGCTTTATTGCTTCAATATCCAAAGCCTCCATTGCCTCGACGAGGCCATTGGGGAGGCTCGGTTCTTTCAAAAGATTTTGACCAATGCCGCCAAGAATGAGCGTGTTCAGCTGCTGCGGATATAACAGCGCGAAGATGATGGCGATGCGGGCGCCCATTGAATAACCCATTACATCCGCACAGGGGATGGCAAGATGATCTAGTAAGGCTTTCGCGTCTTGCGCCATTAATTCAAGAGTATAGTCAGTAGGCTGATACAGCTTTTGAGATTGGCCGTGTCCACGATTGTCGAATAAAACAACGCGTCGACCATCGTCGGTAAGGGTCTTGAGCCATTGCGTGGCTTGCCAATTTACAGATTGGTTTGAGGCAAAGCCGTGAATGAGTAATATTGTGCGACCGCGGTCTGCGGCTGTTGGTTTGTGGTCGGCATAAGAAATTTCGACGCCATTGGCGTTAAATTTATTGATCATGGCTATTGCCCGTTTCGCCTGACTGGGAAATTTGAACTTTAGTCGTAATTTGTGCAAGCAAAACAAAGCTTCGCTATTGCCAAGGGCTCCGCTTGTAGGTAAACGAGCCCAGACTGTCACCTGCGTCCACGATTGGCCGCCAAATTTGCAGCGCATGCGCCCGTAGCTCAGCTGGATAGAGCACCAGACTACGAATCTGGGGGTCAGAGGTTCGAATCCTTTCGGGCGCGCCATTTTATTGATCGAACGCCTCTACCCGTACGAGCGGCCTTACCAGCGCGCCTGTTGCGCGTCTCTAATTGCCTTAGCAGCTTTGTAGGTTTAAACGGCTTTCTTTTATCCGCTACGATCAACGCTGATCTGTATTGGCGCGTGAGCGTGGCAGGAGCTTCTACACATGATTTCGGTTAGTTTTCCAGACGGGGCTTCCCGTCAATTTGACGCTGGCGTCTCCGGTGGAGACATCGCTAAAAGCATCTCGCCTTCCTTGGCCAAACGCACCGTGGCGCTGGTAATTGATGGGGTCGTTTGCGACCTTTCTTCCTCCCTGGAGAGAGACGCAAAGATTGAGTTTATAACCAGGGAAGATCCGCGCGCTTTAGAGCTCATCCGTCACGATGCAGCGCATGTGCTGGCTGAGGCGGTGCAAGAGCTTTATCCGGATACGCAAGTAACGATCGGTCCGGTCATTGAGAATGGTTTTTATTACGACTTTCACCGCGCAGAACCTTTCACGCCGGAAGATTTGCCAATAATTGAAAAAAAAATGCGTGAAATTATTTTGCGGGACGCAAAAATCACGCGAGAGATCTGGAGCCGCGATGACGCTAAAGCTTGGTTCATCGCCAAGGGAGAAACGTTCAAGGGCGAGCTTATCGACAGCATTAAATCGGATGAGCCTCTTTCAATTTATAAACAGGGACAATGGCTTGACCTATGCCGCGGTCCGCATCTTCCGTCTGTGGGCAAGGTTGGTTCAGCGATTAAGCTGATGAAAGTTGCTGGCGCTTATTGGCGTGGCGACTCAACAAAGCCAATGCTTTCCCGCATATATGGCACAGCCTGGGCGACGCAAGAAGAGCTGGATGCTTATCTACATCGTTTAGAGGAAGCAGAGCGGCGCGATCATCGTCGTCTAGGTCGGGAGATGGATCTTTTCCATTTTCAAGAAGAGGGTCCAGGTGCAATTTTCTGGCATCCAAAAGGATGGACATTATTCCAAACCTTGGTTTCATACATGCGACGTCGTCAGAAAGTATCTGGCTACACCGAGGTCAATACGCCACAAGTTCTGGACCGCGCGCTTTGGGAAACTTCTGGTCATTGGCAAACATACCGAGAGAATATGTTTGTTACCAAAACAGAAGATGAACGTATTTTTGCACTCAAGCCCATGAATTGTCCGGGTCATGTCCAGATTTTTAAGAATGGATTAAAGTCTTATCGTGATCTGCCTGTTAAAATAGCCGAATTTGGTGTCGTTCACCGCTATGAGCCATCTGGCGCGCTCCACGGCATGATGCGTGTGCGTGCTTTTACCCAAGATGACGCGCATATTTTTTGTAGCGAAGACCAGATCATGGAAGAGGCGCTGAAAATCAATGATTTGATCCTGACTATTTATCGTGATTTTGGTTTTGATGATGTTGTCGTTAAGCTGTCAACACGACCGGAAAAGCGTGTGGGTTCAGATGAGGCCTGGGATAAGGCTGAATTAGCCCTTGGCAGGGTACTAGAAGAATTAGCGCGACGCGGTTTGAAAACGAGTATTCAGCAAGGAGAAGGCGCGTTCTATGGCCCCAAGCTTGAATATACGCTGCGTGACGCAATTGGTCGTGAATGGCAGTGTGGCACAACGCAGGTAGATTTTAATTTGCCTAGCCGTTTTGGAGCGACCTATATTGGACCTGATAGCGATAAGAAAACGCCAGTAATGATCCATCGCGCTATGTTTGGATCTCTAGAACGTTTTACAGGCATTTTGATAGAGCATTATGCCGGACATCTGCCCTTGTGGCTGTCTCCGTTACAGATTGTGGTCTGCACCATCACGCAAGAGGCTGACGAGTATGCTTATGAGATAGCAACGGCTGCTCGCAAGCTTGGTCTTAATGTCGATATAGACACGCGTAACGAGAAAATAACTTACAAAGTGCGCGAACACTCATTAGCTAAAGCCCCTGTTCTTCTCGTGGCCGGAAAGAAGGAAGCGGCCGATAGAACCATATCAATGCGCCGACTTGGCTCACAGCAGCAGACGCAACTTGATCTCGATGTCGCATTAGCTCAGTTGGCGTTAGAGGCGACGCCGCCTGATCTAGCAAAATAAAAAAAGCCCTGAGGGTCGTCAGGGCTTAAAAATTTTAGCAGTATAAAATGATCAGGCCTGCGCGACAGGCTGTTTCTTTTCAATTTCACGCTTGAGCACGCGAGCGTTCTGCGACAACTCTTCATTGTGAGCCTTAATCAGAAACGCATCAAGGCCGCCGCGATGCTCAACAGAGCGCAGAGCCGCAGCGGAAATGCGCAGTCTTACTGAGCGCGCAAGTGCTTCTGAGGCCAAGGTAACATTCACGAGATTTGGCAGAAACCGTGTTCGCGTTTTGCGATTAGAGTGGCTGACAAGATTGCCGCTTTGCACGCCCTTACCGGTCAGTTCGCAACGCCGGGACATAGAATTTTCCTTTCGATCCAATCTTTCATCCCTGTCATGCGGACAAGTCGTTCAGTGACTTTGGGGGCCGCAGTTTGGGGTAAAATGACAAATAAAGGCCCTTCGCACTGAGCGTTGAGCCTTTGATGCCTGGCTTATAAGTGGAAATCCTGTCAGGCGTCAACCGCAAGAACCTTAATAATTGATATTAATCAATTAACATAGCCCAATTGTATAGTGGCCTCGTTATTTAAAGTCAGCAGATATGCCTCTGGACATCAGCGCATTTCTGGGTTCTAAGCCTGTCGTCGCTCCGGGCCGGCGATGGGCCTTACGGCGCGCGCACTTTGCCGGGATCAAAAATCGACTGCGCAGTGCCTGTCCTGCCGTCTCCAGCGCCCGCTCATGAGGCGCGAGGATAGAACTTAGACAGAGGGGAATAGGAAATTCATGGCCAAGGCAATTTTGCATATGCTCAGCACGTTGAAGCACATGAGCCCCTTCGACGTGAATATGGCCATTGACGCTGGTTTTGACGCCGCTATCCCCTACACCAATGTCACTCTAGATGAAGTCACGCCTTTGGTGCAGGATGCAATGTTCTCCCGTGCGCCGTCTGCTGCGCTGCGTACTGGCATCTTCTTTGCCGGCAGGGACGCCGTCTTGGCTCTTGATATGCTCGAAGAAGCCAAGAAGGCCCTGCTTAAGCCGTTTGAGGTTTCTCTATTTGCTGATCCCTATGGTTCCTTCACCACGGCTGGAGCCATGGTGGCCTGTGTCGAGAAAGTTCTGCGCGAGAAAAAGCAACGCGATTTGAAGGGCGCAAAAATCGTCATTTACGGAGCCACTGGCGTCGTTGGCTATTGCTCGGCTGTGATTGCCGCGTTGGAAGGCGCGCAGGTTACGGCTGTTGGATACAGCGGATTGGATCGTGTCGCCAAACAGTCCGAAGAAATGTGTAAACGTTTCAATATCAAGGTAACGCCCGCTGATGGCAGTTCTGCAGAACAGGTTAGGGCGCTTCTGATCGATCATGAAATCGCGCTTTGCGCTGCGCGCGCCGGGGTGCAGGTACTCTCAAAAGAAGATCTTGCCACTGCAAAGAACCTTTTGATCGCCGCCGATGTTAACGCCGTCCCGCCGCTTGGGGTAGAGGGTTGTGGCCTCCATGACAATGGCGTCGTTATTTCTGAGCATGGCGCATTGGGTATTGGCGCACTTGCGATCGGTAATGTGAAATATGGCACGGAGTCTGGTCTATTCAAGCAGATGGTGACGGCAGACAAGCCGCTATGCCTGGATTTCCGGCATGCTTTTGCATTAGCGCGTCAGCTTGTCTGACATATGCGTGTCATCGCCGTCCTGCAGATGGAGTATGTAGGCGCGATCGCGCAGACCCGTTGAGCCAGCGTCGCAATGTGATTTGTGATGCTTCTCATGACCGGCCGTTGATGTCGTCCGGTTATCACGTAACAACTGCCCCTCAATGGCAGCTTGTCTGGTCCTTTGGAAAGGGAACGTAAATGGCTTTGATTAATAAGATGCTTGTTGGCGAGTCGCTTGTTGGCGAGGGTAA
>DAIRFH010000105.1:0-5518 GCA_036795145.1 Methylocystis sp. | reverse complement strand
CAAAGAAGGCTCAGCACTGCTGACCCAGTAAGATAATTAAGCCGCCCGCATCCCTCAAAAGATGCGGGCGGCGCTTTTTCAAAAAAACGATTACAATTTATTCGTTGAGCGTTTAAGATATTAAATGGCTTAATTCCTCTTGCCATTATTTATGCGCTGAGTAAAAAACCCTTCCAATTGAACCCTGACTTCAGTCTTTATGTGACTGAATGCTTTATATATTTTGTAATGAATTTAATTGTCATTGATCTTTCACGCAGTTGTTATTGTTGATTTCTTCAATAAAATTGTCCATTTATCGCAACACGTAACATTATCCCGGTTACGCCTAAGGAGCTTTTCATGAACGACCTTCTTGTCATCGCATTTTCATCTGAAGAAAAAGCTGAAAATGTTCGGCAGAAACTCATTTCAATGCAGAAGGAATATCTTATCGAATTAGGCGACGCCGTTGTTGCTGTTAAAACGCCGGATGGATCCATTAAGCTCAATCAGCTTTTTAACACGACGGCGATTGGCGGTGTTTCCGGTGCTTTCTGGGGCGCGTTGATCGGCATGGTGTTCATGATGCCGCTTGCTGGCGCTGCCCTTGGCGCTGCATCAGGGGCTGTCTCTGGCGCATTAACAGACTTCGGAATCAATGATGATTTTATGAAGGATGTCGCTGAAGCTGTTCCTCCCGGCGGCGCAGCGCTTTTTCTGCTCGTGAGAAAAATGACAACTGACAAGGTGCTTGAAGGATTAAAAGGCGTTGGGGGCACAGTTTTGAGGACTTCTTTTGACAAGTCCAAAGATGACGCCATTCGTGCAGCGCTCTCTGCTCAAGCGGCTCAAAATTAATAACATTAAAAGCCGGGCACTTTAAATTTGCCCGGCTTTTTTAGACTTGTTGCAATAAAAGCGCATGTCATTCTGACGTTGATTGCAATTTCCGACGATGCGCATGCGTCGTTACATAGAGACTGATCATTGTAAAAATAACGCCAAGCAATGCGACGATAATAAATAGGGAAGTTCGCTGAATGATTGCCATGGCTGGAACAAAAACAGCAAGAATTAATCCAACCACGCAGATTTGCCAGGCTGATGCGTGAACGCCTGCAACAAAAGTCGCCAGTGCAAGTAAGGTCATAAGATTAAGTCCCGTTGCATTGACATCAACGAGGCTTCTCATTGTTGGTGAGTAAATCAGGCCCATAGCAGCAAGAAAAGCCATCCAATGAAGGATTTGTCTCCATATAAGTTTGATACGCTCGGTCCGATTGGGCGCATGAGGCCATCCAATATAAATACAAATTGCGCAATAAACCGGAGTTAAGAGCTCCCAATAAAATCCATGAGGATCGCCCGTAAAGGTAACAAGTCCGATACCCAGAACAGCCATCGACAGCATGACGATGTAGGGCAAATCAATTTTTAAGACGTCTAAAAACAGAACGCCGGGCGGTTGCGTTTTGATCTCTTCAAACCCCTCTTCAAGGGCGTTGACCCAGCTGTTTTGAGCGCCTTGTGCTGTCACATGATCCCTATTATCTGGGTTGGTCGACATCAGCGCGGTTCCTTACAATGGCCTCTTGAATGAGAGGCGCTCATCAATCAAATCGCAGTAATCATAGTGGGGAGCCTCTCTGACAGCAACTCCATGTGATTCTTATCGGCAAATGTCTTGTTACAGTGTGAGGTGACGCTATATTAGGACATATCTTCAAGTTACTGTTTAATCAGTTTTGTTTGAAACGCTTTTGGCCGGAAAAATGAAGAAAATCCTCCTTTTTACAGCTGTGCTTGGCTCTCTTGTTTTTGGCGTGTGGTCTTTTTTCGTCGCGAGCCGGTATCAGGCTTTGTGTGAAATATCTTACTTTTCAGCATCATCAGCAGAGTTAAAGCACTGTGATGAACGCCTTTCTGAATTAAAATAAAATATAAGCTTTAGGTTTTGTCTATGGAGCGCCCTAGAGATTGCGGAGCTGTCGCGCCGGGCTTCCCGATAAGATCCTCATCGTGAGCATTAGGCCAAGTGTGCTTGTGGCGATAATTGTCATTACCATGCAGCCGCCCACCGCAAGCAGCGGAAAGATGAAATCAATTTTCATCAAATATTTAGTCATCGCATAGGCTGCGCAGGCGGCGGTGAGTAATGCAATTAATGAGGCGATGATGCTCAAAAGGGTAAATTCAATACCATAGGCATAGGTCAACCAGCGTCGCGTTGCGCCAATTATTTTTAAAATTACCGCATCATATCGCCTCAGACGATGGCTGCTGAGAATAGCGCTCGCCAAAGCAAGGCCAGCCGTTAGAATGGCGATAGATGTCGCCCCTCTTGCGGCAAGAGCGAGTTGAGAGATGATCTTATCAACTGAGGCGAGTGTTTCCCTGACATGTATTGTCACGACGCTTGGAAATTTTTTTGCAATTTCTCGCGTTAGATTGGCGTCTTTTAGATTGCGCTCGTCTGTTGACCCGGCGTCAAACGAAATGGTGAAGAGTTCATTATATGGCGCAGTCTTAAAACTATTGGGCGAAAACACCATAACAAAATTTATTGCATAACTGCGCCAATCGACTTTTCTGAAATTGGCGACTGTCGCCACGATCAAACGTCCCATGACATTTACTTTTATCGTGTCGCCGAGAGAGAGGCCAAAGCCCTCAGCTGTTTTTTTCTCCAGGGAGACAAGCGGCGGGCCATTATAATTTTCAGGCCACCAGTCGCCTTCGATAAGCGTGGAATTAGAAGGAACAGTGGCGGAAAATGTTATGCCTCTATCTCCTTCAAGAACCCATTTAGCATCATCAGCGATCGCACGCCTCTCGACAGCTTCTCCCTTAATTTCGATAAATCTTCCTCGCATCATTGGCGCATGTTGAATATGTGCGCTGGTTTCTTGTGAGATCAGTAAATCTTGGAAATTATTTACCTTGTCTTTTGGAACGTCCAGAAAGTAGAAGTTTGGTATTTCACCAAGATCAGCGCGTTCAAGTTCATGATGAAGAGAGTTTTCAACAATAATTAATGTAAGAATTAATGTTTGCGTTAATCCTATAGAAATCAGGATTGCAGGCGCAAGACTTTTTGGACGCCATATATTGGCAAAGGCAAGCCGTAAACTTGGGTTCTTTGGATGGGGTAATGTTCTAAAGGCAAGCATCAGCAGTTTGCTGGCAATGAAAAGAATGCCAAGCGCGAGTGAAACAGCAAAGATAAAGCCAAGACCAAGTCTGAGATCGGCGGCAAAATTTATCACTAAGCCTAAAAGGAATAAAACTGCGATCAGGGTCAAAGAACGATAACGAAAATATTTTGTAAAGGCTGGCTGGTCTCGTAAAAGGCAGGAAACTGGCGTTTCATGGATGCGTCCCAATGGAATAAAAGAAAAAATACACGTTACAAGCAATCCATATAATGCGCCTATCGCCAGTCCAGGGCTGTTGAAAGATTGAATGAAGGGAAGCCCTGTACCCTGGCGTAACGCAGGGGCTGCGATAAAGGGTAGAAGTGCGCCAATCATTAATCCGCAACCAATTGCAACAAAACTTGCCAGTAAAATCTCAGTTAGCGCAATTAAAAACACATGGGCGCCAGATAGGCCCAATACTTTTAAAATAGCATGTTGCTTATGCTTTTTTTCAACAAAGGCGTTCACGGCGTTAGCGACGCCAGCGCCTCCAGCAACAAGCGCTGTTAGTGCAACGAGCGTGAGCAGTTGCGTGAAGCGATCTAAATTGCGCGTAAATTGAGGAGATATGGCGTCGCGTGAGCGTATATCCCAGCCTGCTTGCGGGAAAATATTGGCAAGTTGATATTGAAGCGTTTTAACATCGTCATTTGTTGCCGGGCCATCAAGCGTTAATCGTGTGAGATGACGTATGATGGCGCCTGGCGTCTGTAATCCAGACGACTCAAGCGCGTTAAGAGAAATGAGGACGCGTGGACCAAGTCCGAGGCCTGCGGCGAGCTTGTCAGGCTCATTTTCCAATATTGCGCGCAGTTCAATCTTGGCGTTGCCAATCATGATGGTTTCACCAAGTTTAAGATTAAGCCGCGTCAATAAGAGGGGATCAACGGCAGCGCCTGCGACGCCATTAATTTCCTTAAGCGCGTCAGCCAGAGCTAGGTTTGGCGAGAGTGTGACAACGCCGAAACTGGGATAGGTTGTTGTATCGACTGCTTTGATTTCAATAACAGCGGCGTCATCGTTATCGCGGCGCGCCATGGCGCGCAGGACATATACATCTGACACTTTGCCATGGGCGGTTAGAAAGGCGCGCTGATCATCTGTGAGTTGGCGGGACATCAGGCTGAGCGAAATATCGCCGCCTAAAATTACGCGGCCTTCTTGAGAAAGCCCCTGACTGAGCGAGAAGGAAAGACCAGATACGCAAGAGAGCGCCGCAACGCCGATGATGATGCAGAGAATAAAAATCGTGAAGCCTCTGGGATCGCCGCTGAGATCTCGCCATGCGTAGCGCAGGCCAAATCTTGTCTTTCTCCACAGCATGCCTCTCATCGCGCATCGTCCGCTGCTATTAATCCGGATTTTAACATGACGCGCCGCCCGCAACGCGCGGCTAGGTTTGGATCATGCGTGACGAGAATGAGCGTTGTCTGTTTTTTCTTTTGTTGTTTGAAGATAAGATCTGTAATGGCTGCGCCGGTTTCTGAATCGAGATTTCCAGTGGGTTCATCGGCAATGACAATCAGTGGTTCCGGCGCAAGGGCGCGCGCGATGGCGACACGTTGTTGTTCGCCGCCTGAAAGTTGAGCTGGATAATGCGAGAGACGGTCGCCCAGTCCCACAGACGTCAGCTCCTCTTTTGCGCGCGCATAGGCGTCATCTCGTCCGGCGATTTCAAGTGGGGTAGCGACATTTTCAAGAGCCGTCATCGTCGGAATGAGTAAAAAGGACTGGAAGACAATCCCGACATGTCGTCCGCGAAAAGTCGCCAACCTATCTTCCGTGAGGTCACAAAGATTGTTCCCGTTGATGATAATGTCGCCGCTATCGGGGCGCTCAAGGCCCGCGAGCGTCATGAGGAGGGTAGATTTGCCAGAGCCTGAGGGACCAAGCAGTCCAACTGTCTCGCCAGCATATATGGTGAGACGAATATTTTTCAGGACATGAACACGCGCGGCCCCCTCACCCAGGGTGAGATTTACGTCTTTTATTTCAATTATCGACTTCAAGGAGACATCCTTTGATCAAGAATATGAAGTGCGCGCCGATCAGTGATCTTTTTTATCATCTTTCACGGCGCGTCATCCAAGCAATTTTACTGTTTTGTCTGATCTCGACAAAGGCCGTTGCTGGCAATGAGCCGATAAGGATCATCATATTCGGAGATAGTCTGACAGCTGGTCCAGGCGTCGCAGCCCAAGATACACTCCCGGCGCAATTAGAGCGTCGCTTAGTTCAGCATGGCTATTTGGTCGTCGTCATCAATGCTGGCGTTTCTGGCGATACGACAGAAATGGGACTGGCGCGGGTCGCATATACGCTCGAGGACGTCCCTTTTC
>DAIRFH010000025.1:0-28469 GCA_036795145.1 Methylocystis sp. | reverse complement strand
TTCAAGACTAATCTTTAAAAATGAATGGGCGCGAGATCTCTCGCGTCTGCTCATTTACGCAAGCAGGAGTTTTCGTCATGACACGTCCCCTGCCGCCAGCTGCGCCGCTGTCGCCCCTTGGTCTCCAGGCATTAGATTCAGAAGATCTGGCGCTGATTTCCGCCCATATGCAGGATGCGCTCATACGCGTGGGAGATTTGACCTTTTTACCGCAACAGCGCCGCTTCGCCCTGATTGCGGCGCGATGTGATCGACGCGCAGAAAGTGAGGGGCGTCAAGAGCGGTGTCAGTCCGGGCTGCATTTTGACAGCGTGATGCGCGTGCGCCGCCAACAAATTGATCAGCAGCGTCCAGAGGGTGTTTTGGCGCTCCTGGCGATTACGTTTGAAACGGCGGGGAAAGAGGCGCCGTCTGGCGTCATCCGCCTGATTTTTGCCGGTGGGCCGGAAATCCTGCTTGAGGTGGAGTGCGTTGAGGCGCAGATGCGCGATATCGGCCCGCGCTGGCGCGTCGCCGCACAGCCTAACCATGATTTGACCGATGGTCTTGACGAAGACGCGGGCGGAGGGTCATGACAACCGGTAAAATCGGTTGGAGAAAGATATGACCCTGCGTTTGGACGCCGCTGCGCCAGATTTTGAAAAGCGTTTTGTTGAATTGCTCGCAATGAAGCGCGAGTCTTCTCCAGACGTTGACGCTACGGTGCGCGATATTATCGATGACGTTCGGCTGCGCGGCGATCATGCGCTTATCGATTATTCAAAAAAATTTGATCGTATTGATCTTGCGCAAACAGGCATTGCAATTTCTGCAGATGAAGTCGCCGCTGCTGAGAATAAATGCTCTAAGGAGCAATTGGCGGCGCTAGATCTGGCGCTTGAGCGGATCACCGCCTTTCATGAGCGACAAAAGCCACAAGATCTGCGTTTTCGCGATCCTGATGGCGTTGAGCTCGGCTGGCGTTGGACGCCGCTCGATTCAGTTGGACTTTATGTGCCAGGCGGCACAGCCGCCTATCCCTCATCCGTTTTGATGAATGTTGTTCCAGCCAAAGTTGCGGGCGTGTCGCGCATTGTGATGGTTGTGCCAACGCCTGGCGGTCATGTTGAGCCTTTGGTGCTTGCAGCCGCAAAGCGCTCAGGCATTGATGAAATCTATCGCATTGGCGGCGCGCAGGCTGTCGCCGCACTCGCCTATGGCACTGAGACGATTGCGCCTGTTGTTAAAATTGTTGGCCCCGGCAATGCCTGGGTGGCTGCTGCAAAGCGCCGTGTGTTTGGCCAGGTCGGCATTGATATGATCGCCGGCCCTTCAGAAGTTCTCATCCTAGCCGATAAAACGGCTCAACCGGATTGGATTGCGGCTGATCTTCTCGCGCAGGCCGAGCATGATGAGTCTGCGCAATCTATTCTGATCACCGATGATGCGAGCTTGGCGCAGGCTGTAAGCGATGCGGTTGAGCGTCATCTGACGACGCTCTCGCGCAAAGATATTGCGCGCGCCTCATGGCAAGACTTCGGCGCGATTATTATTGTGCGCCAGTTGCGCGACGCTTTGGCGCTTGCGGATCGGATTGCGGCAGAGCATCTTGAAATCATCAGTGTCGACGCAGAAGATCTTGCCAGTCAGATTTCAAATGCGGGGGCAATTTTCATTGGCGCTTACACGCCGGAGGCCGTTGGTGATTATGTTGGCGGCAGCAACCATGTGCTGCCCACGGCGCGTTCGGCGCGTTTTTCGTCAGGGCTTAGTGTTCTGGATTTTGTGAAGCGTACCTCGATTTTAAAATGTGACGCAGAATCTTTGCGCAGAATTGGTCCAGCCGCCGTCACCCTCGGTGAGGCGGAAGGTCTTCAAGCGCATGCGCGTTCCGTCTCCATACGTTTGAACCAATCTGGAGCATGATTGCGTGGCTCTCGCCGATACTCAACGCTTAGTGTCCTTAACGCTTGACGAGGCGTCCATTGGTCGTGGGTCGGCGGACCAAGAGCATGAGCGGGCAATCGCCATTTATGACCTGATTGAAAATAATCATTTTGCCCTTAACGGCCACGATGCTGGGCCCTATGGCTTAATTATTTCATTGCTTGACGCCAAGCTCGTCTTTGACATTCGTGACGCCGCTGGCGGCGCTGTCGTGACGCATATTTTATCGCTCACGCCGTTTCGTCGCATCCTTAAAGATTATTTTCTTATCTGCGAGAGCTATTATGCGGCTATTCGACATGCAACGCCGAGCCGGATTGAAGCGATTGATATGGGGCGTCGCGGACTGCATAATGAAGGGGCGCAGTTATTGCTCGAGCGCCTTAAGGGAAAAGTTGATACTGATCAGGACACAGCGCGACGACTTTTCACCCTGATCACGGCTTTGCATTGGAAGGGCTAGGCCCAATGGCGGCGCGCCCCCAATCAATTCTTTTCGCCTGCACATTGAATACGGTCAGGTCGCCAATGGCGGAGGCGATCGCGCGGCATTATTTTGGCCGTAATGTTTATTTTGCCTCAGCCGGAATAAAATCTGCAGAACAAGACGGCTTCGCAATTGCGGTCATGGATGAAGTCGGCATAGATATGCGCGCACATAAGCCACATACATTTGGCGAACTTGCAGATTCAAATTTTGATCTCATCATCACGCTTTCGCCAGAGGCGCATCACAAGGCGCTGGAATTTGCCCGTCATAATGCGGTTGAGGTCCTATATTGGCCCACGCCGGATGCAACAGCCGCGCATGGCTCGCGTGACGCCATACTCGACGCCTATCGTGACGTCAGAGAGCGTCTGACGCTTCGTATTAAAGAGCTTTTTGAACGCGCGCCGCTTCCAGGCGTATAATCTTTAATGCTCTCTTGCGCTATCAAGCGCCTGCTACGCGTTTCGACAAAATGATAAAATATAATGGCGGATGTCATGTCGCAGATTCAGACGATTGAAGATTTAAGACGGCTCGCGCAACGGCGCGCGCCAAAGATGTTTTATGACTATGTTGACGGTGGATCATGGACAGAGAGCACGTATCGCGCAAATGAACAGGACCTTGCTAAAATTGCGTTTCGTCAGCGTGTTTGCGTAAATATAGAAAAACGCAGCCTGCGATCGCAGATGGTGGGCATGGATGTTTCCATGCCTGTTGCGCTGGCGCCGATTGGCATGTGCGGACTTATGCATGCTGATGGCGAGATCCATGCTGCGCGCGCGGCAAAGATGGCTGGGGTTCCTTTCTGCCTGTCGACGATGAGCATATGCTCCATTGAGGATGTGGCGCAAAATGTGAAAGAGCCATTCTGGTTTCAGCTATACATGATGAGAGATCGCGCCTTTGTTGAAAGCTTGATCAGGCGCGCCGATGAGGCAAAGTGTTCAGCCTTGATCCTAACGCTTGATCTGCAAATAATGGGTGACCGGCATAAAGATGCGCGTAACGGTTTATCCGCGCCGCCCAAGATCGCTCCGAGATTTTTGCTTGAGTTGATCCGCAAGCCGCACTGGTGTTTTGCGATGGCGCAAACCTCTCGTCGCGGCTTTGGCAATATTGTTGGCCATGTCGCTGGCGTGAGCGATGTGTCATC
Organism: Methylocystis sp.; assembly: GCA_036795145.1. Classification (GTDB taxonomy): domain Bacteria; phylum Pseudomonadota; class Alphaproteobacteria; order Rhizobiales; family Beijerinckiaceae; genus Methylocystis. Next base: position 24,897 of record DAIRFH010000025.1, on the reverse strand, counting down.
ATTATCCGCATGGACGCAAAGTCAATTTGATCCAACCCTGACATGGGCGGATGTCGCCTGGGTCCGCAAACTCTGGAAGGGCAAACTTATCCTTAAAGGTATTATGGATGAAGACGATGCGCGCAGAGCGATTGATTTGGGCGCAGACGCAATCATTGTCTCCAATCATGGCGGCCGACAGCTTGACGGTGCGCCGTCATCCATCTCTGTTTTGCCAAAAATCACGCATGTGACGGGAAAAGCCTGTGACATCTTTTTTGATGGCGGAATTCGAAGCGGGCAGGATGTGTTGCGCGCCATGGCTCTTGGCGCGCGCGGCGTATTTCTTGGACGCGCCTATGTTTATGGTCTTGGGGCTCTGGGTGAGGCGGGGGTGCGTCTTTGTCTCAATATTATTGAACGAGAAATCAGTTTGACGATGGGCTTTTGTGGGCAGACGGACATTAATAAACTGAGCGCAGACATGCTGATGCTCTGAGAGCGTTATAATTTTTGTAAAAAATTCTTGGTGAAAGCTAAGAGTTTGCGATCGCTTCCACGGCGTCCAATGAAAGAAAGTCCTGCGCATTTATTATCAGCGCAGATGGGAATACTGATCTCGGGTAAGCCAAAAAGACTAGCTAGAGAAAAGTTCCTGATCATAAGGTAGCGTTTGATGTCGAGTTCTGTTTCAGGCTCATCAAGTCGTGGCGATAGGATTGGCGTTGTTGGCGCGATGATGACGCCTGTTTCATTAAAGAGATTTTCTAACAGGCCGCGTTTGGAAAGAATAAAGTCTCTAGCGGCATTTTTTTCTAACGCTAGAACCTCAGAGGCCGCAGTAAGTCGGTCGCCGACGCCCTTAGCGAAAACCGGGCGATGCTGGCGGATCCACTGCTGATGCGTTTGCCAGACTTCATGGCCTTGTAAATTTCTAAAATGCATCAGCGCTTGTGAGAAGAAATCCTTGTCTAATTGCGTGCAACGCCGTGATTTATGTTGAGCAAAGCGCAAAGGGCTTGTGAGTAGGCGTTGCACGTCGGGTTCAATATTTTCAAAAATCTCATCAATAAAAATAATATCCTCATAATCTTTTCCAGGTTGATCTTCCGGCAATAAGACGTCGCCAGTTGTGATCATCATGTCAATGTCGCGCGCAAACCAGCCAATGGCGTCAAGCGAGCGCGCCATGGGAATAACGCCGGTCATATCAATGGCCGCATGGGATGTGCGCATGCCAAAAACACCACAAAAAGACGCTGGCGCGCGGCATGAGCCGCCTGTGTCAGTGCCAAGAGCAATATCAACAAGTTTTGTCGCGACGGCGACAGCAGATCCTGACGATGAGCCGCCGGGATGGCGATTGGCGTCAACTGGATTAAGGGGCGCGCCATAGTGAGGATTGGCGCCTAAAAGACTATAAGCCATTTCATCCATATGGGTTGTGGCGACAAGCTGCGCTCCTGCTGCAAGCAGCGCGTCAACTACGCTTGCATGGCTTGTCGCGGCGTCATGTGTCGCCGCCCATAAAGGATGTCCGTTTGTTGAGATATGACCGGCGACATCAATATTTTCTTTAACGGCGAGGGTCTTCTTCGCAAGCAGGCCGGAAGCGTCGTTTTTTATTCTTATAATTTTCGACTGCGCATTAAAGCGATCAAGGCAGGTCATTATGTTTTTATTGGCCAATTTGAGAATAAGAAGCGCGGACAAATAAGCATTAAAGATGATGCGATATAAGCCGCCGCTAAGTCACATCTATCAAGTCAGTCAAGGGCTGACAGAAATCTGTAAAGGAAAGATGAAAGTTATTTTTCCGACAATAAGGATGATGTGGGTCATCACAGAGGCGTTGGTGAATCCCCATTAGCCATAGGCCCATCCCATGAGCATGGAGCCGATAAAAAATCCGAATGCGCCAAACATCACGAGTTTTATCAGATCATCGGGCATTGGATCCTCGCGTTTAAAGACGGCGGCTGACGCATTGACGGTCTTGACCTTTGAAGGATGCGTTAAGACGCATCATAGAAGTAGGGAGGGAGCTTAGCGCAGGCAAGCCCGCCGCCTTATCGGCGAGGTGATTTTCCCCGCAAGGCTATTTATTTTTGTCATGATTTTTTGTCGTCAAACAAAATCCCCATAAGACATTTTATGCGGGGTGGACGTCCGCCCGACGTTGGTTGGCAAATCCTTGATCGGATGAAGCTGTGCGCAATCAGGGCTAGGGTGGGCGCTATTTTACATTGATCAAATAACAGCTAAAATCATCACATGGCGCGAGCCCTTTCTCACTGGGTGATTTTTAAAAAAGGCGTTTAATAATGGATCATTCTGCGTTCAAAGTAGCAACCATCTGGAGATACCCCATTAAGTCAATGATGGGAGAAGAGCTGAATGCATCTGCGATCACTGCTCTTGGCGTTCTGGGGGATCGCGCCTTCGCGTTGATTGATTCTGAAACCGGCAAGGTAGTAAGCGCCAAAAATCCTCAAAAATGGCCAGATTTTTTCTTTTATCGCGCTGCTTATACGGCGCCGCCAGAGGAGAAATCTCTACCGCCAGTCTGGATTACATTGCCAAATGGCAAAACTGTTCGAAGCGATGATCCAAATAGAGATAGGGAGCTTTCTGTCGCCTTGAAGAGAGACGTTCGGATGCAAAGTTCGGCGCCAGAAAAGCCTGAGTTAGAGCAATATTGGCCGGAATATGCGGGACAGACCAATGAGGTCAGCCAAGAAGCCGTCGCAGGGGATGCGCCGTCAGGAACTTTTTTTGATTATGCGACAGTGCATCTCATCACGACCGCCTCTTTGAATAAGTTGAATAGTCTTTATCCCGAGGGGCGTTTTGAGGCCCGACGTTTCCGCCCCAATATTGTTGTTGATACCGGCAATCTTGAAGGCTTTACTGAAAATGATTGGGTTGGAAAAACGATTGAGATTGGCGGATCTGTTCGCCTGCAGGTAACAGACCCGTGCCCGCGCTGCATTATGCCAACGCTTGCGCAAGGAGATTTGCCGCGTGATCTGTCTGTCTTGCATAAAGGCATTATGAATAATCGTGTTCATGTTCCTTTTGCAGGCAAGTCGCTGCCGTCAATCGGCGTCTATGCGCGCGTGCTTGCCGGCGGAGACATTCGGCATGGAGATGTACTCTCCATTTCCGCCTAACAGCGGCTGCATTTTTTAAGGCATGGCCTTAACTTCATGCGTCCTTGTCCGTGTTGCGCTGCAGGATCCGCGCATAGATGTGTCGTCGCGTATGGCCTGTCGCCGCCGCAACAATATCTGCAGCGTCTCTGGCTGAATGCATGGCGAGTGCGGCGCTGATTTTGGCGTCAAGATCCGCCTCAGCCAGAATGAGGGCGCCTTCTTCAGGCGGGGCGATTAATAAGACAATTTCGCCGCGCAGCTGTTCTTCTTGCGCCAAGCTCTGGGCGAGATCGGTTAAGGCGCCGCGTTTGACGGATTCATAGAACTTTGTCAGTTCACGCGCGACGGCCGCGGGACGCGGGCCAAGAACGGCGGCGCAATCAACGAGCGTTTCAACAAGTCGGCGTGGACTTTCAAAAAAAACAAGCGTGCCAGGAACCTGTGCGAGTTTAGTTAGCCGTGCGCGTCGCGCTGCGCTTTTGTGCGGCAAGAAGCCTTCAAAAAAAAATCTATCCGTTGGCAAGCCAGCCACGATTAACGCCGCCAGGATTGCAGAAGCTCCGGGAACAGCCGTAACGTGAACGCCTTGCGCAATGGCTTCTTGCACTAATTTATAGCCAGGATCTGAGACAAGCGGCGTGCCGGCGTCAGAGACAAGCGCAAGCTTTGCGCCTGTGGCAAGCCGCGCAAGTAAATGTGGACGCACAAGCCGCGCATTATGTTCGTGATAGGCGGTCAGTGGCGTTGAAACGCCATAATGCGACAGAAGCACTTTTGTTGTGCGCGTATCTTCTGCGATCACATGGTCGGCGGCGGCTAATGTTTCCAAAGCGCGAAAAGAGATGTCTTTTAAATTGCCAATTGGCGTGGCGACCACATGCAGTCCCGGCGCAATGCTTGCGGCTTCGGCGCGCAAACCAAAGGCCGTGTAGAATCTGTCCGAGCTCTCGCTGTCCTCGCGCATCGTGTGGGCGTTTCCTTTGGCCAATTACCAGGGTTACTGTGGATGTGTCTGTTCTTTAAGTGAAATAATATTTGATTGGCGAGCGTTGCGTCCAGGCGCGCCTTGGCCTGACAAAAGAAATGCTTGATTGGCCTTATCCCCGTCATAATGCGCAGCAAAAAGTAAAGAAGATAAAAATCAAGTTGCTTGGCTGGATCTGTCGCAACTTTGGGAGTAGGCCTTGCGATGATGAATATACGCCCACGACGCGACAGCAAGTGGTTGCTCAGTCTCCTTTTATGTCTGACGCTGCCCGCTTTTAGCGGGTGCAACCCCGTCACCGGCGGCGGCGTTAAGGATGTCGGCGCGCCGAGCGCAACAGCGCCTGGTGAAAATATTGGCTCTGGTTCTGTAAAGATCGGGCTTGTGGTGCCGTTAACCGGACCCTCGGGGCCTTCTTCCGTTGGCTCCTCGCTGCGTGATGCGGCAAAGCTTGCTTATGCCGATAGTGGCGCGAATGATGTGACCATTCTTGTCAAAGACGATCATTCTACCGCTTCAGGCGCTGCTGCCGCGGCTCAGGCTGCAATTACAGAGGGCGCTGAAATTCTCATTGGGCCAGTGTTTGCGAGCGATGTGAAAGAGGCAAGTCGCGTTGCGCGTTCGTCAGGACGGCCGATTATCGCCTTCTCGACAGATTCCTCGACAGCCGGCAATGGCACCTATCTCTTGTCATTTCTCGTTGACGGCTATGTTGAGCGGGGCATGGAATATGCGGCGACGCGCGGCAAGAAGTCTGTCGCAGCCCTTGTTCCTGAAAATGAATACGGCTCCTTGGCGATGGCGCAATTTCAGCAAAGCGCCGCCAATCATGGGTTACGCGTGCCAATGATAGAACGCTATAAGGCTGGCGCACATGCGCAGTCGATCAAAAAGCTTGCCGCCGCGCGTGATCAGTTTGATGTTTTATTCATTCCCGAACAGGCTGATGCGATGGGGGAGGTTTCCAAGGAGCTCATTGCCAATGGCCTCGACTCTAAAAATGTTCAGATCATTGGCACGGGGCTTTGGAATGATACGCGCACGTTAAACTTACCAGCGCTACAAGGCGCATGGTTTTCCGCCCCGGAGAATGCAGGTTTTAATGCTTTTGCGCAGCGGTATCGCTCAAAATATGGCGCAGATCCTGCGCGTGTATCGACGCTTTCTTATGATGCTGTTTCATTGGCAATCGCTTTGTCTCGCGCGCAGGGTTCGCAGCGTTTCGCGCCAAATGTTCTAACGAACCCTTCTGGCTTTAATGGCGCAGATGGTATTTTCCGCTTTAAGCCAGACGGCACCAATGAGCGCGGATTTTCTGTTCTTGAAATTGGCGGCGGCGGCGCCAAAGTCATCTCGCCAGCGCCGCGGACATTCACAGGCACGTAACTTTTTTCTTGCCGCTTTATGCTTCGCTTGATGTGACTTTGCTAAAATCTGCTACGCCTGACATGACATGGCGTAATTCAGACAGCAGACGCAGTCGATTGATCCGCAACTGCGCATCTGTCGCATTGACAGTGACATGATCAAAGAACGCATCGACAGGCTCACGCAGTTTTGCTAGGGCGCGCATTGCGCCGGCAAAATCTTCTTGCGCAATTCTTTCGCTTGTTTCCTCTCTGGCTCTGGCGATTGCTGCGGCCAGTTTATGTTCTTGCGGCTCGATGCGCAAATTTGGCGCGTGATGGGCGCCATAGGCGCTCGCCCCGTCCTTCTTCTCTTCAATTTTGAGAATATTACTCGCGCGTCGGTAGCCAGCGAGAAGATTCTGACCGTCATCGGTTGTCAGGAATTTATCGAGGGCGTCGACTTTTTGGTTGATGATTAATAAGTCGTCTTGAACGCTGGATGTCTCAATAGCGGCGCCTTGTTTGACGAGCGCGCCGAGAGCGGCGTCAATTAAATCATAACGCGCCCCGCGATCGCGCAGATAGACTTTTAAGCGATCAATAAAAAACTCCAGCAAGTCGGGCGAGATGCGGCGCAGCAGCGGCAGTCGTATATTATTTTCCAATAGTATTCTGATGACGCCAAGCGCGGCGCGTCGCAGTGCGTATGGATCTTTGCTGCCTGTCGGCTTTTCGTCGATAGACCAGAAGCCTGTGAGCGTATCGAGCTTATCGGCTAGGGCGACGGCGATTGAGACGGGTTGCGTTGGGATACGATCATTTGGCCCTTGCGGTTTATAATGATCTTCACAGGCTTGCGCGACAGCCGCATCTTCCCCTTGAGCGCGCGCATAGTAACGGCCCATTAAGCCCTGCAGTTCAGGAAACTCGCCCACCATTTCTGAAACTAAATCCGCTTTGCACAACATTGCTGCGCGTTGCGCGAGATCTGGATCTGCGCCAACGATTGGCGCTAAATCACGCGCGCCCTTTGCGATGCGGTCGATGCGCTGACCTTGCGTGCCAAGCTTTTCATGAAAAATAATATGATCGAGCTTCGCTAGGCGATCATCAAGTTTTATCTTTAGATCTGTTTCATAGAAAAACTTTGCGTCAGAAAGACGTGCGGCAATGACGCGTTCATTGCCAGCGATGATGGTTGCGCCGCCGTCGCTTGCCTCAATATTTGAAACTAAAATGAAATGATTGGCCATAGCGCCGTCAGTTTTGCGCAGTACAAAACATTTTTGATTGACGCGAATAGTCGTGCGGATGACTTCTTGTGGGATTGCCAGGAAGCTTTCATCAAATTTACCCATCAAGGTAACGGGCCATTCAACGAGGCCGGCAACCTCTTCAAGGAGCGCTGGATCCTCAATAAGCTCTAGTCCTTGGGCAAAGGCCAAATCCTTGGCGTCATGAAGAATAATATCGCGGCGCCGTGCAGCATCAAGAACGACTTTGGCGCGCTCGAGCAACAGCGCATAGTCTTCAAAACGTTTAACGCTGATTGGCGCTGGCGACATAAAGCGATGGCCATAGGTTGTCGCGGCTGCTTGGATATGACCGATTGAGACGGGAATGATCTCAGGCGTTTCTGTTTCCGGGCCAAATGTTGCAACGATAGAATGAAGCGGACGCACCCAACGCAAACTATCAGACTGCGTCGACGCAGCGCCCCAGCGCATCGACTTTGGCCATGGGAAGGTTTTGATCACGCTCGAGAGGACGTCGACGAGAATATCAATCGTCTGGGCGCCAGTTTTGTGCAGGATTGCGACGTAAAATTCGCCTTTTTTTGGATCTTTCTCGATCGTGGCCTCCTCTAAGGAGGCAAGTCCAGCGCTTTTTAAAAAACCCTGTATGGCTGTTTCTGGCGCGCCAACGCGCGGACCTTTTCTTTCTTCACTGACGTCTGGTTGACGCGCGGGCAAACCTGCGATGTGCAGCGCCAATCGTCGCGGCGTTGCAAAGGCGACGGCGCCTTCATACACGAGCCCTTTTTCAACAAGCGCATGCGTAACCAGTCGTTTCAGATCGTCGGCAGCCTGTTGCTGCATCCGCGCTGGTATTTCTTCACTGAAAATTTCTAAAAGAAGGTCGGGCATGGAGGTCGCTTACAATTCTTTATGAGATCCGTCGCAAAGAGGCTCGTTCTTTGTGTGTCGACAGCCGCAAAAAAATGCTTTGCCTGTCGCCTCAGCCTTATAAGCGACTGGAGAGATATCTGTTCCCTTGTGCGAGCCGTCGCAAAAGGGCTGGTTTTTAGTTTTGCCGCAGGCGCACCAATAATAGGTTTTGCCTGCTTCAACTTCTACAGGCATTGCTTTCTTTTGGAAGATTACGCGTTCTGACATCTTATGTCTCCAGCAGGTCGTTACACGGCTTATTCATGTGCATCGATAAGAAATTTTTCGACCTCGAGCGCCGCCATGCAACCAAGCCCAGCAGCGGTAACAGCTTGGCGATAGGTTTCATCGCAGACATCGCCAGCAGCAAAAACGCCCTCTATATTGGTGCGCGTTGTTCCTGGCGCGACATCTATGTAGCCAGAAGGCTTGAGTGTGAGTTGTCCTTTAAAGAGATCTGACGCCGGCGCGTGGCCAATAGCGATGAAGACGCCGTCAGTTTGCAACGTCTGCATTTCTCCAGTGACGGCGTTTTTGATATGTGCGCCTGTCACGGTCAGAGGATCTTGCCCGCCAATAATCTCATCGACAATTGAGTCATACATAATCGTGACATTGGCGCGCTGGCGCAGTCTTTCCTGGAGAACGCGCTCGCTGCGCAATGTATTGCGACGATGAATCAAAGTGACCTGTGCGGCAATGTTCGAAAGGTAGAGCGCTTCTTCAACAGCTGTGTTGCCGCCGCCGACAACAAGAACATTTTTTCCGCGAAAAAAGAATCCGTCGCATGTCGCGCAAGCGGACACGCCATAGCCTTTGAACTTATCCTCGCTTGGAAGTCCCAGCCATTTTGCTTTTGCGCCAGTTGCAATGATCAGTGCGTCACAGGTGTAGCGCGCGCCTGAGTCGCCAATTAGCAAGAAAGGTCTTTGCGTAAGATTGGCTTCAACAATGTAGTCGGAAACAAGTTTTGTTCCGACATGTTCGGCCTGCAAGCGCATTTGCTCCATTAGCCAGGGGCCTTGTATGGGCTCGGCAAAGCCAGGATAATTTTCAACATCTGTCGTGATCATCAGCTGGCCGCCTTGATCAAAACCGGCAATCAGCATTGGCTCCAAAAGCGCGCGCGCGGCATAGATCGCAGCGGTATAGCCGGCGGGTCCAGAACCAATAACAATAACGCGGGCGTGAAAGGAGGCTGACATGTTTAGATGGTCTCACCGACTGGGGTCATGCAGGAGCGCGCAGGCAACGATTATGCGTCTTGCCAGGATTAGGCAACATGGCTTTGATGAATAAAATCATCATAGGCGCGGTTAATGGCTGAGGCGATCATGGGCGTTGAATTGATGGGCTCATAGCGCCACTCTTCAAGGGCCCCGCGCCAGGGACGAATGGCGCCCGCCTGGGTCAGACCCTCAATAAATCTTTTGATTTTTGGATGACCGCCGGAGGGCGCGAAGAAATGGATCGGCGCGCCCGTTGCGGCAGCTTCGCCGAGCATATTAACGCTGTCGGCGGTAACAATAATCGCATCTGCGCAGGCAAGCATGGAGAAATAGGGATTGTCGCCAGCGCCGTCCCAGACAAAGGAGCGATGCGCAGAAAGCGCGACAGTCAGAGCTTTGGCGAGGCTTTGCGGCGTGCGTCGTGAAAATGACGCCATCACTTTGGCGCCTGATGCGCCAACGGTCTTGGCGACGTCAACGAGCTTGGCGACGTCAGAGGGCGTGAAGCGCATATGACGGCTATTGCCGCCAATCAGCATCGCGACCCGCTTCCCGGTGAGAGCGCTCAGACGAGGGTCTAAATGCGTGCGTGCGCGCGACAAAAGCTCTGGCGTGATGCAATTTGCAGGAGTGAGCGGGGACACCACATTTTTCCCGATCAAATTATCATGGCGTGGCGCTATGATGAGGTCAGCAGTTTTTAGGCCGCAAGCCGGCCGATTGAAATAAACGGTAAAAGGCGCCCCGGGTAGGTCTTGCTTCAGGCGGCGCAGGAGAGGAATCGTGCGTCTGCCTGCCGCTAGAATAATATTGGGGCGCAGGGCGCGCAGTCTTTTCACATCTTGCGGATCAGCGGGACCAAAGGGCGCTAAAACAGAATAGATTTTGCGTGAGGAAACATGGCGGATGTTTTCAACGACGCCGAGGGCGCGCGCTACGCCGATTGTTTGCGCCTCATGGCCGGCGCGTCCATCGGAGAGAACAACTAATCTTATGTCGCTGGAGAGGGGATCAGGCGCGCGCAAGGCGCCATCTTCCCAGTTAGACAAAAGCGACCTTGAGTATTTCGTAACTCTTGCCGCCGCCTGGCGTTTTCACTTCAACCGTGTCGCCGGCTTTTTTGCCAATGAGCGCGCGTGCGATGGGGCTGGTCAAAGAAACGCGGCCGCTTTTGACGTCAGCTTCGCTTTCACCAACGATTTGATAGGATTTTTCTTCTTCAGTGTCCTCGTCGACGACAGTCACGGTCGCGCCAAACTTGATTGTCTCGCCAGATAATTTGGCGACATCGATCACTTCGGCGCGCGAGAGTTTGTCTTCGAGTTCGGCGATGCGACCTTCGTTCAGCGACTGCGCTTCTTTCGCAGCATGATATTCTGCATTCTCAGACAGATCGCCATGCGCGCGCGCTTCTGCGATTTGTTGAATGATTTTTGGGCGGTCTTCTTGCTGGCGACGGCGTAATTCCTCAGTAAGCGCCGCGTAACCTGGCGCTGTCATTGGCACCTTTTCCATAATCTCTGCTCTTCGCCTTTCTACGATCAACAGTGCATGAAAGAAACGCAGTCTTGCCCGCGAGCGGTAAGCCCAACGGCTGTCTTACTCAAACAGAGAGGATCTTAAGGATCTCAGCCGCCTGAATAGGTTTCTTTATGCGGATTGCCTTGGGTTTTTTTGTCGTTAAAGCGTCTTTGTCGCGCCATCCTCGTCTTGGAAGTAATCTTGTAGCGCGCGCGCTTCTAAATCCCCCGATACATAAGCCTGGATGCCCTGCGCCGCCGCAATCGCGCCAGCCAGGGTTGTATAATAAGGAACCTTATGCAGAAGCGCCGCTCTGCGCAAGGAACGCGAATCCGCCAGCGCCTGCGCGCCTTCGGTCGTATTGAAGACGAGCTGGATCGAGCCATTTTTTATGGCGTCGACAATATGCGGACGCCCTTCGGATACCTTATTGATTTTACTTGCTTTAATTCCGTTGTCCGACAAGAAGCGCGCCGTGCCTCCGGTCGCCACAATTGAAAAGCCGATATCAGTTAAAACTTGTATGGCTGGGATCACCCGCGATTTATCAACATCGCGCACGGAGACAAAGACAACGCCCTCGCGGGGCGCCTTTGCGCCGCCGCCAAGCTGACTTTTAACAAAGGCGGCGTCGAAAGAGGTATCAAGCCCGATGACTTCGCCGGTCGAGCGCATTTCTGGCCCAAGCACTGTGTCTACGCCTGGGAAGCGGGCAAAGGGAAAAACCGCTTCCTTGACGCCGACATGTTTTGGCTTGGCGTTGGGCAGGGCGAAGGCGGATAGCTTTTCGCCGGCCATGACGCGCGCGGCTATTTTTGCGATGGGCGCGCCAATTACCTTGGCGACAAAAGGAACAGTTCGCGACGCGCGCGGATTAACCTCAAGCACATAGATTTCGCCATCTTTCAATGCAAATTGTATGTTCATTAAACCAATGACGCCAAGCGCCATGGCGAGGTTGCGAGACTGTTCTTCAAGCGCAAGAATTGTTTCCGGCGGCAGTGAGCGCGGCGGCAGCGAACATGCCGAGTCGCCAGAGTGGATGCCGGCCTCCTCAATATGCTCCATCACGCCAGCAATCACGGCTTGCTGACCATCAGCCAGACAATCAACATCAACTTCAATTGCATCTGTTAAGTAGCGATCAAAGAGCAGCGGATTTTTTCCAAGCACCATATTGATCTGGCCGGTTTTATCATTGGGATAGCGCGTCTTGATTTCAGAGGGCACCAATGTCGGCAGTGTGCCAAGAAGATAATCGTCAAGATCATGCTGATCGCGAATGATCGCCATGGCGCGTCCGCCCAGAACATAAGATGGGCGCACAACCAAAGGCAGACCAAGATCGCTTGCAACGATACGAGATTGCTCGACGGAATAGGCAATGCCATTCTTTGGTTGTTTTAAGCCAAGACGATCCAGCAAGCGCTTAAACCGATCGCGGTCTTCCGCAAGATCAATAGAGTCGACTGGCGTGCCAAGGATCGGCGATCCGCTTTGGGCCAGACCATGCGCTAGTTTGAGCGGCGTCTGTCCGCCATATTGCACAATAACGCCAGTCAGCGTTCCTGCCGTTTTTTCAACATCGATAATTTCAGCGACGTCTTCATCTGTTAGCGGCTCAAAATAAAGTCGATCAGAGGTATCGTAATCCGTTGATACCGTCTCTGGGTTGCAGTTAATCATAATTGTTTCATAGCCGGCGTCCGCAAGCGCAAAACAGGCGTGACAGCAGCAATAGTCAAATTCGATGCCCTGACCGATGCGATTAGGTCCACCGCCAAGAATGACGATTTTCTTGCGGCTTGAGGGACGCGCCTCGCTCGCATCTGGGCCATCAAATGGCGTCTCATATGTGGAATACATATAGGCGGTTGGAGAGGCGAATTCCGCAGCGCAAGTGTCGATGCGTTTATAAAGCGGACGCACGCCCATCGCTTGGCGCGTCGCGCGCACTTCTTTTTCATCGCGTCCTGTAAGTGAGGCCAGTCTCACGTCTGAGAAGCCGGCAAATTTTAGCGCGCGGAAATTCTCTGCATCATCGGGCAGGCCAAATTTTTCCACCTTCTTTTCTAACGCAATGATTTCAGCGATGCGTTCCAGGAACCATGGATCTATTTTGCTTGCGTCATGCACTTCGCTTACGCTCATGCCCAATCGAAACGCTTGTCCAACCACCAGCAGACGATCTGGCGTTGGCGTGCCAAGCGCGCCACGCAACACATTGAGATCGTCTCCTTTGCCAAGGCCGTCAATTTCTATTTCGTCCAGACCAGACAGTCCGGTCTCAAGAGAACGCAAGGCTTTCTGCAACGATTCAGCAAAGTTGCGTCCGATCGCCATGGACTCGCCAACAGACTTCATCGCTGTTGTCAGCGTTGGTTCGGCGCCAGGAAATTTTTCGAAAGCAAAACGCGGTATTTTGGTTACGACATAATCAATCGTTGGCTCAAAAGACGCAGGCGTCGCGCCGCCAGTAATATCATTGGCGATTTCATCAAGCGTATAACCAACAGCAAGACGCGCCGCGACTTTAGCGATGGGGAAGCCGGTTGCTTTAGAGGCGAGCGCTGAAGAGCGCGACACGCGCGGGTTCATCTCAATGACGATCATGCGGCCAGTTTGCGGATCAACGGCGAATTGCACATTTGAGCCGCCGGTTTCGACGCCAATTTCACGCAGCACCGCAAGTGAGGCGTCGCGCATGATCTGATATTCTTTATCTGTGAGCGTTAAGGCTGGCGCGACGGTAATGCTGTCGCCTGTATGCACGCCCATCGGGTCGAGATTTTCAATCGAGCAAACGATAATGCAATTGTCCGCTTTATCGCGAACAACTTCCATTTCAAATTCTTTCCAACCCAGAACGCTTTCTTCAACAAGCACTTCATTCGTTGGCGAGGCGTCGATGCCGCGTTCGACGATTTCAATGAACTCAGCCTTATTATAAGCGATGCCGCCGCCAGTGCCGCCAAGCGTGAAAGAAGGGCGTATGATGGCGGGCAGACCAATGTCTTCAAGAGCAGCAAGCGCGGCCGAAAGCGTTTTGATGTGATGGGAGCGCGGCGTAGACAGGCCAATTTTCGTCATGGCTTCGCGGAAGAGCTCTCGGTCTTCCGCCTTATCGATCGCGTGCGCAGTGGCGCCAATCATTTCAACGTCAAACTTTTTCAAAACGCCCATTTTTTCTAACGACAAGGCGCAATTTAACGCTGTCTGGCCGCCCATGGTCGGCAATAAGGCGAAACCGCCTGGGATGGCGTAGCGTTCTTTCTCGATAATTTTGGCGACAAACTCCGGCGTTATTGGTTCAACATAGGTTCTGTGCGCCAGATCGGGATCCGTCATGATCGTGGCGGGGTTGGAGTTTACAAGAACAATTCGATAACCCTCAGCCTTGAGCGCTTTACAGGCCTGCGTGCCTGAATAGTCGAATTCGCAGGCCTGACCGATGACAATGGGTCCTGCGCCGATAATCATAATGGTTGATATGTCGGTTCTTTTTGGCATCAGCGTCCCTTTTGCCTCCCCCAGCTCCGTGATGGCCGGCGGTCAGGAATATTTGAACAGCGCCCCTTTCGGGCATGAAAGCGCGCAAAAAAAAGGCCGCAGATCCGACCTTTTACAGCGGAACGCGTCCCGAAATGCTTTTATCAGGCGTCTGCAGAGACGCCCGTCCCATGCACAGGGCAATGGGGCGGCGAGCGGGTGCGCCCAGCTCGTAAGTTCACGTTTCTCTAGACGAGAATGATAGGCATGGGAAGGCCTTGCGATATGTTATACCCGCTTGATTGCTTCGGATAAACAATCTGGCGCGGGACGTCGGGTCATTTGGGCGTCTCATCGCCTGAGCTTGCGCTGGGTTATGAAAGCGTTGACTGGCGCAGTCCGCGCGCGATCTGCGGACGCTTCAAGCGAGATGTTGGCGATATGTTGTTTTTATCTTCAGCGTTTTTGAATCATGTCCGTTAAACGCCAATTTACGCGCTATTTTTTTGTCGGAGCCGGCGCAAGCGCCGCGCATTATAGCGTCTTGATCGCTTTGGTTGAGGGCGCGCGCTGGCAGGCCGTTCCAGCAACGCTTTGTGGTTATCTCATTGGCGGCGTCATTGCTTATGTTCTCAACTACCGACTAACATTTAATGCGCGCTTGTCCCATCGGTTGGCTGCATGGCGTTTTGCGCTCACCGCCTTTGGGGGATTTTGCCTGACATATGTTTTGATGACGCTGTTTGTTGAAAGCTGGGGAGCGCCATATCTGATGGCGCAGCTTGTGACGTCAGCGCTTGCGATGGTGATGACATTTACGCTCAATCGCTTGTGGACTTTTGGGTAGCGCTCTCAGTCCTCATGGCCATTTTACGCTTGGCGGCATGGAGGATAGAATAGACTCGACATTGCCGCCGGTTTTAAGGCCAAAGATTGTGCCGCGATCATATAAAAGATTGTATTCGACATAGCGTCCACGCCGAATGAGTTGCTCTTCACGCTGCGCATCGCTCCAGGGTTTTGTGTAATTCTGTCGAACAAGTTCGCAATAGATTTTTAGAAAGCTTTCGCCAATGTCTTTCGTGAAGGCGAAGTCTTCTTCCCATGCGCTGTTGTCACCATCGCCAGCGCTGTTGAAATAGTCATAAAACACGCCGCCAATGCCGCGTGGCTCATTGCGATGCGGCAAAAAGAAATAGTCGTCGCACCATTTTTTAAAATGCGCATAGTCGGCGACCTTATGGCGTTCGCATGATTGGCGCATAGCGGCATGAAAGGCGCGCGCGTCTGGATCGTCTTGGCTGCGTCGCGCGGACAAGACAGGCGTCAGATCTGCGCCGCCGCCAAACCAAGACTTTGTCGTAACGACAAAGCGCGTATTCATATGCACGGCTGGAATATTTGGGTTCCAAGGATGCGCGATGAGTGAAATGCCTGTGGCGAAAAATCTTGGATCGTCCTGTGCGCCCGGGATTTGTTTCGCAAATTCTGGCTGAAACGTTCCAAACACCGTTGAGCAATGCACGCCTGCTTTCTCAAACAGGCGGCCATGAATCAGCCCCATGCGGCCGCCGCCGCCTGGCGCGCCATCATGGTTTGCGCGCTCCCAAGGGGTGAGCGTGAAGCGCCCCGGTTCAGTTGCTTGCGAAGAGAAGGGGCCTGACGCGTCATTTTCAAGCGCTTCAAAAGCTGCGCAGATGCGTAATTGCAGCGCCTCAAACCATTCCCTCGCGCGCGCTTTACGATCAGCAAGCTGGTCTTGATTGCCTGTCATGCGGCTCTCCAGTTTGGGTCTTTCACGATTGCGGCAGCAGTCGACTAAGGGGTTGGCCGGTCGTTAAGCGAGAGCTGTCGCAGCGCCTCACTCATAACGATAGCCGCCGCGACAGCGACATTGAGTGAGCGGGCAGGCGGGCGCATGGGTATTTTCACGGCGCGCTCGCAATCGGCGAAAACCTCGTCAGGAACCCCTGCCGACTCTCGACCAACCAGCAATATATCTCCAGCCTGATAGGCGCAATCCGTATAAGCGCTTTCCGCCTTAGTGGAGAGGAGGATTAGTCTTTTGCGGCGCTGTCCTGGCGCTTCCAGCCGAAGATAGTCAATAAAAGCCGCATAAGAGATGTGGCGTTCAAGATGAATTTGGTTGAGGTAATCCATGCCAGCACGACGGAAATCCCTGTCTGTGCTTGGAAAACCGGTTGGTCCGATGATGGCGGCGTCAAAGCCAAGGCATGCGCAGGCCCGAAGTATTGTGCCCGTGTTTTGTGGAATATCGGGTTGGTAAAGGGCAAGTGTAAGATTGTGAGGGCTGGCTTTTGTCAAATAATTCACCAATCAAGTTGAATTTGCGGCAATTCGTCACGCAAGTCATGATGGCTTAAAAATTGCCGGTGTAGGAAAAATAATCGATGATCTGGTTGGGTTGGCGTGATTTGCTTCGCTGAGGATGTCAGTGGCAAGCCAGGGGAAGGCTTGGCGCTGTCAGGGGCTTTACCTTGGCCGCGTTACAAGCCAAAACATGAAACGCGACTGGGGTGACGAATATGACGGTCGGCTTGGAAAGGGAGAGCGCGTGATCATTAAGGGTGGACGTTCGGGAGCAACGCCAAATCCCTCCCGCCGTGATGTTGTTTATCTCGCCACAGGCGCTGGTGCGGTTACCGCCGTTGGCGCTGTCGCCTGGCCTCTCGTCGCTCAAATGAATCCCGATGCCTCAACGCGCGCGCTGGCCTCAACCGAGGTCGATCTCGCCTCAGTTCCCGAGGGGCAGATCATAACGGTCAAGTGGCGCGGCAAGCCCGTCTTCATCCGGCATCGCACCGAGAAAGAAATTAAGGACGCGCAAAGCGTTAGTCTAACCGATCTTCCTGATCCTGAAGCCGATGACAAAAGAGTGCAGAAGCCTCAATGGCTCGTGGTTATTGGCATTTGCACGCATTTGGGCTGCATCCCCACTGGCAAGGAGGGCGAGTATGATGGCTGGTTCTGCCCTTGCCACGGTTCCTCCTATGATGTCTCTGGGCGTATTCGCAGCGGTCCAGCGCCAAATAACATGGAGGTTCCGACATACGCCTTCATCAGCGACACAAAAATAAAAATTGGGTAGGGGCGGAGATATCTCTGTCGCGTTTTATCGCATCTCATGCAGCTTGATCAGGAACTTTAAATGAGCGGTCCTTCGCAATACACGCCCAAAAGCAACTTTGCCAAATGGCTTGAGCGCCGTCTGCCGATCATCAGCTTCGTGTACGACTCATTTGTCGCCTATCCGGTTCCCAAAAACTTAAATTACATGTGGACCTTTGGCGCGATCCTTTCCTTTATGCTGGTGGCGCAAATAATTACTGGCGTCGTGTTGGCGATGCATTACACGCCGGAAGTCTCGTTCGCTTTTAACTCTGTCGAAAACATTATGCGCGATGTGAACTGGGGCTGGGCGTTGAGATATGCGCACGCCAATGGCGCCTCAATGTTTTTTCTGGCTGTTTATATCCATATCTTTCGAGGCATGTATTACGGTTCTTATAAAGAACCGCGTGAACTGCTCTGGATACTTGGTGTTGTTATTTTCATGGTCATGATGGCGACTGGGTTTTTGGGCTATGTGTTGCCGTGGGGACAAATGTCCTTTTGGGCCGCAACGGTGATCACCAATCTTTTCTCCGCCTTGCCAGTTGTTGGGCCCTCGATCACAACATGGTTGCTTGGCGGTTATTCGGTCGATAACGCAACGCTCAATCGTTTCTTTGCGCTGCATTATTTATTGCCATTTATTATTGTCGCTATCGTTGCGCTGCATGTCTGGGCCTTGCATGTTACGGGACAAAATAATCCTGATGGCGTCGAGGTTAAAAATGTCAAAAAGGATACTGTTCCTTTTACGCCCTATGCGACCATGAAGGACGGTTTCGCTATTGGCGTATTTTTGGTGCTCTATGCCTGGATGACATTCTTTGTGCCAAATTATCTTGGTCATCCAGATAATTATATTGAGGCAAATCCCTTGGTGACGCCGCCGCACATTGTGCCGGAATGGTATTTCTTGCCATTTTACGCAATTTTGCGCGCGATCCCGAATAAGTTACTCGGCGTTATTGCGCTCTTCATGTCCATCTTGATTGCCGCAGCGCTGCCGTGGCTTGATACGTCAAAAGTAAAATCTGGAACCTATCGTCCAACCTTTAGAAAGTTTTATTGGATCTTTGTCGCCGTTTCCATTGGTCTTGGCTATCTTGGCTCACAGCCAGCAGAAGGCGCTTTTCTCTGGGTGGCGCGTGTGCTGACTTTCTACTACTTCTTTCACTTCCTGGTTATTCTTCCTGTGTTAAGTCGTCGAGAAAAAACCACGGCTGTGCCAAATTCAATTGCTGAAGCGGTAGAAAATCGTGGAGCGTCGCATGCGTGATCCGCGACAGATGTTTACTGCCTTCACACGCATGAAATCTCTATGCGCCTCAACGCTCATCGGCGCCGTTATGATGCTGACGCCAAATCTCATGATGTTTGAGACCCAGGCCAGCGAGAACTCAAAACATGAAGAAGCGCCAAAGCTGCATGAGTGGAGTTTTGCTGGGGCCTTTGGCCGCTATGATACGGCGCAGATCCGTCGTGGTTTCAAGGTTTACAAGGAAGTTTGCTCGACCTGCCATTCAGTTAAGATGCTCGCCTTTCGCAATCTCAGTCAGCCCGGCGGTCCTGAGTTTTCAGAACGTGAGGTCGCTGAACTTGCCGCCTCCTACAAAATAAAGGACGGGCCAAATGACGCGGGAGATTTTTATGATCGCCCCGGGCGTCCAAGCGATCGTTTCCCGCCGCCTTTCGCCAATGAGCAGGCGGCCCGCGCTGCAATGTCTGGCGCTTATCCGCCTGACATGTCTGTGCTGGCCAAAGCGCGCGGTCATTCGCGCGGTTTCCCACGTTTTCTGCTCGACGCGATTCCTGGCGTTTCCTATCAAGAAGTCGGCGCCGATTATGTTGCGTCGCTGTTGATGGGATACGCCGAGCCGCCTGCGGACGTTAAGATTCCCGATGGTCAGTATTACAACATCTATATGCCAGGTCGTCGCATCGGCATGCCGTCGCCTTTGTCTGATGGCGCGGTGACTTATGATGATGGAGCGCCGCAGACAGCAGAACAATACGCCAAGGATGTTGCCGCATTTATGATGTGGGTTGCTGAGCCGCATCTTGATGCACGCAAGCGCATTGGTCTTGGCGTCATTTCGTTTTTAATTGTGTTTGCCGGGCTGTTATATTTCACCAAGCGTAAAATTTGGTCCAACGTCTCGCATTAAGCATGCTGTGATCCTGTGACGCCTGAGCCCTCGTCGTGGCCGGTGATCGGCGTTAAGCCAGGAGAGTGATGCATCGTTTCTCAAAAGCGCATGAATGACATTTTAATCGTTGCTGCAACATGTAAACGTGAGTTAGATCCAGAGCTGTGATGAGGCGGCGTATGATCCGGCTTGCTTGATAGGGGTGTCGGAATCGGGCACAAAGCCTGTCGTTCCTTGCGCGTTTTGCGCTTTCTTGCTTATCCCGAAAGGGTCAAAATGTCGGAGATTTTACGCGTCGGCATCGCCGGGCTTGGCACTGTTGGCGCCGCCGTCACGCGGTTGCTTCAACGTCAGACAGAAGCTTTGACGGCGCGTACTGGGCGTCGGATTGTCGTCACAGCCGCCTGCGTTAAAGATCAGTCAAAACAACGCGACGCTGATCTCTCAAACATTGAATTTTACGCTGATCCCGTGGCTTTGGCCTCTTCAGAAAAAATAGATCTATTTGTAGAGCTCATTGGCGGATCGGAGGGGCCGGCGCGCGCCAGCGTCGAAACCGCCTTAGCGCATGGCAAGTCAGTTGTTACAGCCAATAAAGCGCTGCTGGCCGCGCATGGGTTACACTTAACGCAGCTAGCGGAAGAAAATCACGCAGCGCTCGCCTTTGAGGCCTCTGTGGCGGGCGGCATTCCGATTGTTAAGACATTGCGCGAGGGACTAGCGGGTAATTCTGTTTTGCGTGTCTATGGTATTTTGAACGGCACTTGTAATTATATTCTTTCGCGTATGGAGAGAGAGCAGCTTTCATTCGAGACCTGCCTCAGCGAAGCGCAAAAGCTTGGATATGCCGAGGCGGATCCAACTTTTGATATTGGCGGATTTGATACGGCGCATAAGCTCTCCATCCTGACCTCATTGGCCTTTGGAACGCGTATTTCTCCTGAAGCAATTGACATTGAGGGCATTGAACGCGTCACGCTTGCTGATATTGAAGCAGCAGAAGATCTGGGTTTTCGCATTAAGCTATTGGGCGTTGCGCAACGAACTGCGGAAGGCATTGAACAACGCGTTCATCCCACCATGGTGAGCAAGAATTCCGCGATCGCGCAAGTGATGGGCGTGCTCAATGCCGTTACGATTGACGGCGATGCAGTTCATGAATTGACGCTTGTTGGTCCTGGCGCTGGCGGAGATGCGACTGCCTCAGCGGTCGTTGCAGATATTGCTGATATTGCCAAAGGCGTCAGAACGGCGCCTTTTGGTCTGCCTTCAAGTCAATTGAAAGAATTAAAGCGCATGCCGATGCGTCGGCATGAGGGCGGCTATTATATCAGGCTGTCCGTTCGCGATGTGGCTGGCGCATTTGCGCGTATCGCCTCGCGCATGGCGGAAAGAAAGATTTCACTCGAGAGCATCATGCAGCGCGGTCGGCGTGGATCGCCGGGCGATTGCGTTGATGTCATTCTTATAACCCATGCCACAAGCGAGCATCTTGTCAGAGAGGCGCTTGAGTTGATTTTTGAAGATGGCACGATTGTCGCGCGCGCGCAGGTTATTCGCATAGAGCGAGAATGATCGTCTTGGGAGGCAATCATTGTGAGTAAGCCAACTCTTGATTCAGCCTCTCTTGGACGTTTTTTGACGATAGAGCTCGCGCGTGCATCGGAACGCGCAGCTGTCGCCGCAGCAAGGTTGCGTGGTCGCGGCGATGAGAGAGCGGCGGATCAGGCGGCGCATGAGGCGATGCGTCAGCACCTTTCTTTACTTCCTGCCAATGCGCGCATTGTTATTGGCGAAAGCCAATCAGTCTCTGGCTTTAGTTTTGGCGAAGAGATTGGATTAAAGGCTGGGCCGTCCATCGATCTGGCAATCGCGCCGCTTGAAGGCGCAACGCTTTGCGTCAAACATATGCCGGGATCATTGACAATTGCCGCTGCAGCAACGCCTAACGCTTTGCTTAATGTTCCTCAAGTTTACATGGATAAAATCGCCATTGGTCCTGGCTATCCAAAAGACGTTGTTGATCTCGATCGCGCGCCAGAAGAAAATGTCCGTGCACTTGCAAAAGCAAAGGGCGTCCAGCCACAGGATATCAATATTTGTATTCTTGATCGTCCCCGACATGCGGAATTAATCTCTGCCTGTCGACATGCAGGCGCAAGCATAAGGCTAATATCCGATGGCGATGTTTCGGGCGTCATTGAGACGACATCCGCGGCAGAAACAGGCGTGGATATGTATATTGGACGCGGCGGCGCGCCAGAGGGCGTTCTTGCTGCGGCTGTTTTGGCCTGCGTTGGCGGGCAAATGCAAGGTAGGCTTGTTCTTGATAGTCAAGAAAAGCGCGCGCGCGCAGCAGAACATGGTATTACTTTAGAAGACTATAAATATTCTGTTACGGATATGATCTCAGGTGACGTTCTGGTTTGCGTCACAGGCGTTACAGATGGCCCGCTTGTTCGGGGCGTTGTGTTTGGCAAGGATTTTATTGAAACAGATACGTTGGCCTATCGTTCATTAACGGGCACAGTTCGCCAAATTCGCGCGCGTCGACGCCTCCCAAGTTAGGACCCCATGACTCCTGCCGCCCATGTTTCAGCTGCAATAGAAATTCTTGCAGAAATTGCACAAAAACGCCGCCCAGCGACTGACGCCTTGAAAGATTGGGGTCTGTCGCATCGCTTTGCTGGGTCTAAGGATCGCGCAGCGATTGCAAGTCTCGTTTTTGATACGTTACGAAAATCTTCTTCAGCAGCATTTGTTATGGGGGAGGACACGCCGCGCGCAAAAATGTTGGGCGCTTTACGGGAAGCGCGCGGGATGACTCTTGACGCGATCTCGATGCTCTTCTCAGGTGAAGGTCATGCGTCTGCGCCATTGAGCGCGCATGAGCGTGAAGCGCTTCAATCAACCAGTCTTGAGCAGGCACCAGACTTTATTCGCGGCGATTATCCAGAATGGCTTGCAGCAAAATTTTCAACCGCCTTTGGCGATCAAGCTGCAATAGAGGGCGCGGCGCTTGCGATGCGCGCGCCAATTGATTTGCGCGTTAATATTCTCAAAGGCGCGCGTGAACAGGCGCAACATAAGCTTGCACATCTCTCGCCAAATTTAACGCCATTATCTCCAATTGGGTTGCGTATTGAGGCAGGCGTCAAGCGCGGTCCGGCGATGACGGCGGAGACGGCCTATGTCAAAGGCTATGTTGAGATTCAAGATGAGGCGTCGCAACTGGCAAGCCTGTTATGCGCCGCGGCGCCCGGCGAACAGGTGTTGGATCTTTGCGCCGGCGGCGGCGGTAAAACCCTCGCTCTGGCCGCGCAAATGCACAATCGCGGACAAATTTACGCCTATGATTCTGATGGTCGTCGCTTGATGCCAATCCATGAAAGGTTGGATCGCGCCGGCGCCCGCAACATTCAGGTTCGTCCGCAGCGTGGAAACGTTGATGTTTTGTCTGATCTTACCGATCGCTGTGACCTGGTCGTGATTGACGCGCCCTGCACGGGGACGGGCACATGGCGCCGTCACCCTGATGCGAAATGGCGATTGGCCGCTGGCGCTTTGGATCAGCGCTTGAAAGAGCAAGAAAATCTCCTCTCGCAAGCGCAGCGATTTATCAGGCCGGGAGGCCGACTGGCCTATATGACCTGTTCTTTGCTCGTTGATGAAAATGAGGCTCAAATTAACGCCTTTGTCAGCCGACATCCAGAATTCTCACTCACCCCAGGGGCCCAACTTGCTGTAGATGCAGGACTTGAGGAGCTTGCGCGTTTTTCCTCCCCGCATGGCGCAGGTTTGAGGTTCTCCCCTGCAGCAAGCGGCACAGATGGATTTTTTGTCGCCATATTGCGCAAGGCCGGCGGGATCTCGTAAGGCAAGACATGACTGACGCCGCAGAAACCTTTCATCACACTATCGTTGATCGCCATGACAAGGTTTTGATCATCGACTTTGGCTCTCAGGTTACTCAGCTCATCGCCAGAAGGGTCAGAGAGGCGGGGGTTTATTGTGAAATAACGCCCTTTCAACTTGCTGATCAGGCATTCACCGACATCAAGCCTAAGGCTGTTATTTTATCTGGCGGCCCGTGTTCCGTTGCAGATGATCATTCGCCCCGCGCGCCGCAGAAGATATTTGAGGCGGGCATTCCTGTGCTTGGCATATGTTATGGCGAGCAAACAATGGCGACACAGCTTGGCGGCCGGGTAGAGGCGGGCCATCACCGTGAATTTGGTCGCGCCCGACTTCGCGCTGTGGGCGCAAGCGCTTTGTTTGACGGCGTTTGGCAAAAAGATCACGAATATGATGTGTGGATGAGCCATGGTGATCGCGTTACGCAATTGCCTGAAGGCTTCCAGGTTATTGCCGCATCGGAAAATGCGCCAATGGCCGCTATTGCTGATGAGCAGCGTCGTTTTTACGGCGTGCAGTTTCATCTCGAAGTCGTTCACACGCCAGATGGCGCAAAACTCTTATCCAACTTCGTTCATAAGGTTGCTGGGTTAAAGGCAGATTGGACGATGTCGGCCTTTCGGCAGGAAGCCATTGCAGCGATACGCCGTCAGGTTGGCGACGGGCGCGTTTTGTGCGGTCTGTCAGGCGGCGTTGATAGCGCTGTTGCAGCGGTGCTGATCCATGAAGCAATCGGCGACAGATTGACATGTGTTTTTGTCGATCATGGTCTATTGCGTCAGGGGGAGGCGCAAGAGGTCGTTAAACTTTTTCGTGATCACTATAATATTCCACTTCATCATATTGATGCAGCGCAGGAGTTTTTGAGCGCGCTTGAAGGCGTTGACGACCCAGAAGTCAAAAGAAAAACCATTGGCCGCTTGTTTGTTGAGGCCTTTGAGCGCGAAGCGAAGAAAATTGCGGCTGATGCAAAAGGCGCGTTAAAGTTTCTCGCGCAAGGCACGCTCTATCCCGACGTCATCGAAAGCGTTTCTTTCACGGGCGGTCCGTCTGTGACGATTAAATCACATCATAATGTCGGGGGGTTGCCAGAGCGTATGAATATGGAGCTCGTTGAGCCCTTGCGCGAGCTATTCAAGGATGAAGTGCGCGCACTGGGGCGCGAGCTCGGACTGCCTGAGGTTTTTGTTCGGCGCCATCCATTTCCAGGGCCTGGTCTCGCCATTCGCTGTCCTGGAGTCATCACTCAAGAAAAGCTTGAGATTTTACGCAAGGCTGATGCGATTTATTTAGACGAAATACGTAAAGCGCATCTTTATGATGAAATATGGCAGGCCTTTGCTGTGATCCTGCCTGTACGCAGCGTCGGCGTCATGGGGGATGGGCGCACCTATGATTATGTTCTTGCTTTGCGCGCAGTCACCAGCAGCGATGGCATGACGGCTGATTTCTATCAATTTGACATGAATTTTCTCGGACGCGCCGCCACCCGAATTATTAATGAGGTAAAAGGGATCAATCGTGTCGTCTATGACGTCACGAGCAAGCCGCCAGGGACGATAGAGTGGGAGTAGCCAGGCGCGTCTTATGCCGTCTCTAGAGCCGTGAACTGATTAGTCAGTCAGGGCGGACTTTCCTTGTTCATTCAAATTTACGTGTAATGGCGCCTGTTAATCTATGGAAATAGAAAAATATAGATGCTTCATTTTCTGGCTATTATGTCGCTTATATTCTGGTATGGATTGCATGCCGCTGTAATCATTGCGCTTGTCGTTATCATGGGATCTTTGATTGTCATTCTGTTGCGTCAATAATATTTAAAAATAAG
>DAIRFH010000024.1:0-29382 GCA_036795145.1 Methylocystis sp. | reverse complement strand
AACGCTCCGGCAGGAAGGGGTTAGAGGACGTGGTGAATGCGTCCCCTATGCGCGATACGGAGAGAGCGTAGAGAGCGTCCTTGCCGCTATTGAGGGCATGCGGGGCGCGCTCGAGGCGGGGCGTCTAGATCGCGTGTCATTGCAACTGTTAATGCCGCCTGGCGCCGCTCGCAATGCGTTGGACTGTGCGTTTTGGGATCTGGAGGCAAAATGCGCCGGTCGGCGGGCTTATGAGCTGGCTGGGTTTACCAAGATCACGGCTCTAACAACCGCTTATACGCTTTCCGTCGGATCCCCGGAAGAAATGCGCACCGCCGCCATGCGCGCTGCGGATCGACCGCTGTTGAAAATTAAATTAGCCGGCGATGGAGACGCCGAGCGGCTTGCTGCTGTTCGCCAAGGCGCGCCGCATGCCGCTTTGATCGTGGACGCCAATGAGGCTTGGCGGGCCGAGACTCTAATGCAGCAACTCGAGACATGCGCAATGCATGGCGTTGCGCTCATCGAACAGCCTCTCCCCGCAGATCATGATGGAATCCTTGCTGAGATCCCCCATCTCGTTCCCATTTGCGCCGATGAAAGCGCACATGTGGCTAGCAACCTGCCGCAATTGAAGGATCGATATGACGCAATCAATATAAAGCTCGATAAAACAGGGGGGCTTACCCAGGCGCTCATAATGGCGCAGGCCGCACAACAGCTCGGCTTTGGAATTATGGCAGGCTGCATGGTGGGAACGTCATTGGCAATGGCTCCAGCGGTAATGATTGGCCAAATGGCGTCCTTTGTTGATCTAGATGGGCCGCTTTTGTTGGCTGAGGACCGAAGGCCGGGCCTTGTTTTTGACGGATCAACGCTGATGCCGCCCAACTCTGAGTTATGGGGCTAAGCGACGCCAGCGACGTAAGGTGAAAACTGATTAGGCCTCTTGCACAACAGGCTCGCCGCCGCCGACCCAGCCAAGAATGCCGCCACTATAATGCGTGGAAATATCTGTGCGCCCTGCGCGCTGCGCCTTTTCCATTGCCGATATTGAGCGGCGCCCTGAGCGGCAGTAAATGATGATTTGTTGTCCGGGCTGGGGCGCAGGCAGCTGCGCAACGTCGAATGTTGAAAGCGGATTGAGCAGCGCGTTTTTGATATGGCCTGCGGCGTATTCATCTGCTTCTCGGACGTCAACCAGAGTGATAATGCCACGCGCTAATCCAGCTTTTAAGTCCTCGAGCGTAATATCATTAAATGGCTTTGCTTCGCTCACGATTACTGCTCCTTTTGGGTTTATTGATTTGGTTTATGATTTGTTGCCCTTGAGGCTGCTTATCCGGTGTTGCGCAAACCTGCGGCGACGCCATTAATTGATGTTAGGATGCCTTCACGAATTTCTGCGTCTGTTTTTCCAGATCGATGCCGACGAATGAGCTCGACCTGCAAATAGTTAAGCGGCGCGATGTAAGGAAAACGACGCTTGATGGAACGCGCGAGCATTGGATTGTCGACCAAGCGCTCTTTTGTGCACAGTATCTTTTCAAGCGCATCAATCGAACGGCGGTGCTCTGCTTCAATCATTCCAAAGATACGATCAGCAAGTTCGCGATCTTCGACAAGACCTGCGTAATGTCGCGCAATCGACATGTCCGTTTTTGAGAGGATCATGTCGATATTAGACAGGAGAGAACGAAAAAAAGGCCATTCTCTACCCATGCGACGCAGAATCTCGATATGGTGTTGCGCGTCGTCTTTTCCCAAGAATTGCTCAATTGCCGATCCAAAGCCAAACCAGCCCGGTAATGCAACGCGAGCTTGCGCCCATGAGAAGCCCCATGGGATAGCGCGCAGATCTTCGATACGACGAGAGGGTTTGCGAGAGGCTGGTCGCGAGCCAATATTCAGGGAGGCAATTTCGGTAATCGGGGTAGATGCGAAGAAATAATCAACAAAGTCTTCCATGCCATAAACGAGGCGTCGATAGGCGGACATGCTTGCCTGAGATAGTTCTTCCGCAGCCGTCAAAAACTCAGACGGGGGCGTTTTATGCTGAGATAGCAGCGTCGCTTCAAGCGTCGCCGCGACTAACAATTCAAGATTGACGCGGCCAATTTGTGGATTGGCGTATTTTGACGCAATTACTTCGCCTTGCTCTGTAAGTCGGATCTGGCCATTAACCGTCCCAGGCGGCTGCGCCAGAATAGCGTCATAACTTGGACCGCCGCCGCGGCCAACAGTTCCGCCGCGTCCATGGAACAAACGCATCGTAATGTTCGGAATGGAGGCGAAAAATTCCGCTAAGGCCGTTGATGCGCGATAGAGCTCCCATATGCTTGTTAGAATTCCGCCATCTTTATTGCTGTCGGAATATCCCAGCATGATATCTTGTTGTGAGCTTGAGTTGCTGACGAGACGTAAAATCCCCGGCAGCGAATAGAAATCACGCATGATTGGCATGGCGTTACGAAGATCTTCAATTGTTTCAAAGAGAGGCGTTACAATGAGATCGGCCGCAGAAGCATCTATATCACGCGGATCGAGGGTGCCGCGCATCAGGCCGCATTCTTTTTGTAACAGTAAAACCTCAAGTAAGTCGCTAACAGTTTCTGTATGGCTAACGATGTAATGTCGAATAGCTTCTTCGCCATACAGACGACGCATTTGCGCCGCGCGTTCTAAAATAGCCAGCTCGCTCATGGCGCCTTCGCTATAGACGCCGTCAGGTAGTCGCACGGGTCGGGGATCAGCAAGAAGCTCTAATAAAATTCGCTGTTTTTCTGTTTCATTCCGTTTAGCGTAATCGACTTCGATACGTGCGATGGACAAGAGTTCAGAAATTGTCTCTTCATGACGATCGGAGCTTTGACGAAGATCGAGCGTCGCAAGATGAAACCCAAATACCTCTACGGCGCGAATGAGCGGCTCTAAACGCTGTGAGGCAATGACCTCGCTGTGGTGCATTCGCAAGGATTCGTCGATCGTAACCAGATCAGCAAGCAACGCCCAGGAATTTGCGTAGGGTTCTCCAGGCGCGAGCGCATGGCGTACTGCCTGTCCGCCCGTGAGCTTTTCTAATGTGCCAGCAAGGCGCGAATAAACACCAATGAGTGCACGGCGATAGGGTTCATTATCTCGATGCGGATTGTCATCGCCGGAACGCGCTGCTAATTCTTCAAGTGCGCGTGTCGCGCCAGCATAGCGGCGTGATATGGACAGTTCAGCGCCCAGTTCATGCACCTCGACGAGATAGTATCGTAATGCTGTTTCACATTGCATGCGCAGTGCAGTTTGAAGCGACTCCTGCGTCACATTTGGATTACCGTCGCGATCACCGCCTACCCATGCGCCCATACGAAGAAAGGGCGGCACTCTCAAACCTTCGAGACGCGCTTCTATATCAGCATAGAGTTTAGGTATTTCTCGCAAGAAGGTGGTGCGATAATATCCCAAGGAGTTCTCGATTTCGTCACGAACGCTTAGCCGCGCTTCACGCAATAATTCAGTTTGCCATAACTGAGATACGCGCGCGCGAAGTTGCATTTCATTTCGACTAAGGTCAGTTTTATTCTTGAGATAAGCGCGATTTTCAAGCAATTTAAAGATTGCATGTTCAGTGTCGAGAAGACTCTTGCGTCTTACTTCAGTTGGATGCGCCGTCAGCACTGGCGATATCCAACCACGCGAGAGCGCAGCGGCAATCTTGCTGGAGCTGACGGCTGCTTTGCGTAATTGCGTCAAGGACCGTGATAGGCTGGGTTCATTTGCTGCGTCAAATCCCACGCTGGTTTGGCCGCGCGCTCTTTGTTGAACGGGATGCAGATCTTCGGCGATATTCACGAGGTGGGAAAAATAACTAAATGCGCGAATGACGGTGCTGGCTTCTTTTGCGCTCAAGGATTTTAATAAGTCGTCGAGTTTATCCGTCGCCTCTGGATCAAGGTTCCGGCTTGCCGCGATGGAGAGGCGGCGGATGGTTTCAATCCGTTCAAAGGCCTGAAGGCCTTCATGTTCTTTTACGGCGTCGCCAAGCAGGCGTCCCAAGAGACGAATATCTTCGTTCAGCGTGTCATCTTTACCGGCGGTGTCGGTTTGAGACGGTGGATGTGGGTCGCTCAAGGATTTTTCGGCGTTTGGCGGCTCTGCGGGATGTGCCTCGACACTCATTTTTGTTCCTTGAGCTGTTTGATCCAAGGGGATCTTTGGGAAATTACCAGAGAGAACTATAGCAGGCTTGGGGCCAATTGCTGAAGACTGCGGGAGTCCATAGGGTTGCGTCTCTCACCGTCTTGTCTTGGCTCTTTCCGTCGCGGCACTTGTTCCTGGTCGCCGCCCCGCCTATAGAACCATGACAATGGCTTGATCACCTCAGCGCCGGGCCGCTGGGGTTCTAATGGTTAGAACATGCTTAGCACCACAGAAATCGCAATCTTTCTTACACTTGGCGTTATATTTACGGGCGGTCTCGCCGTTCTTGCGTATTGGGCAAAACAGCGTCCCGCCTTATTGGCGGCTTATGCGCTCATCGCAGTCTCTTTTTTGTTCGTTGGCTTTGCAATTCGTGCAGACAATGCGGCGACATGGATAGGCTTCGAGATGACTGGCGTTGCAATATTTGGCACGCTGGCAGGCTTGGCGATCGTTGGCTCATCAT
This sequence comes from Methylocystis sp., assembly GCA_036795145.1. Taxonomy (GTDB): domain Bacteria; phylum Pseudomonadota; class Alphaproteobacteria; order Rhizobiales; family Beijerinckiaceae; genus Methylocystis. The sequence continues at coordinate 24,746 of DAIRFH010000024.1, read as the reverse complement.
GGTTTGTGGTTGCTGGCCTAGCGCTGCATCCGGTTTGGGCGCTTTATATTCACTATTTCGGAGCGGGCGGCCTTTTCGCCCCTGCGCCATTTGTTTGGGCGACGGCTGGCTTTGACGCATCGGCCGCGCTCTTTGTTGTTTTTACGATTTTTCGTGGTCGCGGAAAAACAAATCAGACAACGGCCTCGACGCGCCGTCGAAAAGGAGGCGTCGCTTGAACGCGCCAGCAAATTTTTCCATCCGGCATGATTGGGCCTTGGACGAGATTATTGCGATTCATGATCAGCCTCTGCTTGATTTGATCGCCCAGGCGAATGCTGTGCATCGCAGCTATCACAATGTTAGCGACGTGCAAAAGGCGGCGTTGCTGTCGATCAAAACCGGCGGCTGTCCCGAAGATTGTTCATATTGTCCACAGTCCGCACATCATCGCGAGGTCAAGATTGATCGTGTGGATTTGATGAATCCAGCAGACGTTGTGCAAGCCGCGCAGGTGGCAAAGGAATCTGGCGCAGATCGTTTCTGTATGGGAGCAGCCTGGCGTTCAGCGCCAGAGGGGGAACGCTTCGATGCGGTGCTAGAAATGGTTCGCGGCGTGCGTGCGCTTGGCATGGAAGCGTGCGTCACGCTGGGCATGATTAATAAGTCTCAGGCCCAACGTCTGTTTGAGGCGGGTTTAACCGCCTATAATCACAACCTTGATACAGGACCTGATTTTTACGCCGATATTATCACGACCCGCTCTTATCAGGATCGGCTGGAGACTTTGAAGGCGGTGCGCAGTGCTGGCATTGAGATGTGCTGTGGGGGAATTATCGGCATGGGGGAAAGCGTGAGCGATCGCGCAGCGATGCTACAAACGCTCGCAAGTTTTGATCCTCATCCAGAAAGTGTGCCGATCAATACGCTTGTATCAGTCGCGGGCACTCCGCTTGAGGGACGCAAAGACGTAGACATTTTGGATCTCGTACGGATGATCGCCACGACGCGCATTCTTATTCCACGTTCGCGCGTTAGGCTATCTGCAGGGCGTGCGTCCTTATCGAGAGAAGGCCAAATTCTGTGTCTGGCGGCTGGTGCAAATTCAATATTTTATGGCGAGAAATTGTTGACCACCGCCAATGCGGAGGAAAATGAGGATGAGGCGTTGTTTCTTGCGCTTGCTGCGCGAGAAACAAGATCAGGCGCACTCTCCTAACCTCCTGCGTGCGGATCACACGATGAAAACAAGCCAGCATTTTATTCTTGCCGGCGTCATGGGTTGGCCGATTACCCACTCTCGGTCACCCAAAATTCATACTTACTGGTTGGAGAAATATTCTATAGCAGGCGCTTATGTACCGCTCATGGTTGAGCCAGCAAAGCTCGAGAAAGCCTTACGCGCACTTGCGTCTCTAGGTTTTTCTGGGTGTAACCTAACAATTCCGCACAAAGAAAACGCCCTTGAATTTGTTGATGTGGCCAGTCCAGAAGCCTCACGCATCGGGGCTGTAAATTGTATCGTTGTTGATGATGATGGTCGATTAATAGGCAAGAATTACGATGCCTATGGTTTTATGGCGTCGCTGCAGGAAGCTGCGCCAGAATGGCGGGCCAGCAAAGCGCCTTGCGTCATTCTTGGCGCAGGCGGCGCCGCACGGGCAATTATTTGCGGCTTAATCGACGCCGGAGCCAAGGAAATTCGTCTTTTCAATCGCACATTATCTCGCGCACAAAACTTGGCTTATGATTTTGGCCCCGCTGTTTGCGCATTTCCATGGCAGGAACGAGATGAAAGTCTTTCAGACGCAGGGCTTCTTGTTAATACGACAAGTCAGGGAATGGTTGCCCAACCGCCGCTCGATATAAAGATCGATGCCTTACCAAAATCGGCGCTTGTTGCAGATATTGTTTATGCGCCGTTAGAAACCCCATTGTTGAGGCAAGCCCGTAACCATGGCGCACAGTGTGTAGACGGGTTGGGGATGTTGTTGCATCAAGCTCGTCCGGCTTTTTATGATTGGACTGGAAAGATGCCTGAGGTTACCGCAGCGTTGCGCGAGCTTATTGTCGCCACACTTTAATCAGTTTCGATTGCATCTTCTGCTCAAACCGCAATGAACCAGCGGAACATCTCGTAATTGTTTGTTGCGCTACTAGGCGACATCTGCCAGATTTTATGGCGTTGACTTCTGATGCGTCCTTGAAGGCGCCCGTGTTGTGCACTCTAATACATAGCGCCAAGCTTTGTGCGTATTTTTCATCATGAAGTCTAACTGAATAATGCATGACCCTTTAAAGTCTTTGGCGTTGGGCAATTGCATGAGATATTGGAATGCTGCATCGATGTTCTCGGTCCAATAGGCGATGGACGTTTTCACTATCGGCAAGCCGTCAAAATTTTGTGTCTGATGTTCTGTGTTAGCTGCATGTGAAACGAACGGTGTCGCTAGCGTTGCGACAGGCGTATTGGATTTGATAGCATCCGCGACGGCAGTGTGCGCCTCAACAATCGCCGCGGCTGCGCTCATGATTTTCTTAGCTGACGCCCCAGACTTAGTCATGGATTGTTTAATTGTTTTCCCCGCACTGGGGTCTTTTGTCGTTATCTGAGGGGGCTATTGCCGTTTTTAGGATTTTGTTGTCCCAGAGCGTTGGAATGCGGCGCCAAGTTCTTTAGTTTGTTCTTGAATAGCGCTGAGCTGGGTTTTTACGAATTCTGATTGAAGGTGAAATACCTCTTGCGGATCCTTGGCGTGAACCAGCTTCTGAGCAAGATCGAAAGCGGCGTTTACATTGGCTTCAGCATAAGAAAAAGCCTTTGCGCCCACGTCTTTCGCGCCCGGAGGGACCATTGGCAGATCAGGGGTGGAATGAATGGCTTTTTGCGCCGCGCCAGCGAAACCTTCAAATGCCTTACGCGCCTGCTCAACGCTCTTTTCAGCGAAGTCGCGCACTTCATTGGGCACTTTGTAAATTGGATCAGTCATTGTTTACAATTCCTCTATGCCAGTGGCGTGTAACAGTTTGCTGGCGTCTGGCGTTAAGAATAATCCGGTATAAAACCAGATGGGCGGAGCAATTATAGCCGAAAAAATTGTGCATCGCAATATTTATTGTGCACCGCAGTATATGGCGCGGGTTTCAAAACTTATTGGTCGCGGCCATCATCAAAAAACAGAAATAGTCGCAAGATTTATATTGCCTTGTTAGGATCGAGGGTGGAAATCGTTGTTGTCCAGAACGACGGGCGGCGGAGAGGTTGGGCGTGACGGGCGAGAGGACGGCGAGCGGCGAGCCTTCACCAGCAACCTTGGCGCTGCGTACTCAGCTCGGCGCCAAGCATAGCACGCCGACGCTCAGATTTCTCTGGAAAACCGATGCGATGGGCCGCATCATTGACATCAGTACAGTGCTTGAGGCCATTACCGCTGTCCCAGCGACGCTTATGCTAGGGCGCGCCTTGAGTGACATGACGGATGAAACGACTGCAGATGCGCCCTTGCTTATCGCGCTTTCTTCCAAGGAGTCGTGGAGTGGCATACGCGTCGCTTGGCGAATGTCTAGTCTAAAGGCGCGTTTGCCAACGACTTTGGGAGCCTTTCCAATCATAGATGCCTTAAAACGTTTCAATGGCTACAGCGGTTATGGTCTTTTGCATCTTTCTCAAGCCTATGTCGTGGAAGACAATCGATCGCTCATTGAAGCGCGTCAGAGGCACACAGCGATAAAAAATCGTGAGTTTTTTGCGGAAAACGTTGTGTCATTACGTCCATTGTCAGGGGCCCAACGTCAAGAGAAACGCGCATCGCTGTCACAGCCGTCGCTTTCTGAAATTGAGCTGCTTGCCTTTGATGAAATTGCCCGCGCGCTTGCGGATGAGTCGCCTCAGGAGGCAACAAGTAATCCTTTGAGAGTAGATGAGACGTTTTCTCATCAGACATCTTCATTAAAGCACCTTAGTGTAGGAGCCAATAAAGCATTACTCGATCGCTTACCGATCAGCGTCATGGTCGTAAGCGGAGAACATCTGCTTTTTGTGAACCAAGCATTGCTGCAAAAACTTGGCTATATAAACCAAGACGCGCTCATAGCCGATGGTGGTTTGACAAGAATGCTGCGGGGGCGCTCCAATATCGATGGCGGCGCGATAACAGCCCAAGACTTTGATCTTCTCGCTCATGATGTGACAGCTCATGTTGAAACGATAGACTGGGATGGCTTGTCCGCAACAATGGTTCTACTGCTTCCCAAGGCCGAACATCAGCGCGGACCTGAAGAAAGCACACTTGCATTTGCGCGCGCGCTAGAGGAGCGACTGGCGCGCACGCGTTCAGAAAATTGGCGCCTGAATGCGATTATTGAGGCTTCTAGCGCGATTGTCGCTGTTGTGTCGTCAGATGGCCGATTGGACAGTTTTACCCCTCAATTTATGAGCCTATTTGAATATGGATCTCATGCGCGTTCAGAAAAACAATTTGCCGCATTTTTTTCTCCGCAAGCAGAACCAAAAATCCTACAAGCATTAAGCAATGCGCTTCTGGGCAAAGAGGAAACGCTCTTGCTTACGCGTCAGGATCGCGGGGGCCTGCTTGAGGCCTCTTTTCGACACCTTGCGGGGGATGCTGGTAAGGTTTACGTGAGCCTACGCGTTCATCTTCCCTTTGCTCCTCAACCCGAAGCCGCTTTGCTTGGGGCAGAACAAAAGGGCGCCGCTCAATCGAGTTTTCTGGCGCAAATAAGTCATGAGATACGAACGCCTCTTAATGCTATTGCTGGTTTTGCAGAGATTATGATGGAAGAGCGTTTCGGGCCTGTGGGCTCTGATCGTTATCGTGAATATCTCAAGGACATCCGTACAGCAGGCTTGCACGCCTTGTCGCTCATCAATGATTTACTCGACCTTTCCAAGATCAAAGCAGGAAAAATGGCGCTAAATCGGGCGCCGATAGATGTGAATGAGGCGATTGAAGAATGCGTGTCAATCATGCAAGCTCAAGCCAATCAAAGTCGCATTCTCATCCGAACGGCTCTCGCGCCAGCTCTGCCATTGATATATGGCGATGCACGCGCCCTGCGCCAGATTTTACTGAACCTTATTTCTAACGCCGTTAAATTTAATGTTCCTGGCGGCCAGGTGATTGTTTCGACCACGATTGTTGAGGCGCATGCAATTATTCTGCGCGTCAAGGACACAGGTATAGGCATGTCAGATCAGGAAGCTTTGACCGCACTGGAGCCTTTTACTCAACTCGCCGCCAGATCAGATACGCGCGGCACAGGCCTGGGCCTATCCCTCACAAAAGCCCTCGTCGAAGCAAGTCGGGCGACAATGTCCATCAAGAGCGACAAACGAGCAGGGACCTTAGTGGAAATCTCTTTTCCGATCTCAAACTTATGCGCGGCTGAGTAGAGTTTATTTCAAGAAACAATATTTTACCGCTTGAGGCGACGACGTTAGTTAGCCCCCTTAGCTTTGCGTGAGATTGTCGATCTTTTTGTTTAATTCGCTTAGCTGACGTTTGAGGTCTTCGACATCGCCTGAACCATGAACAGTTTTTTGGTCGGCGTCCTCGTTGGTCCCTGAAACTGACGCGGCTCCCTCAGTAGCAACGCCAAAAGGATTAAACATCGTCAGGGCCTGACGAAAGACCGCCATATTTTTGCGGGTCTGTTCCTCGATCGATTGAAAAGCCTGTCGCGTTGGTTCTGTAAAAGGTCCCGCACCCAAAACAGTCGTGAACTGGTCGCGAATTTTTTGCTGTTCCTTGGTTAACTTATCAATTGAGAACTCTAAATAGCTGGGAACCAGCATTTGCATTGAGTCGCCATAAAAGCGGATCAGCTGGCGCAAAAAAGCAATTGGCAGCAGGCCTTGGCCATCCTTGCCTTCTTGTTCAAAAATAATTTGGGTTAAAACGGGTCGGGTGATGTCCTCCCCAGTTTTTGCATCGCACACAAGAAAATCTTCGCCACGCTTCACCATCGCGGCAAGATCCTCAAGCGTGACGTAAGTGCTTGTTCCCGTGTCATAGAGACGCCGGTTTGCATATTTTTTGATGGTTGTCGGCTTTTTTTCAGTCGCCATGCGTCTGCCTCATCTTCCCGGCACTGGCAGCCAACACCCGTGATTTTGTCTGACCGCGCTGCAGCAACGATACGCGCAAATGGGCCCCTGCGGCAATATTTTCCTGACAGATGGCTTTCGTTTATGCCGAAATCCGTGCAAAACGACCTTTAGCTTGACTTGCTCAAGCGTGAAATGCTCAACAACTCGCTCCTGCCGCAGGATCAGCCAAGGGCCGGGTTATAAATAATTTCAAAGGGAGATCGACACATGACGACCGATATCGTGATCGTTTCAGCGGCGCGCACAGCCGTCGGATCGTTCAACGGAGCCTTCGGCGCGGTTCCGGCACACGAGCTCGGCGCTGTTGCCATCAAGGCCGCTCTTGAACGTGGGAATGTTGAGGCAGGGGCGGTCGATGAAATTATTTTTGGCCAGGTGCTCACAGGGGCGCAGGGACAAAACCCAGCAAGACAGGCCGCGATTAAAGCTGGCGTTCCTGACAGCAAGACAGCCTTCACGCTCAATCAAGTCTGTGGCTCGGGGTTGCGTGCGGTAGCGCTCGCCGCTCAACAAATACAGGCCGGAGACGCAAAAATCATTGTCGCGGGCGGTCAAGAATCAATGTCTTTGTCCGTGCATGCCGCACAGCTGCGCACAGGCACTAAAATGGGCGATGTGAAATTCCTCGATACAATGATCATTGATGGTCTCACGGACGCTTTTAACAATTATCATATGGGCATTACTGCCGAGAATGTTGCGAGACAATGGCAGATCACCCGAGAGCAACAGGACGCTTTTGCCGTTGCCTCGCAAAATAAAGCAGAAGCTGCGCAAAAAGCCGGAAAGTTTAAAGATGAGATTACGCCTTATACGATTTCATCTAAAAAGGGCGATGTCGTCATCGAGAACGATGAATACATTAAGCATGGCGTAACGCTGGATAGCGTTGGAAAATTGCGTCCAGCCTTTATCAAGGATGGCACTGTAACGGCGGCAAACGCTTCTGGCATAAATGACGGAGCGGCGGCGCTGATCGTCATGAGCGCTGCAGAAGCCACGAGGCGCGGGCTGTCTCCCTTAGCGAGAATAGCCTCCTGGGCCACAGCAGGCGTTGATCCGGCAGTGATGGGCTCTGGGCCCATACCTGCGTCCCGCAAGGCTTTGGAAAAAGCCGGCTGGAAAGTTGCGGATCTTGATTTGGTTGAAGCCAACGAAGCATTCGCCGCGCAGGCTTTGGCGGTTAACAAAGACATGGGGTGGGATCCAGCGATAGTGAACGTCAATGGCGGCGCTATCGCAATCGGACATCCTATTGGTGCTTCCGGCGCACGGGTGTTGACCACATTATTGTATGAGATGTCGCGTCGCGGCGCCAAGAAGGGTTTGACTACCCTTTGTATTGGCGGCGGGATGGGCATCGCACTGACTGTGGAGCGTTAAGCGCTCCCTCTCTTTCAGAGCTTATGAGGCTGCGCACGATGGTGTGCAGCTTCTTATTTTTTAGATCACAATTAGGGAGTGAAACGTGGCTAGAATAGCAGTTGTAACGGGTGGCACGCGTGGCATCGGCGAAGCGATTTCCAAAGCATTGAAGGCAGCAGGTTATAAGGTCGCGGCCACCTATGCCGGCAATGATGATGCAGCCAACAAGTTTAAGGCGGAAACTGGCATACCCGTCTACAAATTTGACGTTTCTGATTATGACGCTTGCGCAGCGGGAATCTCGGCGATTGAGAAAGATCTTGGACCGGTTGAGGTGCTTGTTAATAATGCCGGGATCACCAAAGATCGTCTGTTTCATAAAATGGAGCTGGCGCAGTGGAACGCGGTGATTGGAACTAATCTGAATTCTCTGTTCAACGTGACCCGCCCCGTTATCAACGGCATGCGTGATCGCGGCTTTGGCCGCATTATTGTTATCTCCTCAATTAATGGCCAGAAAGGCCAGGCGGGTCAGACGAATTACTCAGCTTCAAAAGCAGGAGACATTGGTTTTGTGAAGGCGCTTGCACAAGAAAGCGCATCCAAAGGAATTACGGTCAACGCGATTGCGCCAGGCTACATCGCGACGGAAATGGTGAAGGCCGTACCGCAGGATGTGCTTGATAAGCACATTATCCCTCATATTGCCGTGGGTCGTCTTGGAGAGCCAGAAGAAATCGCGCGTGCCGTTATATTCCTTGCGGCTGATGACGCGGGCTTCATCACCGGCTCTACGCTGACTGTCAATGGCGGACAATATCTTATTTGATCGGTATGAATATTTGGATTTAACCGGCGTCGAACTCGCGCCGGTTTTTTGCCCATGTTGGTAGGTTCGATCAATAGCGCTTCTGCAATTTGTTGAAGCGGTTTACATCTAAGGGCATTAACAAAAGGAATTCTTATGCGTCCGAGCAAGCGCGCGCCTGATGAAATGAGACCTGTCAGTTTTGAGCGCGGCGTCGCCCGTTACGCAGAGGGGTCCTGTCTTGTGAGATTTGGTAACACCCATGTGCTTTGCGCAGCCTCTCTTGAGGATAAGCCGCCGCCATGGTTGAGAGGCCAGGGACGTGGTTGGGTTACTGCGGAATATTCCATGTTGCCCCGTGCGACACACACAAGAACGCGCCGAGAGTCGGCGGCAGGAAAATTAACCGGTCGTACGCAAGAAATACAACGGTTGATTGGTCGATCCTTGCGAGCCGTGACAAATCTTCCAGCGTTAGGCGAGCGTCAGATCGTCATTGATTGTGATGTTATTCAAGCTGATGGCGGCACGCGCACAGCATCTATTACCGGCGCTTGGATTGCGTTGCGGGATTGTTTGGAATGGATGCGCGGTCGCTCAATTATCAAGGATAATCCCTTACGCGATCATGTCGCAGCTGTGTCATGCGGCGTCTTCAATGCAACGCCTGTCCTTGATCTTGACTATGCAGAGGATTCAATCGCAGAAACTGATGCGAATTTCGTTGTAACAGGCGCAGGCGGTCTGGTGGAAATTCAGGCCACAGCTGAAGCTGCAGTTTTCTCGCAAGATGAACTGGGTCAGATGTTGCAATTGGCTCAAAAAGGGATTGCAGAGCTTGTTGCGTTACAAAAGGCTGCGCTTGCGTGAGTCACCGTAAAATTACCGATCAGTTGATTATCGCAACTCATAACGAGGGTAAATTATGGGAGTTGCAACAATTGCTTGCGCCTTACGGCGTTGAAGCAATTTCTGCCGGTGCTCTTGGCCTACCTGAGCCTGAGGAAACTGAGACAAGTTTTCGAGGTAATGCCGCACTAAAAGCCCGCGCCGCAGCCTTCAGTGCCAGCTTACCGGCCTTTGCGGACGACTCGGGGCTATGTGTTGAGGCTCTAGCTGGCGCTCCTGGGATTTATTCAGCACGCTGGGCGGGAGAGCCGCGCGATTTTAAAGCCGCCTGCGATCGCGTACAGCGGGAATTATTAGCGCTTAACGCGCACCCGCCATATCGAGCAAACTTTACATGCGCTTTAGCAGTTGTTTGGCCAGATGGACATATTGAAGAGTTTGAAGGCGTTGTTGAAGGGCAGCTGATTTTTCCGCCGCGTGGCGATAAAGGCTTTGGCTATGATCCGATATTTAAACCGGACGGAATTGAGAAAACCTTTGGAGAAATGATGTCAGCTGAGAAACATGTTTTGCCGGGTGATGGATCGATTGCGCTTTCTCATCGCGCGCGCGCGTTTCAAGCATTAGCGCGCGCATGTTTGCAGAAATGAATTCTGATAACGAAGAAATGACTGCGTCATGAAAAGACAATATCAAATATTTTATAAGATTCGCGGCGCTAAATAAATTGTTGTCTGTAGCTCGCAGTCATTTCCAAGAAAAGGATTATTTATTTTGTGACTACCGGCAATGCTCCCTAGGCGGCGCTTATATTGGTTTATCTAAAAGAGGTCTTCGCTTTGTTTTTTTGGGAGAAGATGAAGATCATTTGCGAAAAGAATGTCGTCGTCGATTTCCACGAGCATGCATTGTTGATCAGAACGATGACGATTTCAAGCGTATTGAATTTATTGTTCAAGCACTAGACGGCCTCATACTGACAAACGATCAACTCCAGCTTGATGTTATAGGAACGGATTTTCAGCTGAAGGTCTGGCGTGAATTGCAGAAAATTTCTCCAGGTCAGGTCTCAAGTTATAAGAATATAGCGGCTCGGATCGGTGCGCCTAAAGCGTTTCGTGCAGTGGCTAATGCATGCGCGTCAAATCCTATAGCTGTTATTATTCCATGCCATCGTATTATCTGCACAAATGGTATTTTATCAAACTATCGCTGGGGCATTGATCGTAAAAAACAACTTCTAAAACGTGAATCTTTTGGCTTGATCTAAAGAAGTGAATAACAGATTTAGTATGACAGAACGCTAGCTATGGAAACGATCAGGACGCGCCGCGCGCCAGTCTTGATAAAATCGCTGTTCAATTGTTTCTGAGTGAAATGAGTTTTTTTGAGGCTGAGGGTATAGTTCCCGCAGACTGGCGATCTCTCGTTCATTAATACGACGATAAAAGTCTGATAACTTAAGCTGACGTGGATGATCATAGCCCGCTGCGGCGGTGAGCTCAGCGAGCGACTTCATTGTTTCGAGATGATAATGAAAAACACGCTGGGCTTTATTTGGAATAACAAGTGCCTGCATACGCGCAGGGTCTTGCGTCGCAATACCTGTAGGGCAGTGGTCTGTGTGGCATTTTAATGATTGGATGCATCCAAGCGAAAACATAAAGCCGCGTGCGCTATTACACCAGTCAGCGCCAAGTGCCATCGCGCGGGCGATATCAAATGCTGTAATAATTTTTCCAGCTACAGCGAGACGTATTTTATCACGTAAACCAATGCCGATTAATGAATTATGCACAAAGGTAAGCCCTTCGCGCAATGGCATCCCAATATGGTCCATAAATTCAAGAGGCGCTGAGCCTGTACCGCCCTCTTTTCCATCAATTGTGATAAAATCAGGATAGAGTCCGGTGTCGAGCATTGCCTTGCAAATACTAAAAAATTCCTCCGGCTTGCCGATGCAAAGCTTGAAGCCAACAGGCTTTCGACCTGAAAGTTTACGCAATTCCTCGATGAATTCGACCAATTCTAATGGCGTTGTAAAAGCTGTATGAGCAGCAGGCGAGACGCAATCCTTACCCACTGCGACGCCACGAATACTTGCAATTTCTGCTGTGACTTTTGAGCCTGGCAAGAGGCCGCCATGACCAGGTTTTGCCCCTTGACTAAGTTTGAGTTCAATCATTTTTATCTGATTATTTATCGATTGAGCAGCAAACTTTTCTGGGTCAAATTTTCCGTCCAGATGACGACAGCCAAAATAACCTGAACCAATTTCCCAGATGATGTCGCCGCCATGTTCATGATGGTAGGGTGTATATCCTCCCTCTCCTGTATTATGTGCAAAGTGGCCTGCTTTAGCTCCTGCATTGAGCGCGCGGATTGCATTAGCGCTTAACGCACCAAAGCTCATGGCAGAGATATTGAAAAGAGAAGCTTCGTAGGGTTTAGTAGTTGTTTCACCGCCAACAAGAATACGAAAATCATGATGATTTATCGTTGAAGGCGAAAGAGAATGCATCATCCATTCGTAGCCCTCATCATAAACGTTTAGCTGTGTTCCAAAAGGGCGTTTATCCGGTTCTAACTTTGCACGCTGATAGACAATTGCACGTTTATCGCGACTAAATGGAAATCCATGCGTTTCATCTTCCATAAAATATTGTCGAAGTTCTGGTCGGATTTCTTCTAAAATAAAACGTAGATGGGCAGTTATTGGGTAATTACGTAGGACAGAATGTTCTTCTTGTAGAATATCATGCAAGCCGACAAGGGTTAGAAATAAGAAGATAACAAATAAAGGTAAAAATGAAATTGAATGCGTTAAAAAGATCGCAAATAGCGAGCTGCAGCAAAGAATAAATGTTAAGGTTAGCGGAAGTATTCGAGGAGTAAAAAAATGAGCAAGTCGACGCATATGTCCCTGATAAGTTGATTTGTTATTTAAGATTAATAGTAGATGTACGGCCATTTGCGTCAATTTCAAGGATAACTGGGCTGAGGCAGGAATAGGTAATATTTAACGTTTCTCCCTGAGTAAATCGACGATCAAGAAACCACTGGTCTAAGACGCCACAATTACCCCGATTAAGTTTAATGCCATCAATAAACACTTCGGGGGCCTCGACAACACAACTTATCCATTTAAAACCCGAGTAGTCATAGCTATTCCAATTAAAATCAGCGGTGTATCCAGGTCCCTCGCGTTTGTCGCATTTGAAAAGAGAGAAAGCGTGTGTAGGAGCGCACGACAGGGCTCCAAAAGAAACAATAAAAATATAGATCCAAGGATATCGGCTCCAAGACATTTGTGTCTCCTGACTTAAGTCTTTATTTTGGAGAGAAGATCTTATTTTTCTGGAATCTTTTTAGACTGGGGTAAAATATTTTACAGGGTGAGAAGTCTGTATAAAGCGAAACTAGTCGAAATAAAAGAAATAACACTAGCTCGACGATGAACAGAAAATAGGAAGCCAGTGCCTAAAAAACGACTAATTATCATTATGCATACTCCTTCAGTGAACACTGAGCGCATGTTGATATCTATGATCAATGGCGCCCAAGAGGTTGCATTAAACGAGATAAGCATTGTCGCATATAGTCCGTTAAAAATAACAACAATAGAACTATTATCAGCTGATGGAATAATTTTAGGCTCGACCGAAAACTTTGGTTATATGAACGGAGCCTTAAAAGACTTTTTTGATCGCACTTATAACGACTGCCTTGAGAAAATGAATGGTCGACCGTACGCATTAGTCATTCGCGCAGGCAATGACGGCTGTGGCGCGCTACGTAGTATAGAGACGATCGTTACAGGTTTGGGGTGGCGTAAAGTTCAAGAGCCTTTAATATGTCGGGGAGCTTGGAGCGAGAGTTTTATTAAATCATGCCATGAATTAGGAATGTATATGACTGCAGGTCTAGAGAATGGTATCTTTTAAAATTCATTGACAGCGTGTGTAGGTATTTTCTTGACCTTCACTTTTCAGCTTCCAGTAGAGCTTCGCGGATAGGGCTTTAATTGTTACCTCATCGTGCCATTTTATCCCTTCTCCGTTACAGTTTGCCATAAACGTCATACCACTGTCATCGTTTTGACGAAGTCCCAAAAACTTACACTCAAATGATGGGGTCGTTAGTGCTACTGATTGAAGAAATAGTCGATCGAGTGTGTGCGCATTGGTGCATGAATTTTTGTCTTTTGCCCATAAGCCAGTATAATTATCGGTGCCGGCTAAGGCGTGACAACAAAGCCCCAGGGCGAATAAAGATATGACAAGTCTTCGCAATATTTTGAAAATAGGCATTTTTTCCCTTTATGCTCTGTCTTTTACCTAGGTATATTTGATATGAAAATCTCCTGGAAGATTCCAAAGATAAATAATTTACAAGATAGGGCGTGCCTTAGGAGTGATTTATAGATACGGAATATATTCCGACAAATATATGTAGCTCTTAAATCAAGCTTCTTTTTTTGGCCATCCTTGATTAGAAATATAGAAAAAATTCTTAGCTTTTGTTGAGGCGCGGCTGTATTCACGTCTTAGCGCCATGAGTTATTATGAAATAAATATTTTTACGAAACAAAGGTACATGAGGTTTCAAATATTGTTGCTTTCATGGAATATGTCTTTGAGGAGAGTTCTTGGTCCTATGCTGCAACGAGACGTCAAAAAGGCTTTTATTTCTTTTTTGTTCATTGGCCTTGAAATTGGTATGACCAACAATTCTGCGCGTGCGAAGGAAGGCGTATTGCCTGGTTCTAGCGAAAAAGACCCTGTCATCATAGAGGCCGTAAGGCTTGATGTCGGCGTAGGAGGTGAGAAATTAGTCTATACTGGAGACGTTCTTGTGGTGAATGGGCCGTCGACGCTTAGGTCGATGACGATGACGCTTTTTATGCTGCCTAAAGAGCTGGTCAACAGGGCGGGATCAACAAATGACAGAATTAAAAATGTCGAAGCTGATGGTTCAGTATTAATTGATACAAAAAAAGATATATACGGAGCAGATCATCTTAGTTACGATAAAGGTCAGAACAAAATTTATTTAAATGGCAATGTAAGCATTAAACAAAAAGATTCTCTAATTAAGAGTAATAGTCTTGTTTACGATAAGTCAACAGAGCGAGCATTGCTAACTGGTCAGGTCCTTTATGTCGCTAAGGATACTAGTGTGACTGGTGATAAGATGGACTATGACCGCAAGAATAATAAAGCCATCATAACTGGGAATGTTACTTATACGAAAAATGACGCAGTAGTACGCGGCAACAAAATGACATACGATCTCAATAAATCTGAGGGATTTGTAGAGAATACAGACAATTCAACGCGGGTAAAAGCAATTTTCACACCCGGAACAGCTAAATAGCCTGGCTGAAAGTACAACTAATTCTTGATAGATTGTCTTTCATCTAAATGTCCACCTAATATTTTATTGCAGCTATTAGTGAATAGTTTTTTATAGAAACTAGGAATGGTCGACCAAATTTCTGTAGCATTAAAACTTTTTACAACATTTCCTTCGGCCATTTTTTCTTTAAACCAGTTACCCCCCTCGGACTTATATTTTTTTTCCAAGCAGTCAAAAGTGATCGTTTCGAGTTTAGAAGCGCCATCGATTAATAAATGAGAGTTTTTAGCCATTGTATTGGAAACAAAATTAGTCAGAACTCTAATAGATAGTTTATTAGGAGGAATGAGTTGGCTCGATTGAGTATCAAAGAAAAGTATAGAAGCTCTATCTTCGTAAAAAAGTTCAAGCTGAGATGATAGTTTGTTTTCGTTGCTTAATAATGATTGTGCTTCTTTTGTAGATCTCGTTGTATTTGTTGGATAGAGTATTATGCTATTTTCATCAAATAATGATTTATTTTCAGGAACATGAATGAATAGAAACTTCTCTAAATCCTCATTGGGATGATAAATGAAATAGCGGTCGTCTGCTATATTTGCGCCATATTCCCCACAGCCATAATCTTTGCGCCCATTCTTTATCTCTTCATCTATTTTTAATGCATAATCTCCAGAAGGAATGATATTAATTGTTATTTGCTCACTAAGTAAAAAAAGACGATCTCTTGTATTTTTAACTTGGCAGTTTTTCTGAGCCTCTGGATTCAGTTGAGATACAAATTGGTCACGTATAACGTCGCGAATTGACTGGTCTGAGAGTTTATAAAAAAATTCAATTAAAACTTTATCTGAAATTTTCTGCTTATTATCAGATGTCTCTTTGGCAATAATCTGGTTGTTTTTTGTGTAGAATTGATACTTTTTGTCTGCTTTCGGACATTGTTGAACAAGCATTCTGAGGCCAAGTTCCTTACTCTCAAAAGGTTCCCAGTTACAATCTGGACCTGGTGGCGTGGAGGGTAGCAACTCACGCTCATTCGCAGGAATAGACATGCGATCGGCATATGTAGCCGAGGTTGAAAGAACAAAGATGAGAAACACAGAAAATAGCAAAATATGTCTCATCTTTTACTCCTTAAAAAGCTAGTGTCTTTAACCATAAAAAAATTCTTTAGTAGAGTCCTAACGATTGTGACGTTGAAAGGCGCTGTTTAGAATGGAATATATTTCTTGAAAATTGAGGGGAGATACCCGTACTGTTGATAGGCATTTTTCACGAGCGGACAATAATTGCATATAATTGAAGGCGTCAATCTGCTGGCTTGGATGGCGGCCGCAGATATTTTTTTCATTGGCTAATTTATAGCTCTCTTCGCTTATAATTGTTCGAGTGTATTGGAATATTGCACCAATAAACAACAATAAAAAGAACAATAATAACTTATTCAAATATGAAGATGTTATTTTTGTTTTAGAGTGGGGATATGCATTATATATTGAAGATAATTCTGTCTGAAATCCAGAAATTTTACTCCGGATATTTAGTATTTCTTCATCATTTATCGAGAAATCAGTAATTTCATGACGAATTTTCTTGCTCAATTCACTTATATTAGAGGCGAGGTGCTGATCAATGTTATTGTGAGCCATTGACTATTCCTATGTAGTTTCGTGAGTATGTGATAACGAGTTTGCGATACTTTGATCGTTTTTAATAAGCGATAGAATGGTTTTATCAAAGCGCACGCCAAGGTCGGTTGCCTTAGATATTTCCAACTGCAGTTGCTGTCTCGGCATATTCTCATTATTCAATAAATTATATATTTCCAATGTTTTTTGGAGCATAGCCTTGTTGTGTTTTTGTCTTTTTACTCTCTTTGGATAAGTTGCGAGAAAGGAGAAAGCTCCAATTCCGGCAATAGCATAAAGAAGTCCGCCAATAATTTCATGGCCTGCTTCGACAAGAAAATAGCCGACAATTACTGGGGAAATATAATTAACAATAAGACCAAAAAGGAAGAAAAAGGGTTTAAGATAGGTATAAATTTTCTCATTTCCCTTGGCTAAAAAATATGCTGGATTTGCAGGGGCCCCGCCATATTGAGTGCTCATCATGATCCTGTAAAAGCTTGAGATCTCTGCGAATAATAGACTATCAACTAAACACCAGCTAAACAATTCGAAATAAATCATAGGCCTATTAATATAGCTTTCTGCGATTTCTTTTATTTTCCTAATGTCAATGTCGTTTTGGGGATTGAATTGATTAAATAGCCCAAACCTCTGATGAGACCATAGTGGTCTTAAGCTATGTTTGGAAAAGGCAGGCTGTGTGGCGGTGAGGAAATCCTGAAAAAAACGCATCGCTTCGTCTATTTGATTACAAAAATAGTCAATATTAACCCCATCTCTAGCGGCCTGATTAGCATAGAAAGGCAGAGCGCTTAACCACATCACATATGCGGCTGAGCGATGAGTTCCATGAGATGGTTCATACTTCTCGCGGACTTTTTCAGCGGCGTATATATAATCATCAAGCGTCATTAATTAGACTCGCCATACTAAATTGACATCCAATAAGAATTAGATCTGATGATATGATGTGCGGTCAAGAATATCTCGTGTCTCGTCTCAATACATAAAGCCTATTTCAGGGCGGCGCGGACCAAAAAATAACACTCCTCTTTATTTAATAAATTTTGATGATTAATAAAGCCATTCTTTCAGTCGTAAAACAATTGTTTTCAAAATTTGAGAAGTTTTTTGAAATTTTTCATTCGTTCGGACTATTTGTGCAGTAACCAGAAACCATTCCGTCAATTATCGTTCTTTTAAATTGAGTTTTGTTTTCATCATCATGAATAATATCTAGAAAATCATCAATTAGAATTTTTCCGTAATAATTGGGGTTCATCAGGCGCGATGTTCCTAGTAAGCCGTTATTTTCAATGATCTGCCATTGCTTCCTTTTAGAATTTTGATCAGTTACAACTCCTGTTTGAGTATTTACGTAAAAATTCTGCGCGGCCAAAAGCGCCTTTTTTTTATCTTGAATATGGTCTGGGTCGTCGGCAAAATTCGCAAAATTTGACGCCACACAATGGTAGAGGCTCGCCTTAACTGGAGAGCTGTGAATATTGACAAAAAGTAAAATAAATAGGCTCAGATAAGTGTTAAAAATGCGAGTATTCATTGGGCCATCTCTTAAAGCTTAATAATCTAATATGAATAGTTATAATAAAGTTGTAGTTAGGTAAACAATTGTTTTAATTAAAAATAATTTAATTTCACCCTAAGTAAGAGTTGCTTAATATTTATATTTTGCCTCAACGTTTTCAGCCAAAGAAAAAAATCCTATGGACATTTTGATAATCAATTAAGTTCATTGTTTGAAAAAACTTGCCAAAAGAGCGGCAATAATCAATCTGCCGTTTGTTGAGTAAGTCAAGATAGGAGTTATGAATTAGTGAAATTTACCAAAAACACTAGATGATAGGTAGAAAAAATCTTTATTGCCTGATGTTTTTGTATATGAGGAAAACATAATAATTGTCAGCACGACTTTATTGCAGGTCGCAGGTCTTAATTGTCAAAGACAATTCATAGTCATGCTAAAAAAAAGAATAAATTTTCACATTTCAGTTTCAACTTAAGTAATGGAATAATTCATCGGGATTGAATTTGTAAAATGGGAGCTAGCAAAGCCCCTGAATTCTAGTCTACATTTGGAGCGGAGCTGAAAAATATCCTGGCTGACATTAGTCATACTACCGATATGATCTCTTCATTGGATCTATCTTCATTAAATTAACAAGTAAAACGATTTATTAAGATGTATATTTTTCCAAAAATTAGGGCTATTAGTATATTCAGTGGAGCAAATGTTAGAGAGAACTTATGTCGGATCTAGACGAAATTGAACGCGAGCTCTTAGTTGTAGAATCTGGTGTTCAATCCTTTCTCGTTAGAGATTGGTCTTACATAGCAATGTTGTTTTTTGCTTTGCTGGGCGTCGCATTAACGACTGTAGAGCGTAGCCTAATGAGTTTTTACTGGCTCATACTCGTTCCGGTTTTTGGATTGATATGCGTAGTTGAGTGTTGGCGAAAATTAAAAAATTCTGATCAAAAAATTGTTTTGATGAAGGCTCAAGCTCTGCATTGGTTATCAGTGATATTTGCAATGTTGCTTGTTTTTACTGGAGATATGAAGAATGCGCTGAGTAATGAGATTTCGGCGCTTGTCTTGTTAATTATCTTATCGCTTGGAACGCTTACAGCTAGTGTCCACATTAGTTCATGGCGCATGGGTCTCGTTGGCTTCTTGTTGGGAGCAAGCGTTCCAGGGATAGCGCTACTAGAAGAGTCAACATTACTAATTTTAATAATTGTCGTTGGTATAGGGGCTTTACTGCTTATGTTTGTAAAAACAGATGCTGGGAAAAAGAAAAGTTCCGCGTAACTAAATATCTGATTTAAAAATACACAAAATGCTCATTGCAGATTATTGTTTATGGGCTAAATAATGAAATTTTGTCAGAAAGAATAAAGTCGTTGTGTTATTTATTAAATAATTTGACCGCATTCTTCATCGGTTTTATGTGCAATTGATGATTAAGACATGTAAAATTCCAAAATATCGGACCTGAAAATAAACCTTTAATTGAATTGCTTGACTTTAATGTCACATTATCTATTTTTATTAATAAAATTGTATTGTGTCATAATTAAAAAGTGTAAATTAGTTACTAAGAAGCTATCGTTTCATTATTGAAGATTAGAAAGGCCTGTCTGATTGGTAAGCATGCGCCTCATTTGAAAGTTTTGTGACGAACTCAATGTGCACGACTCTGAATAAAATAGTAGTAAAGCGTTATGCCTATTTTGGGATAGTAAGAAAACTCTTTTATTTCTTAATAGGAGGCATCGTTGTTTTTGTAAATGATAATGTGTCAGCTCAAGAAACCCAGCTAGATATAACGAAACAGCAAACACTAGGATCTTTTCCTGGTAGTCCAAAAGAAACATTGCAAAAATATGGCCTATCAAGTGATATTTGGGTAACACAGATATATCAGGGTATCATTGCTGGGGATGACGTTGGGGTCTCCCGATATGGCGGAAAAACAGACGCATTTTTCAAGATTGAACCTGAAAAACTTGGTCTACTGCGCGGATTTAGCTTAGACGCCCAATATGAGCATTATCTTGGGCTGGATGTTAATCGTCTGGATGATGCATTAGTTGCTGTAAATACAGCCCAAGCTTATTTAAGAGCAGGTGGGTTTCATTCAGCTTTATCAATTGTTGCAACTCAAAAAATTGATGAGAATTTATCTCTATCAATTGGTAAATTTAACCTTCTCACAATGGCAATGAAAACGCCTCTTATTGGCGGAGGAGGTCTTAATACATTTATGAACCGCGCGTTTGCGTTGCCATCAACTGGTGTGTCCTACACTTCTGGAACAGGAGGGGCGGGTGATCGTGTCATTTTATCCCCTCCCTATAGTTTGGGAGGGATGGCAGAATTAAAGCATGGACCATTTGAATTTGATATTTATCTCGTAGATCCACGCAGCGCACAGAGCCCTAGGGTCATCCAAAGACCATTTGAGGTCGGCGTAGCATTTGGTGCAGGGATGAAAATGACTACGCAAATAGCAGGGCTTAATGGAACGCATACATTGAGAGGAGCTTATAGTAATGCTAATGGTGTCGATTTGAATGATGTGACAGAATTTAACGGAATGAATAAAACAATCAGTGGAGATACAGTAAAAAACGGGTATTATTTTTCATCATATTTAATCACACAAAATCTTGTTCAGAAAATAGAAGACCCTGAAAAAAGCTGGGGAGTTTTTGCGCTCTATACCATATCAGATGGAAATCCAACGCCAATTAAATGGAGTTTATTGGCTGGTCTTGCAGGTAATAATCTCATGCCCGGAAGAGAAAATGATCGTTGGGGTGTGGGCTTTTATCATTTTGGGGTAAGTCAGCAATTATTGGATAGTCTACAAAATATAGGTGATCCTAAAAAAAGCGAGGGTGGGATCGAAGCATTCTATAATTATGCAATAAATAAATGGTGCTATTTATCAGCTGATCTACAGATTATTGCACCGTGGACGCCAGGTAAACCAATAGAAACAGTTTCCGCATTAAGGATGCAGACAAGATTTTAACATACAAGAACTAGAAGTTATCAAATGAATATATATGTTAAATATTAACCTTTGCATAAAGATCTAATATATTCTTGCTCTATGGTATCAGGTACAAGCGATTTAAATATTTTTATGGCATTATAGGCAATCGGATCGCTCTCATCGTCTGAATTACTAAATAATACTCCACTTTTGACGTTAATAGATTTATTGATGCAGTTAGCTTGTATAAAATAAGAAGCAGAAGCAACTAAGAAGGTCTCAATTTTCATAGGTATATGTGGTAAAATTCCAATTATAGTGTCTACTGTATAACCGTCTTGATACACGGTTGTATCGTCAAGCAAATAGCTAAAATTATCATCAATAAAAATAGGTTTCCATTGCTGGTGGTTAGCGAGGCTCCCACTAGAATAAAATAACGTAAACAATAATATAGCATACTTATAGTTATTCATCCTACAGATCCAAATGTTACAAAAACTATGTCAATTCTTAATTATAGCCGCTTGGGAAAAAAAGAGATAGACAGCAAATTCAATTATTCGCCGTATATCTATTAAAAATCATTTGAACATCCATTTTTAATTGAAAGATGCAAATAAATATATGACAATGATTTAAAAGATATAGTTGGGAGCGGATTTATCCGATTATGTAATGTTTGATGTTGATTTTTTTGATCATGAAGGTGTGGCTTATGATGATGAGTTCACGTTACAGTATTACTTCTCTGAATTTATGATTGAGCAGCTCGCCGATTGTATGGATGTATATAATGGTGATCTTGAGGAAATGCTCATCCTAGCTGTTGTTGGTCAGTCGTTGTTAAAATATTATATGAATCCTCACTCCTATAATCCTAATGTTGAAGAATATAAATCAGCAATTAGCTCTTCAAGAATAGCTGATGTATCTAGAATTCCACGTTCAACTGTTTTGAGAAAGCTAAAATCTTTACATGAGCGCGGACTTGTTGTTCAGATTGGAAATGGCTATTGGCGACTAAGTATAAACAACGGAAGGTCTGTTGCTGAGAGAAATCTTGGAGCTCATGGTCGTCGAAGCTTAGATCGTGTTAAAAAATTAGTCTCACGATTTAAAGAAAATATAAACTAAAAATTTCCCAATGAAAACTATTGAAATAGATTAACCTATGCAGCTTTCTAACTTCAGTTTTAAGGATAGAATTAATAGAAAAATCTTTTTTTATATTGTCGTATCAACAGTTTTTTTCTGTTTGGATGAATCGACTTTAGCGGCAAAATTAGAGACATGGAACAAAGACTGCCTTGGTGAATCTTTAAGTGATAGCGATACAGTTGCCGCATGTACGACATCTATTCGTTTTCGATCGAAAGATTATCGCTTCCTCATTAAAAGAGGATTGAGCTGGTATGTTCTAGAGGATTATCCCTATGCTCTGTCAGACTTTGAGCGTGCGCTTTCCTATAGTCCCAATAATATCTTTGCTTACTATTCAAGAGCTGCTGTATTTTTAAAATTAGGCCGAATAGATCTAGCTCTAAACGATATGTTTAGAATCCTTGAAAGAAACCCGGTTGATTTGTTCCTAATGACAGCCATAGCTAGGCTCGAGTCAACCATAGCCGATAGTGGCTCTGACAAGGATATGCAAATGGTTACGTTGAAAAGCAAAGAGGCTGATATGGTTTTAAATCAACATACAACTCTAATAGCTTCAGATATGAAGCGAGGATATTTAATTGCTATCCCAGCATCTGGTTTTAGCATCATTGCAATTTTGTTGATATATGGAGTTGTGAATAGAAAATAGATAGAGAATATTTGATTGATGTTCAGTGATTAATTTAGATTAATGAGTCGTTTGTATATACAATTACAGCTTTAGCTTATAAATATTATCAGAATAAAGATGATGCGACTAATCAATTAATAGAGATAAGGCTGCTGCTATGGCCTGATTATCCTGTTTACTGCCAAACTTTGATCAATTTTATGTAAATTTAAAAAAGACCGCTGATGCTAGCAATACCAAGTCTTGGGAGGAAACGCCAAAAATGCGTTGGAGAAAAAATGATCCATTTCAGGGGCTGAAATGTGGCAATTGCTAAGGTTACGATTATAAGTGGACGGCTGTTGTAAATTTAGATTAGCATGAGCAGTCACAAGATGCGCATGAGGTATGTCGATCAGACTAATATTGATTTTTTATTGTAGAAATCAATCTATCAATATAAGCCGCGCAAATATGCTGTACGAGAATATAGAGAATTATTGGCAGCATGACACGCGGATGACTATATAATCCAGTTGATGCTAATACCAGGCTGGAGCCATTATTATTCATACCTAATCCAAACGTAAGCGATGCTGCCTCGGAAGGTGGTAATGAAAATAATTTCGATATCTGAAAGCCAGCAAAGAACATGAAAATGCAAAGTGTCGAAGTTGAAAGTAAGGCCAGTAAAATGAATTGAATATCTGGCTTGGATATCAATTCGGGGAGATATACGGATGCATTTGAGTAAATTATTAATATCAGCATGCCGATATTAATAAGATTAAGATATGGGTCAATTAATAAATATAAAGTTTGATTTATGAAAATTCTGATTATAACGCCAAATATTGAAGGTATGATTACCCAAGCAATAAGGAATGAGATGACTGTCCCTCCAGCAAGGTTGTGCAATTCCTCAGAATATCCGCCGTATATTTGATAGCCAACCGCATGTAGTGTAACAGGAGTTACGAGCGGGCTTATGACTGTTGTAAGCAATACAAGACCGAGACTCAGAGCAAGATTGCCGCCAGATGTTTTTGACCATGCAGTTGATGATCCTGCTATCGGCATCGAAGCAACGACCGCAACGCCCACTAGAATATCATGAGCCTTCGCCTGGTCATTGAGATATCTGAAGATGAAACTTAGCATAATTAGATAAACAAGAGGTATAATAGTATTACCGATAATGCCAATAAAAAGGGCTTTGTTATATTTTGAAATACTTCTTAAGTCATGAAGTTTAATGCATAGGCCGGCATTGAATAACAATACAGCAAGCATAATTGCTGGTAAGGTAAAATTAATCAAATTTTCATGAATCTTGATGGAACCAAACGAGTAATTCTTTATCCAATAACCAGTAGCTGGTGTTATAGTTGCCAGTATATATGAGCAAATCACAAGTAATAGAATGTTGTGATGAATGATATTGTAAAATTTTTTCAATGATTGATAATATTTTAACATTGAAAACTTTCTTATGATTATTTCTATGTCCCTAGTGCTAATCGATTTATTATTTAACTCAGGTATTTGCTCTAATGTTAATGCATTTTATGCATCTAATTTTAAGCATTAATTAAGCCGACACTCTTATGGGCGCCTCGACCCATATATGGAGGGCTGACTTCTTTTGGCTCTGATTGAGATGGGAAATGTGAAGAAGATTTATCGAATTTTTCAATCTTAAAGGGGGAGAGCGTTTTTCTTTTGTATCGCAAAAAGTATCTGTGGATACTGTCGGGGTTAAAATCAATAGTAAGTGTAGAATAGAGACGTTTAGCAAGATGTTAGTCATGCTCATTTGCAAGCCGTTTTCTATTTCTGTTGATGTTTTTCAAAACATAGACCATCAGTCTGTTTCGTATAAGTGGCTCTTTTCATATAAACTACTTACGGCTGCTCTCTGATTAGGGTCCTGGCAAGCACGAAACTCTTATCGGAAACTTTTAGATCACCGGAATATGGTTCGGAGAATAATAGGATTAGGTAGAGACTCATGGAAACAAGAAGGGTCATCATCCCTGTCATCAACAAATGAACAAAATGACTTTCAATAAAAAAGAAATAAGTGAATATAATTGTTATTGAAGCTCCCAATATTAACACAGTCCATTCTGCAACGGGGAGACCAAGATTTGTTGCTCTGGTTCTTGCTCGTCTATTTTCCCAGAAGTTTATAAGTTCGTTTGCAATGATTGGGTATAAGGCTTTTTGATTTTCTGTCTTAGGTTCAATTGAAATAACACTGTTTATTACCTTAAATAATAAATCATGGGCTTTTGAGCTATACTGATGTTTTTCCATTGACT
>DAIRFH010000104.1:0-5755 GCA_036795145.1 Methylocystis sp. | reverse complement strand
CAGTGGCGTCGCAGATTTTTGCGGCGTTCCGCCAAAGCCCGTGGCAGCGCAAAAAGCACGGTACAAAGGAACTGAAGCAAAAGACAAAAGGAGCATGACAGCCGAGCCCGCAAGCAAGGTCATCGCGATGTTGCGCTGGCCTTGCTTATGTTTTGATTTTGGCTGTTGCATGAAAAACTCAAATCGTCCGACTGGCGACGGCGCCGCCAAGACGAACGATGGTGACGGCGTAGAATAAAACGGCGAGAAGCGTAACCGCTAAGCCAATGGCGATATTGCGCGAACGGCGGCTGCGCTGCTGCTCAGGCGTCAGCACAACGCCAGCATCAGGCTCTTGAGCTTGCTCGCCATGCTGTTTGTCACTCATGCCCACGCATCCCGTAAAAAAACCTGTCGTCAAATCAGCGCAAAAAGATGCGCAAGACGCTCAATTACAAGCGCCAGGAACAGCACAAAAAGATAGATGATGGAAAAAACAAACATGTTGCGCGCGCCGCGTCGTATCGCGGCGTCATCGCGCGCGACAAACAACTTAACGGCGAATGCTAAAAAGGCTGCGCCAGCGACAATCGCAATTAGACCATAGGTCAATGACGCAAAGCCTATGATCCAAGGGGCAACGCCTAATGGCGCAAGCACGAGCGCGTAAATCAAAATCTCGCGCCGTGTTCGCGTTAGCCCTGAGACGTTGGGCAACATCGGCAAATGAACGCGGCCATAATCGTCAATTTTCAAGATCGCCAACGCCCAAAAATGCGGCGGCGTCCAAACAAAAATGATCAAGAATAGAACGATGCTTGATAAGCTCACCTCGCCCATCGCCGCCGCATAGCCAACAATTGGCGGTAGCGCGCCGGCTGCACCGCCGATAACAATGTTTAAAGGCGTCCAGCGTTTTAGCCACATCGTATAAATAACGACGTAGAAAAAAATGGTAAAGGCGAGCAATCCCGCCGCCAATAAATTCGTCACGAAGGCTAGGGTGACAACAGACAAGATCGACAGAACAACGCCGAACGCAAGTGCAGAAGCCGCATCAAGTCGACCTGAGGGAATGGGTCGCTTGCTTGTGCGAGACATAACCGCGTCAATATCGGCGTCATACCACATATTCAGCGCGCCTGAGGCGCCAGCGCCAACGGCGATCGACAGCAGCGACGCAAAAGCAATGAGCGGATGCGGCGCAACAGGAGCCATCAACAAACCAGCGAGCGCGGTAAAGACCACAAGCGACATGACGCGCGGCTTAAGAAGCTCAATATAATCCGATGGCGCCGCAACTGGCAGCTGCGGCGCCTGACCGTCGTCAAAATAGGATACGTCGCTCATTGCCGCCTACGTCACCTTGCTACGAGACGCCAAGACATCGCTAAAGCGATCTTCCTAGTCACCTCGACCAACCGTTAGCGCTTACGCGCTAACAATTATTTACTGATGGCCTGAACCGGTAATTCTTGGCAGGGTTTCAAACTGATGGAAGGGCGGCGGCGATGACAGCGTCCACTCCAATGTCGTTGCGCCAGATCCCCAAGGATTATTGCCAGCGTAGCGCTTCTTCATGAAGGCTTCGATCACGACAACAAAGAAGATGAGCATGCTGAAGGCGCCAATGAATGCGCCGACAGACGACAGATAATTCCACGTCGCAAAAGCGTCGGGATAATCAATGTAGCGGCGCGGCATTCCCGCCAGGCCAAGAAAGTGTTGCGGGAAGAAGGTGAGATTGACGCCAAGAAACAGAAAGAGGAAGTGCAGCTTGGACAACGTCTCATTGTAGAGATAGCCGGTCATCTTCGGGAACCAGTAGTAAAAGCCTGCGAAGACGCCAAACACCGCGCCAAGCGACATGGTGTAATGGAAATGTGCAACAACATAATATGTCTCATGCAACTGACGATCAACGCTCGCATTGGCAAGCACAACGCCTGTGACGCCGCCCATTGTGAAGACGAAGATAAATCCAATCGCCCAAATCATCGGCGCGCGAAAGGAGATTGAGCCGCCCCACATTGTTGCAATCCATGAGAAGATCTTGATGCCAGTCGGCACGGCGATCACCATCGTCGCAAAGACGAAATAGCGCTGCGCGTTGAGGGACAGGCCCACAGTATACATGTGGTGCGCCCAAACAATACAGCCAAGGAAGCCAATGCAAACCATGGCGTAGGCCATGCCGAGATAGCCAAACACAGGCTTCTTGGAAAAGGTCGAAACGATATGGCTGATAAGACCAAAGGCAGGCAAAATCAGCACATAGACTTCTGGGTGACCAAAGAACCAGAATAAATGCTGAAAGAGCAACGGATCGCCGCCGCCAGAGGGATCGTAGAACATCGTGCCAAAGTTGCGGTCTGTTAGCAACATGGTGATGGCGCCGGCAAGCACTGGCAGGGTCAAGACCAATAAAAACGCTGTGACCAGCATCGACCAAGCAAAGAGCGGCATTTTATGCAGCGTCATGCCAGGGGCGCGCATGTTGAAGATTGTGGTGATCAGATTAATCGAGCCAAGGATCGACGAGGCGCCGGCAAGATGCAGCGACAGAATGACGAAGTCCATTGCGGGGCCTGGATGACCAATATTGGATGACAATGGCGGATAGAACACCCAGCCACCGCCAAATCCCATCATGCCTGGCGCACCTTCAACGAACATCGACATCACAAGAAGGATCAGCGAGACCGCAAGAAACCAAAATGAGATGTTGTTTAAGCGCGGAAAGGCCATATCTGGCGCGCCGATCATGATGGGCACGAACCAATTGGCGTAGCCGCCCATTAATGCTGGCATGACCATGAAGAAAATCATCAACACGCCATGCGCAGTGATGAAGACGTTGTAGAGATTTTTACCCGCGTCTACCGCCATTGACGGATCCGCGCCATAAATCATCTGCGCCAGGCCAGGAAACACGGATATGCCCGGATGCATTAATTCAGCTCGGATGGCGACGGACATCAATAGTCCAACCAATCCGCCGATGACGGCCAATATCAGATAGAGCGTTCCGATGTCTTTATGGTTCGTCGAAAAGAGAAAGCGCCGTAATCCTCTGGGATGATCATGCGCGCCAGCTGCTGAACTCGCCATATTTTGTTTCCTCGAAGTCCTGTCAGGTTTCTAGCGTTTAAATTAGTGTAAGGCGTCGCTGGAAGCGAGCTTCACAGGCGTTTCGGCGGCGGAATATTTTTTCTTTGCCGCCGCCAACCATTCTTCATATTTCTCGCGGCTCACAACACGAATGGCCGAGGGCATGAAGGCGTGATCCTTACCGCAAATCTTGGAGCATTGACCGTAGTAGATGCCTTCTTTGTCAGCCTTAAACCAGGTTTCATTCAACCGGCCCGGCACAGCGTCCATACGTATGCTGAAGGCTGGAATCACGAAGGAGTGAATGACGTCGGCAGCTGTAATCTGCAGCTTCACAACTTCATTTACTGGAACCACAGCCTCATTATCAACCGAAAGGAGCCGGATGTCGCCTGGCTCTAGATCCGCCTCAGCTTTCATGAGCTGATCGAACCCAAAGCCCCCGCCTTGATCCTCTGGATATTTATAAGACCAATACCACTGATTGCCCGTCACCTTGATCGTGACCTTGGCTTCTGGAATCTCCACCTGTTTCGTTAACAAGCGGAACGAGGGCACGGAAATAAAGACCAAGATCAGGATCGGCACCAAGGTCCAGGCGATTTCCAGGCCTGTGTGATGCGTGAGCTTTGAGGGCACAGGATTGGCGCTCTCATTGAAACGCCAGCTGACGTAGAGCAAAAGTCCCAGGACAGACAGCGCGATGAACGTAATGACAGGAAGCAAAATGCCATTATAAAAGAATTGGGTGTCACGACCGACTTCCGTCACTGTCGCGGGCAAACCGACGCCCCCAGGCGCAGGCTGACCTTCTACCTGAGCCCACGCAACGCCTGCCAACAGGACAAGGGGAAGCGCAACAGCGAGCGCATGGGCGCTGCGCGTAATCATCGTATAACGTGTGTCCGTAGACATGCAGGTCGCCTTTCGCACCTTTTAACAGGTCTAATTCTTAAACTGACGCAAATTCCGCGCCTCGCCATGCAAAACGCAAAGCAGTTACAGCGTCGGGCTGGTTCAACCACAATCACGCCGCACACGCAATTGCTGCACCGCAAAAACAGTCCTGTCAACGCAGTATTTGGCAGAGCGGACCGGCGCTGTGGCGGCCCCAGCGCCTCCTAACTTGACACAATGAGCCGATTTGTTAGGCAAAAATCTCCTTGAATTCAGCCCGTCACGAATTCGCCTGGCTTTTGCGGGCAAGATCCCCGCAATCGATCAACCGCCGCAGGAGCGAGCATGCCCCTTTTTTGCGCTGCAAAAAAACTGTCATTGCGACATCAGGTCGCGGTATTTTACATCCCCTTCCTTGCTGTCGTCACTGCGCTGCTGATGGCGACGGCAAGTCATGCGCAAGGCGTGGTTAAATCCAAATTTGGCGATTGGGAACTACGCTGCGAAAAGCCCGCTGGCGCTGCGAGCGAACAATGCGCGCTCATTCAAAGCGTTGTCGCCGACGACAAATCAAATATTAATCTCGTCGTCATTATCTTGAAAACGAGTGATGGCAAAAGTCGACTGTTGCGCGTGATTGCGCCTCTAGGCGTGTTACTGCCAAATGGTCTTGGCCTTAAGATCGATAATGCGGATATTGGTCGTGCAGGTTTCGTTAAATGTCTTGCTTCGGGATGCGTTGCAGAAGTGTCGATGGATGACAAGTTGATCGATCAGTTGAAAAATGGAAAAACGGCAACATTCATTATTCATCAAACGCCTGAAGAGGGCGTCGGCTTGCCATTAACATTGCAAGGCTTCAAAGACGCTTTTGCTCAACTGCCATGACGGAGCCATTAAAAATGACCGCAGCCAATCATAAGATTGCTTTTGCGACCTTCGTCATGATGAACAGCCTAACCTGCGCACAAGCGCTGGAGTTTCCAAAGTTCTTTGGCGGCGCGGGGACGCCTGCGGCGCCAAATGTTACGCAAGAATGCCCTGTTGTCTTTATCGATAATGGCGCCTCTATGATCCGTATGCCGCAAGACGCCGACGCCGCGAGCGTGCGCTACCAACTTTCAATTGATCAAACAGCGCGCGAATGCGTTGTTGACGGCGAAAACGTCTCCATCAAGCTTGGAATTGAAGGCGGCGTCGTCCTCGGTCCAGCAGGCGCGCCTGGCGCGTTCAACGCAACGATAAATGTCGCCCTGCGTCGACTGAAAGATTATTCTCAAGTTTCCAGTCAGAGTTATAAAATAACCGCAACAGTTGCAGCCGGCGCTACGCGCGGCGATTACCGACTGCTCGCCGATCCAATTTCTGTTCCACTTGTCACCAAGCGGGCGCATGAGGATTACGAAATCATTGTCGGCTTTACGCAAGGCGGCGCCGAAACACCAGTTAAGCCCACGGGCAAAAAGAAAAAGAGCCAACCCGAGGGCTAGCTCTTTTTTATAAAAGCTAATGACAAAAAGGCGCGACTGAACTGCGCGCGCGTGCAATCTTAATGACTAAGGGCCTTGATCTGGCCAATGCCCTCGCCAACAAAATCATGTGCGGTTGCACCCTTGCCGCCAAGAACGCCTTCGGCAATTTTCACGGCGGCGTCAGCAGCCGCCGCACGCACTTCTGAAGCGGCCTGCGCCTCGGCTTGAGCAATTTTCTGCTCAACCTGTTTCAGACTGCGCGCCATAAACTCGTCAAGCCGACGACGGCCCTCAGC
>DAIRFH010000023.1:23962-29992 GCA_036795145.1 Methylocystis sp. | reverse complement strand
CTCAAAACATAAAATCAAACCCGGCGCGTTGATCAATCCAACCGCCGGGTTTTTTTATATTCTGTTACGGTTGAAAATATAGCGCCCAGCCCGAGACACCAAAGGTTTTATGCGTTCTCGAGAAGGGGCTTCATGCGTGTAATCAGCAGCTCTTCAACGATCTGTCCCCCGATCAGATGCCTTTGAATAATCTTATCCAAATTTTGAGGCGTGCATCGGCCATACCAAACGCCATCTGGATAAACCACACAAACTGGTCCATCTGCACACAGCCTCAGACAATCCGCCTTTGATCTCTGAATACCGCCATGTTTGCCTAATCCCAATTCTTGCAGCTTATCTTTCAAATAAAGCCATGACTGGACTGCCGAGCTGGCATCGCAACACGCCTGATTTTCTGATTTTACACATATGAAAATATGGCGGCGTGTCGTCTCTAACCCAAGAGTCTGAGCGACACGCTTGGCTTGACGCATCATGAAACTGACCTCATGTGACGCTTAATGATGATGTTTTTACTTGCAGATCTGGGAGCATTGCAATTTAACAGAGTAAGGCAAAGCTAAAGTTTCACCTGAGGTCATGCATTCTTCAACGCGAGTCCGATACCAACCCAAGCCATTCCCGCAAAAAACAAATCAACGCCAAGAAACGTCCCAATAACCCAAAAAGACGATGTGGGCCATTGAGCAATGATGATAGCGCCAACAAATAGTGTCAACAAACTGGACGCCAGCAATGAAAATCTGGCGTTTTGAACTGGAAACTGCACGCTGATATATGTTCGTATAATGCCGGAGGCAATCAAGCTACAGCCGAGAAGAAGCGTCAAAAAGCTTGCCGCCAACAACGGGTTACGCACCACTGTCGCGCCAGAGAGAATGTAAAATCCACCCAGAGCGAGCATCCAAAAAAAATGCCCCCAAGTGCGCATCCTAAAACCATGCAGAATCTCGGCAAACCCTGCAACGATCATCGTTATGCCAACGACGATAATACTCGCCATGGTTGAATAGAAAACACTGCTTATCGCAAAGCCGCCAGCGAGCGACAAAAACAATCCAAATATCAACGTCCAAACCCAAAGCCCTTTTACGTCATGAACATCTGGAAAATTATTCATCTGTCTTCTCCCTATACGATCCGAAATAAAGCGTCTCTTAACGAATCTACTCAAGATCATTTAACGCAATTTGATGAGATTGTTTCCAATGCGTCCTGAATTAGTCTACCTTCTATCACGCATCATCAGGAAGAAATTCTGCAATGACAGATTATCTCTCTTCACAACAAGACATTTATACTGAACCTAGCGATATCGACGTTAATACGCTCAATAATCTTGGACCATTGAGATTTATGGCAGGCGTGTGGAAGGGGGAAAAGGGGGTTGATATCAACCCAAAAGCGGATGGGCCGCTTATACAAGAATATGTTGACTGGATAGAGCTACAGCCAATTGATCCACAAACCAACGGCCCACAGTTATTATATGGCCTGAGGTATCATCAGCACATCATAAAACCAGGAGAAATTGAGACATATCACGATCAAGTTGGCTACTGGCTTTGGGAGCCAGCAACAGAAACCGTTATTCAGACTCTGGCAATTCCACGTGGTCAGGTAGCAATGGCCGCAGGCAAAGCATCTGCGGAAGCCCGTCAGTTTGAACTCATCGCCCAGAGAGGTGAGATGACGTTTGGCATATGCTCCAACCCATTTCTGGACACAGCCTTTCAAACTGAAAAATGGACAATTAAAGTTTCAATAATTGACATGATGCATTGGTCATATGAGCAAGAAACATCACTTCTTATTCGCGGCTCAAAGACGCCCTTCTTGCATGTTGACAAAAGCACGCTGCATAAAATTTCCGAGCCAACGCCAAACCCACTCGCCCGCAATCAGACTGTTTAACGACAGTTTCGCAGTAAACGACCTCGATCACTTTAAGCCCTCATCACTTGGGGCCTTCGCGCGGTCCATATTTATCCAAGCCGATACTTTTCTTGATCAAATTCATAAACCTGGATCGAGATGAAACAAAAACTGCATCAATAACCAGCTCCGCATATAGAAAAAAAATCTCCGAATAATTGTTTTTTTAGGTCAGCTTACTTCTTAAGCATCAAATAAAGATGACAAATTCTATCGACTTTTAGGCCTTTAAACGCAATCCTCGCTCTAGCTGAGTAAATCAAAAGCGGAGCAAGATTATGCTAATCGTTAGAAACAACATCATTCCAGTCGCCACATGGATGAGCTTCGTGGCCCTCGCCTTTGCAACAGCTACTGAAATCAGAAACATCAACAAACCCGATACGCATGTCATCACTGGCAAACATAGCAGCGAGTTTTAATTTCGAGCAGAAAACTGCCAAAAACAAGAAACATCAAGGTAAGGAATGTACTGATTTAAGCTGTTGCATCAGAGGCGGCCTGTTAAACTAAAATCAGACAAATTCATTGACCAATTTAATAAGCCGTCAGACTAACTAAATAGTCCGCAAAAACCTAATAAATGCCTGGGAACATAGCGCTTTGAACAAGCGAGAATTGGCTAAGGAAATCTTATGAATAATTATATATTATTCTTGCTTCGATGATATGCAGTCATCATGAAGTTTTCTTCGCCCTATTATGTATAAATATGCCAACAAAAGTTATGGCTGATACACCTATTAAAACTTCAATGAAGCTAATCCATTGTCGACCATCATCAACATAAAACCCATATTGCCCAATATATTCCTTTAAACCGTCATCGCTCGACGCCTTCACAACAAGAAAGTAATTACCCCCGCTCGTAAAATTATGTGAAAAATTTAATGTATTCTTTTTCATTAAATATTTATCAGCCGGCATCACAGCGACCGTATTGGCGACAAGAGATTCCTGCCAGTCCTTCTGATTAACATTACGTAATATGAGCGCTTCAATATTCATATTGCTTAATTCAGCCTGACGGGCGTCCAATATTATTAATGTTTGACCAATATCGCCAATATTCTGACAGAAAATTGCATCTGTTTTGCCTTCCTGAAAGGCGCTAAACATCATTTCTGTAGGCCCAACATTAAAAATGCAGTTTCTGGGGTGCTCCGCTTTTATTTGCGAAAAGGCGGAGCTGGAGAAAAAACAACAGCCAAACAAGATAAATAACATCACTTTGATCATTATATCTATTCCAAACATGAAATTAACTATTGGCACATCTATCAAATAGATCGCCACTGGCGCCTATCCATAGCTTTAGGGAAAAATAAGCGTCTAAGCGCCAATGCCCAAGCGACGCATGAACATGAGCATGGCAAAATATACGGCGGCCGTCACAGCGGCCCCTGCGCTCAGGCTAAGCCAAAACTGTATGCCCATGCGCAATAAAATTGCAAACAGAGGAAAAAACACAAGAGACGGGATTACAAGCCAAAATATTTGCTCTGAAAGATTAGCAATCTTCTCCGTCTCGATTCCATCAATCCTCAACCAGATGAAAGCAAGCAAGGACGTCACCGGCAAAGACGCAATCAAGGCGGCAAATACGGAAGAACGCTTCGCAAATTCTGCGATGCACACAATCAATATAGCTGATACAAGGGTTTTTAATAAATAATAAACCATGACAGTAATGATGGTAGCGGCGCGGCGTCGCTCAAATCAAGCCTTAATGAGCGGCACAGAACGCGGAAACAATAGATTTATACAAAAAAAATCAGATTACTTGCCGCTTGTGCCGTTCTGCTTTAATAAATTTTTCTGTTTTCGTTGTTAACTTGCCGCTTCCTCAAGCCATTTACGCTTCAGCTTATACTCGGCAGAAACGCACACATCAGCAGCAACAAGATCTTCAGAGGTAAAATAATGCGTTCATTAAACAAAACTCGCCGCCTTTCTGTATTTCTCGCCTCTGCTCTTTTTGCCAGCTTCCTCGCTGGCTGTAACGCCAATCAACCCATAGACGCCGGCGCGCAAGGCGTACCTTCTGTTCCCTCAAAAATTTCTGCAGAAAAGCTGATCGGACGCTGGGGCGTTGCAGCCTATCATCGCGATAGCGACCGTCCTCGCACGGAAGGCGAAGCCCGTCGTCAATGCAGCAACCCCTATGTAATCAAGGCCGGAGCTAACGGCGGGGTAATCATGCATCTTGCAGATCAAGCTGATCCTCAGGAGCTGTTTTTGAAGGGCAGCTCAAGCGGCTCAACCTATCTCGGGCCAGCGGGCATGGCCGCAGTCGCCGCCGACCGTGAAATTGTCGCAATTTCGGATAATTCTTTCACGATAAAATGGGTCAGCCCAGACAATTCGAGCCGTTATGGCACAATGGTCTACATCCGCTGCTCGTGAAAGCTGATGATGAGACGCGCGTTAGCTTTTTGGAATTCTCGCTCTCACTAAAGGATGGCGATGCGTATAGTTAAACTTAGTTTTATGTGTCTGTTAGCGACTGCAACATGGTTTTGTCATGGCGCAAGCGCCGTCGCTGATCCAGCTGCGAATGCCGACGCCCCGGTAGACATGCAGATCGATGACCAGCCTGGCTATCAGCCAAGCGCTGAAGAGGAACAACTTGCTGGACCATTCGAGCGCCAGATCGTTTTTTTTCGCACCACCGAGGCCCCTGGCACCATCGTCGTTCATACTGCCGATCGGTATCTCTACCTCGTTCAGCCAAATAGTCGCGCTATACGCTACGGGATAGGCGTTGGCAGAGATGGCTTCCAGTGGGCCGGCATTAAGAAAATTATTCAAAAACAAGAATGGCCGGACTGGCGTCCACCCCCAGAGATGATCCAACGTCAGCCCTATCTACCGAGATTTATGGCCGGAGGGCCAGGTAACCCAATGGGCGCGCGCGCTTTGTATATTGGCGGAACCGTTTACCGCATTCACGGCACAAACCAGCCGCAAACGATCGGGCACGCCGTTTCCTCCGGCTGCTTTCGACTTGTAAACGCTGATGTCACTGATCTCTATGATCGCGTGCCAGTTGGCACCAAGATCGTCGTTAAACAAGCTGCTGATCTATAATTATCCGTCACATTAAATTGAAGAGGTTTCAATGCGCTTTTCTTTCAAAAGCTTCGCAATGATTGCTGGCGGCCTATGCGTCGCTTGGCTATCCCTCCCAGCCACAGCGAAGGCGTCAACGCTCGAGGCTGTCAAACAACGGGGCACGCTCATTTGCGGTGTCAGCAACGGCATCGCGGGATTCTCTATCTCTGATGAGAAAGGGGCATGGTCGGGCTTTGATGTTGATTTTTGCCGCGCTGTTGCCTCTGCCGTTCTCGGAGACGCGACTAAAGTTCAATTCTTGCCACTCAAAGCAGACGAACGCTTCAATGCGCTTAAAGATAATAAAATTGACCTCCTTTCTCGTAATTCAACCTGGGCTTTTTCTAATGAGATTGATACAAACCTGCTCTTTGCTGGCGTCACCTATTATGATGGCCAAGGCTTTCTGATCCCCAAGAAACGTAAGATCACCTCAGCGCTTGAGCTGGATGGCAGTAAAATTTGCTTAAAGACCGGCACAATAAGCGAAGCCAATGTTGCTGATTACTTCAAAAGTAATCGCATGAAATTTGAACCGATACGTTTTGAAACCATGAAGGAAATTATTGACGCCTACCAAGCAGAGAAATGTGACGCCATCAGCAGCGACGTCTCGCAATTATACGCTGAAAAACTGAGCCTCTCAAAACCAAGTGATAGCGTGATACTTGCTGATATTATCTCGAAAGAACCGCTTGGACCGGTCGTGCGCCAAGGTGACGATCAATGGTTTAACATTGTTAAATGGGTCAATTTTGCAATGATTAACGCCGAAGAGCTCGGGATTTCAAAAGCAACGGTCACACAAGCAAAACAATCTCAAAAACCTGCTGTTCGGCGCTTAATTGGCCTTGAGGGCGACATCGGTAAGCCCTTAGGCCTTTCCGCTGATTGGGCGTTGCGTATTCTGATGAATGTCGGCAATTACGGCGAAACGCTCGAAAGAAATGTTGGCAATAAATCAAAGCTCGGCATTGC
>DAIRFH010000023.1:0-23862 GCA_036795145.1 Methylocystis sp. | reverse complement strand
ATTACGGCGAAACGCTCGAAAGAAATGTTGGCAATAAATCAAAGCTCGGCATTGCACGAGGATTAAATCAGCTCTGGACGATGGGCGGCATTCAATATGCCCCACCGCTACGGTGATCAGTCAATAAAGTAAACGTCGCCGCCTCGAACGAGGCGGCGATTTTTTACTCACCATTCGTCGCCGATCAGAGGCATGAAATAAAACCATGGCTTCTCATAGCGCCTCGACACAAGATCGCGCGCATGGCAGAAGCGGGTCGACTTAATTCAGCACGGCAACACATGACTGATATTGACCGCCTCGAACAAGAAACTCTTGCAAAGATTCACGCCGCGAATAGTGAAGGGGAGCTAGAAGCCGTACGCCTGGCCGCTCTTGGCAAAAAAGGCGCGATCTCCGCCTTATTGGCGACGCTCGGCAAAATGTCGCCAGATGACCGCAAAACTGAAGGCGCGAGAATAAATAAACTCAAAGAAGCTGCGACTGACGCTCTCATACGCAGAAAGTCCGAGCTTGATGCGCGCGCCCTCCAATCCCGTCTAGCTGCTGAAAAACTGGACGTAACGCTACCTACCCCTGCAAGCGCATTAGAACGTGGCCGCATCCACCCAATCTCTCAAGTGATGGATGAGCTCAGTGTGATTTTTACTGACATGGGTTTTGCGATCGCTGAGGGACCAGATATTGAAAGTGACGATTATAATTTTACGAAACTTAATTTTCCAGAAGGACATCCTGCACGCGAGATGCAGGACACCTTTTTTTTAACGCCGGAAGACGCTGAATTACGTCTCTTAAGAACGCATACGAGTCCTGTTCAAGTTCGCACCATGTTGAAACAGAAGCCGCCTATTCGCGTCATTTGTCCAGGGCGTGTCTATAGATGCGATTTTGACCAAACGCACACGCCCATGTTCCATCAGATTGAGGGTCTCGTTATCGACAGGACAACACATATGGGACACCTCAAATGGGTGCTTGAAGAGTTCCTCAAAAGTTTTTTTGAAGTCAAGAATGTGAAGTTAAGAATGCGACCGTCATTCTTTCCATTTACAGAACCCTCAATGGAGGTTGACGTCCAATGTAGGCGTCAGAATGGTGAAATCCGCTTTGGCGAGGGGGATGACTGGATGGAAATACTAGGCTGCGGAATGGTTCATCCTAATGTTCTCAGCAACTGCGGTCACGATCCAGATCTTTATCAAGGATTTGCTTTTGGGGTGGGTATCGATCGTCTCACCATGCTCAAATATGGCATGTCCGATTTACGCGCCTTCTTTGAAGCGGATATACGATGGCTCGAGCACTACGGCTTTCGTCCGTTAGACTTTCCAACGCTCGCAGGCGGTTTAAGCTCCTAAGAGCTCAGAGGCGATAGATGAAATTTACCCTCTCCTGGCTGAAAGATCACCTGCATACATCAGCAAGCCTTGCTGAGATTGTGGAGACCTTGACGCGGATCGGCCTTGAGGTGGAGCATGTGCACGATCCATCTGCACAACTAAAAGAATTTACGATTGGACAGATAGTTGAAACACAGCAACATCCAAACGCTGATCGGCTGCGTGTCTGCAAAGTCGATATCGGAGTTGGAGACGCTTTACAGGTTGTCTGTGGCGCGCCGAATGCGCGAGAGGGACTAAAAACTGTCTTTGCGCCACCCGGCGCCTATATACCTGCTAAAAAAATCACCCTCGGAAAAGGGATTATACGCGGCGTTGAATCTCTCGGCATGCTTTGTTCCGCAGAGGAACTAGAACTTTCAGACGATCATGATGGCATTATTGAGCTGCCAAAAGACGCGCCAATCGGCGTCGCCTACGCACAATGGGCCGGTATCGATGATCCAATAATAGAAATTAACTTAACGCCGAACCGTGCAGATGCAGCCGGCGTTTTTGGCGTCGCGCGAGATCTCGTCGCGGCAGGACTTGGCGCAATGGCGCCAAGCGAGACGTCGACGCCGACTGGAAATTTTCCCTGCCCTGTAAAGATTAATCTGGATTTGGAAGACGGCGATAGACATCTTGCGCCATTCTTCGGCCTGCGTCTCATCAAAGGCGTTACGAATGGCTCAAGCCCAGCCTGGCTTCAACACCGCCTACGCGCCATCGGTCTACGTCCAATCAACGCGTTGGTTGATATAACAAACTACATCACCTTTGATCGATCACGCCCGCTTCATGTCTTCGATGCAAAAAAAATACATGGCGACATCACCATCCGCTTGGCGCATGCGGGTGAAACAATAGTTGGACTGGATGGCAAGACTTATCATCTCGATGAAACGATGGTTGTGATTAGCGACGACAGTGGCGTTCAATCAATAGCCGGGATTATGGGAGGCGCTGCCTCTGGTTGCGATGAAACGACAACAGACGTCTTAATCGAAACAGCTCTTTGGGATCCAGAAAATATTGCGCGCACAGGCCGCAAGCTCAACATCGCAACAGACGCCCGCTATCGCTTTGAGCGCGGCGTTGACCCTTCCTTTGCTATTCCGGGTATTGAACTTGCAACGCAAATGGCGCTAACAACTTGTGGCGGCGAAGCGTCAACGCTTTGCATTTCTGGATCTGCGCACCGCAACATCATAGCGATTGACTTTCCATGGAATGAAATTCGGCGCCTTGCAGGCATAGACATTGCGCCTCAACAAGCCTCTATCTTTTTAAACCGACTTGGTTTTGACGTTCAGGACAATGGCCTTGAGGCTAAAATCACAGCCCCGAGCTGGCGACAAGACATAGCTAGTAAGGCCGACATTGTTGAAGAAATCATCCGACTTTATGGTGTCGATAATATAAATTCGACACCTCTGCCGCGCACAGAAAACATCACAACGCCTATTCTCACCTTGATACAAAAACGCGCGCGCATTTGTCGTCGCGCACTGGCCGCTCAAGGATTTGTTGAAGCCATAACTTGGTCGTTTATTTCAAATGAGCATGCCGTGGCCTTTGGCGGCGGGCAGGCGGCGTTAAAGTTGCTCAATCCCATTGCTGCAGATCTTTCTGATATGAGGCCGAGCTTATTACCTGGTCTACTCTCAGCAAGTCACCGAAACGCTGCAAGAGGACTAAGCGACCAGGCTCTTTTTGAAGTCGGACAAATCTTCATTAATGCATCTCAGAACGGCCAGCTACTTGCCGCTGCAGGGATCCGCCGTGGACGTTCTGGCGCTGGAAGAGATTGGTCTTGCCCTGAAAAATCAGTAACAATATTTGATATAAAATCTGATGTGATGACCTTGTTGCAAGCCCTTGGCGTTTCAACAACTGGATTACAGATCACGCCATGCGAACTGGATTGGCTTCATCCCGGCCGATCAGCCACACTTCAATTTGGCCCTAAGGCGACGCTTGGTTATTTTGGAGAACTCCATCCGCGCTTGCTTAAAGACTTTGATATAGACCAAGCTGTGGTCGCCTTTGAGCTTGTGCTTGACAATATTCCTGCACCAAAAAATAAACTAACAAAAATAAAACCAAAACTTGATTTGTGCGATCTGCAACCACTCACTCGAGACTTTGCCTTCCTTGTCGACAGCGCAACGCGGGCAGGAGATTTGCTCAAAGCCGTCTCGAGCGCCGATCGAACGTTGATTACTCAAGCTTCTATTTTTGATCTCTATGAAGGCGCAGGCGTGCCTGAAGGCAAAAAATCCATTGGCGTCTCGGTTGTCATCCAGCCGAGAGAGAGAACCCTAACTGACATCGAAATTGACACGATTTCTCAAGCGATCATCCTAGAGGCAAACAAAAAAACTGGCGCGACACTGAGGTAACGATGCACAGGATCGCAGGCAGCATTTGGGTTATGCTGATTTTAATGCAGCCTCTTTGTGCTGGGCCGCGCACGATCGATGACTGTGAAAAGTTAAAAGATGCAGAAGCCTACAATCTCTGCCTCGCGTCCTTTGGCCCAACAAGAGGGCAACACAATAAGAGCTACCCCGGCCTCGCCTCCCATGGAGAAAGAACCGACCACACAGCAACTAAGTTAAGCAACACAACACGGCGCACCCCAGCCACTCGCGGCGGCGCCGGTCATCGCAACGGTCGCATCCGCATGGAGTTCATTCCAAAACGGCGCTAATTGAGTTTGAACCGCCACTTGTTACCGGTTTATGTCAAATTAATACTTGGCAAATGACCTCCACCCGATTATGTAACGCATTCTGAAGCTAAGCTTTATTAGCCTAGTTTCCATTTCAGATTCGAGATTCCACCTGATTCATACATATAATCAATATGTTACGAGTTTGGTGGTGGATAGGCCGGCAAAACTTGGGGGCAGCCTCAGGTTCCTGTCGGCCATGTCCTGTCCGAGACTGCCGGCGCTCGCAATAGTAAACACCTATTGCGGCTCAATCGGCTCCTCAATCAGCGGAACATTCCTCTGTATTCAGGAGCGGCCTGCACAGACGGGGAAGCCGTAAATTTGGATGCTGTCAGGGATACCTGCTCGCGTCCTTCGATTTTGGTTCACGCCCCTTCAACCGCCGCCATTTGGCGACGGGGACAGGATCTACGGCGTCGCTTGTCACGCACACTGCGAAATTGGCAAGCGGCATGTCGCAACCGGCGGGTTAACCCGCCAGTGGAGAGAGCAACCGTGGACAGAGCGGAAAAAAAAGAAGCGGTCGCGTCACTACGTGAAGTCTTCACAAAGACTGGCGTTGTCGTCGTCGCCCATTACTCTGGCCTGACTGTGGCCCAGATGCAGGATCTGCGTAAGCAAGCCCGCAATGCTGGCGCTTCCGTGCAGGTCGCCAAGAACCGCCTTGCCAAAATCGCTCTCGATGGCGCCGACGTCGCCTCTATTGCCCCCCTCCTCAGGGGGCCAACCCTGATCGCCTATTCAGACGATCCGGTGGCGGCGCCAAAAGTCGCCGTAGCGTTTGCAAAAGAAAACGACAAGTTCGTCATTCTTGGCGGCGCTATGGGTAAGACAGCCCTCAATCCGGACAGCGTGAAGTCGCTTGCGACTATGCCGTCCCTCGATGAGTTGCGCGCAAAAATCGTGGGCCTCGTTCAGGCTCCCGCGACGAAACTCGCACAACTATCGACCGCGCCTGCAGCAAAGCTTGCGCGTGTTTTTGGGGCATATGCCAACCGAGACGCGGCCTAAGCAGGCGCATCTACCTTTTAAGAACCAAATTCAAAGGACGTAAATCATGGCAAATCTTGAAAAGATCGTCGAAGAGCTTTCAGCCCTCACCGTTCTCGAGGCTGCTGAACTGGCTAAGCTTCTTGAAGAGAAGTGGGGCGTATCCGCAGCGGCTGCGGTTGCTGTTGCGGCAGCTCCTGGCGCCGGCGGCGCAGCAGCGGCCGTTGCTGAAGAAAAGACCGAGTTCAACGTTATCCTGGCTGCAGCTGGCGATAAAAAGATTGAAGTCATCAAAGAAGTTCGTGGCATCACCGGTCTTGGCCTGAAAGAAGCCAAGGATCTTGTTGAGGGTGCGCCAAAGCCATTGAAGGAAGGCGCGTCTAAGGAAGAGGCTGAGAAGATTAAAGCCGCTCTTGAGAAGGTCGGCGCCAAAGTCGAACTCAAATAAATTACATGCCGCCTACGCGGCGGCTATGAGAGAAATACGGTCTCGGCCCCTGGCCGGGACCGTATGCGGTTAAACGAGGCGCAGCGGTCAATACCGCATTTAGGCGCACAACAGGGCAAGGACGATTCATAACGGATCGTCGGTCCTTACGAAGAAGAGGCTGGAAAAGCGATATGGCTCAGACGATGGCCCAAACGTCAGCACGCAAATTCACCGGTCGTAAACGCATCCGTAAATTTTTCGGTCATATCCGCGAAGCTGCGACGATGCCAAACTTGATCGAGGTCCAGAAAGCTTCCTACGATCAATTCCTACTCGTCGACGAACCAAAAGGCGGACGTGCGGACGAAGGTCTGCAATCAGTTTTCAAATCTGTTTTTCCAATCTCTGATTTTTCTCAAGTATCGCTTCTTGAGTTTGTGCGCTACGAATTTGAAGCGCCAAAATACGATGTCGATGAATGCCGTCAGCGCGGAATGACCTTTGCTGCGCCATTAAAGGTCACGCTCCGACTAATCGTATTTGACGTCGATCCAGATACCCAAGCCAAGTCTGTAAAGGACATAAAGGAACAAGACGTTTATATGGGCGACATGCCCTTTATGACGTCTAACGGCACCTTTATCGTCAACGGCACCGAACGCGTCATAGTCTCGCAGATGCATCGCTCTCCGGGCGTCTTTTTCGATCATGATAAGGGGAAAAGCCACTCTTCAGGCAAGCTGCTCTTTGCCG
Source organism: Methylocystis sp. (assembly GCA_036795145.1). Classification (GTDB taxonomy): domain Bacteria; phylum Pseudomonadota; class Alphaproteobacteria; order Rhizobiales; family Beijerinckiaceae; genus Methylocystis. The sequence goes on along the minus strand of DAIRFH010000023.1, from coordinate 17,567 downwards.
CCCGCATCATTCCTTATCGCGGATCGTGGCTTGATATCGAATTCGATGCAAAAGATATTGTTTATGCCCGCATTGATCGTCGCCGTAAGATCCCGGTGACCTCTTTGCTTTATGCGCTTGGTCTTGATGGCGAGGAGATCCTTTCTACTTTCTACAAGACAATCACATACAGCGCGGATGGAGAGAACTGGCGCATGCCCTTTGACGCCGAGCGCATTAAGGGCGTGAAGGCTGTTGCGGATATGATCGACGCCGACACGGGCAAGGTTATCCTTGAAGCCGGCAAGAAACTTGCTGTACGCGCTGCGCGCCAGCTTGCCGAGAATGGCGTTAAAGCCATTCGCGTGCCGAGCGAAGATCTCTACGGGCAATATCTCGCACAAGATCTTTTTGATCCCGCGACAGGTGAAATATTTGCTGAAGCTGGGGATGAAATCTCAGCTAAATCTCTCCCGCTTTTAATTGAAAAGGGTTTTGACGAACTCCCTATTCTCGATATCGATCACATCAATATTGGACCTTATATCCGTAATACGCTTGCTGTTGATAAGAACAGCAGCCGCGAAGAAGCGCTTTTTGATATTTATCGCGTCATGCGCCCAGGCGAACCGCCAACAATGGATACCGCAGAAGCGATGTTCCATTCGCTGTTCTTTGATGCAGAACGCTACGATCTTTCCGCCGTCGGACGCGTAAAAATGAATATGCGTCTTGATCTTGATGCGCCAGATACGACGCGAACCTTACGACGCGAAGATATTTTGGCGGTTGTAAAGGCGCTTGTTGATTTACGTGACGGCAGGGGCGAGATTGACGACATTGATCATCTTGGCAATCGTCGCGTACGCTCTGTCGGCGAGTTGATGGAGAATCAATATCGTCTCGGATTATTGCGGATGGAACGCGCCATTAAAGAGCGCATGTCATCGGTTGATATCGATACGGTCATGCCGCAGGATTTGATCAACGCCAAACCAGCGGCAGCAGCTGTTCGTGAGTTTTTTGGTTCTTCCCAGCTCTCACAGTTTATGGATCAGACCAATCCCTTGTCTGAAATCACCCATAAGCGACGCCTGTCAGCACTTGGTCCTGGCGGTTTGACGCGCGAACGCGCGGGTTTTGAAGTCCGCGACGTCCACCCAACGCATTACGGCCGAATTTGCCCGATTGAAACGCCCGAAGGACCAAACATCGGATTAATTAATTCTCTCGCAACATTTGCGCGCGTGAATAAATACGGCTTTATCGAATCCCCTTATCGTCGCGTCCGCGATGGAAAGGTCACGGGAGAGGTTGCCTATCTTTCAGCTATGGAAGAGGCCAAATATCACGTCGCCCAAGCAAATGCGCCGGTGGATAAGAACGGCTCTCTAACTGAAGATCTCGTACTTTGCCGTCATGCTGGCGATGTCATGCTTGTTCCGCGTGAAAAAGTTGACGCGATGGACGTATCGCCCAAGCAGCTTGTTTCTGTTGCGGCGGCGCTGATTCCATTTCTAGAAAATGACGACGCCAACAGAGCATTGATGGGCTCTAACATGCAGCGTCAAGCTGTCCCACTCGTCAAAGCAGATGCGCCGCTTGTTGGCACTGGCATGGAGCCTATTGTCGCGAGAGACTCTGGCGCTGCCATTGCAGCGCGACGCACTGGCGTGGTTGATCAGATTGACGCAACGCGTATCGTTGTGCGTGCGACTGAAGAGCAGGATCCCGCTAAGCCAGGCGTAGATATTTATCGTCTGATGAAATATCAGCGCTCGAACCAATCAACCTGTATCAATCAAAAGCCGCTGGTGCGCGTCGGTGACCTCGTTCAAAAAGGCGACATCATTGCAGACGGTCCATCAACGGATCTGGGCGATCTTGCCTTGGGCCGCAATGTGCTCGTGGCATTTATGCCCTGGAATGGATATAACTTCGAAGATTCAATTCTTCTTAACGAACGCATCGTTAAAGATGACGTCTTCACCTCAATTCATATTGACGAATTTGAGGTCATGGCGCGCGATACGAAGCTTGGACCGGAAGAAATAACTCGGGATATACCGAACGTCTCTGAAGAGACGTTGAAAAATCTTGACGAAGCCGGCATCGTTTATATCGGCGCAGAGGTTCAGGCAGGCGATATTCTCGTTGGCAAAATCACCCCCAAGGGTGAGAGCCCAATGACTCCAGAGGAGAAGCTTCTTCGGGCGATCTTTGGTGAAAAAGCCTCTGATGTTCGAGACACATCGCTTCGTGTTCCGCCTGGCGTGCAAGGAACGATTGTTGAGGTGCGCGTTTTCAACCGCCATGGCGTTGATAAGGATGAGCGCGCGCAAGCCATCGAACGCGAAGAAATTGAGAGACTTGCCAAGGACCGGGACGACGAGCTCGCAATTCTGGACCGAAATGTTTATGCGCGTATTGCTGAAAATCTGATCGGCAAGAAAGGCATTGCAGGACCTAAGAGCTTTAAAAAGGGCGAAACCCTGACGCAATTGATCCTGGACGAATATCCACGATCTCAATGGTGGACATTTGTTGTCGAGGATGACGCTCTCATGGCGTCAATTGAAGCTGTTCGCAAGCAATATGATGAGTCAAAAAAAGGTCTTGAGAACCGCTTTCTTGACAAAGTTGAAAAACTGCAACGTGGCGACGAATTACCGCCAGGCGTGATGAAGATGGTCAAAGTCTTCGTTGCCGTTAAGCGCAAAATCCAGCCTGGCGATAAAATGGCTGGAAGACATGGCAACAAAGGCGTTGTCTCTCGTATCGTCCCGCAAGAAGACATGCCATTCCTGGAAGATGGCACCCCTGTCGATATTGTGCTCAATCCACTTGGCGTTCCAAGCCGAATGAATGTCGGGCAGATTCTTGAGACCCATTTAGGCTGGGCCTGTGCGGGTCTGGGTAAACAGGTCGGACAGGCCGTTGACGCTTACATGCGCAATAAAGATGTCAAACCCCTGCGCAAAAAGCTAACGGATATCTATGGTCAAGACGACGAGCTCGCAAAACTCGACGAAGGCAGTCTTGTTGAAATTGGCAAGGATTTGCGCCGTGGCGTGCCCATTGCCACTCCCGTTTTTGACGGGGCGAGAGAAAAAGACATTGTTGAAATGCTGACCGAAGCTGGGCTGGCCTCATCAGGCCAAGTCCGGTTATTTGACGGGCGCACTGGCGAAAGCTTCGACCGCAAGGTTACCGTCGGTTATATTTACATGTTAAAACTGCATCATCTTGTTGACGACAAGATTCATGCGCGCTCCATCGGTCCCTACTCACTCGTTACGCAACAACCTCTTGGCGGCAAAGCCCAGTTTGGCGGTCAGCGTTTTGGCGAAATGGAAGTCTGGGCGCTTGAAGCTTATGGCGCGGCCTACACGCTACAAGAAATGCTCACGGTTAAGTCTGACGACGTCGCCGGACGAACAAAGGTTTATGAATCGATTGTGCGCGGCGATGATACGTTTGAATCTGGCATTCCTGAGAGCTTCAATGTCTTGATCAAAGAAATGCGATCTCTGGCGCTCAATGTCGAGCTGACAAATGCAACGCCTGAAGAGCTAGAAGAAGCTGAAGACCAGGCCCCGGCAGAAGCCGCTGAGTAAGCGTTTCGAGACCTAAACCATCCCGTCTCTCAGTTTTTTGAGAGACACAGAGGCGACAAGATTTTCGACCGGCAGGAAGCGCAAACTGCGCTTCCCCGCGTCTAGGAGAAGAAAATGAATCAGCAAGAGGTCATGAATCTCTTCAACCCGGTCGTAGCGGCGCAGGCTTTTGACCAGATTCAAATTTCCATAGCGAGCCCGGAGAAAATTCTCTCCTGGTCCTTTGGCGAGATCAAAAAACCAGAAACCATAAATTATCGCACATTCAAGCCGGAGAGAGACGGCTTGTTCTGTGCTCGCATTTTTGGTCCAATCAAAGATTATGAATGCTTGTGCGGCAAGTACAAGCGGATGAAATACAAGGGCGTCATCTGTGAAAAGTGTGGCGTTGAGGTAACACTGGCGCGCGTACGCCGCGATCGTATGGGGCATATATCGCTTGCTGCTCCTGTCGCGCATATTTGGTTCCTAAAATCTCTTCCGTCACGTATCGGCCTTTTGCTCGATATGACGCTAAAAGATCTGGAACGTATTCTCTATTTTGAGTCTTATATTGTTATTGATCCCGGCCTGACGCCACTCAAGGAACGTCAACTCCTATCAGAAGAGGAGTATATTCAGGCCCAGGATGAATACGGGCAAGACACCTTCTCCGCTATGATTGGGGCTGAAGCGATCCGACGGATGCTCGAGTCCATGGATCTTGAGGCGATTGCCGCCTCGTTAAGAATTGAAATCGCGGAAGCAAAGACGGAATTAAAACCAAAAAAACTGGCGAAAAGACTAAAAATCATCGAGGCCTTCATTCAATCTGGCAATAAGCCAGAGTGGATGATCTTGAAAGAAGTTCCTGTCATTCCGCCAGATCTGCGCCCCCTCGTGCCATTAGACGGCGGGCGTTTTGCAACATCAGATCTCAACGATCTTTATCGTCGCGTGATCAATCGAAACAATCGTCTTAAGCGACTGATAGAGCTACGCGCGCCAGATATTATCATCCGCAACGAAAAACGAATGTTGCAGGAAGCCGTTGACGCACTCTTTGATAATGGCCGTCGCGGCCGCGTTATCACGGGAGCCAACAAGCGTCCGCTCAAATCGCTTGCCGACATGTTGAAAGGCAAACAGGGCCGCTTCCGTCAAAATCTGCTTGGCAAACGTGTCGACTATTCCGGACGTTCTGTCATTGTTGTCGGCCCTGAATTGAAACTTCATCAATGCGGCCTGCCAAAGAAGATGGCGCTGGAGTTATTCAAGCCATTTATTTACTCGCGACTCGACGCCAAGGGCTATTCTGCAACTGTTAAACAGGCAAAAAAACTCGTTGAGAAAGAAAAGCCAGAGGTTTGGGATATTTTAGACGAGGTCATTCGCGAGCATCCTGTCCTGCTCAACCGCGCACCGACTCTGCATCGACTTGGCATTCAGGCGTTTGAGCCCGTCTTGATTGAAGGCAAGGCCATACAACTGCATCCCCTCGTCTGTGCGGCCTTCAATGCTGACTTTGACGGCGATCAGATGGCAGTGCACGTGCCGCTGTCCCTTGAAGCGCAGCTTGAAGCGCGCGTCTTAATGATGTCAACAAACAATATTTTGCATCCAGCAAATGGTCAGCCAATCATTGTGCCATCGCAAGACATCGTTTTAGGGCTTTATTACTTGACGCTTGAACGCGATGGCGAGCCTGGCCAAGGTATGGCGTTGGCCAGTCAGGGTGAGATTGAACACGCTTTGGCCGCCAAGGCTGTAACGCTGCATTCCAGAATTAAAGGGCGGGCTTGGACTTATGACGAGAACGGCAAGCGCGTCTTAAAGATATTTGACACCACCCCTGGTCGTTTGATCCTGGGCCAATTGATGCCGCAGCATCCAAAAATCCCTTTCGATGTCGTCAATAAATTGATGACGAAGAAAGAAATCTCAAACATGATCGACACCGTCTATCGCAACTGCGGTCAGAAGGAGACGGTTATTTTCTGTGACCGCATTATGTCCTTGGGCTTCCGCGAAGCCTTCAAAGCTGGAATTTCCTTCGGCAAAGACGACATGGTCGTGCCAGAAACAAAGGAAAGAATTGTTTCCGAGACGCGCACTGCAGCCAAGGAATATGAGCAACAATATAATGATGGTCTGATCACCCAAGGCGAGAAATACAATAAAGTTGTTGATGCCTGGATGAAGTGCACGGACAAGCTTGCAGAAGAAATGATGCAGCGCATTTCGTCGATCAAAAAGGATGAGCATGGCCGCGACATGCCCATCAACTCAATCTATATGATGTCGCATTCTGGCGCACGTGGCTCGCCACAGCAGATGAAACAGCTCGCTGCGATGCGCGGACTGATGGCGAAACCTTCCGGAGAGATCATCGAAAGCCCGATTATCTCTAACTTCAAAGAAGGCCTAACAGTTCTTGAGTATTTTAACTCAACGCACGGCGCACGTAAGGGCCTGGCTGACACGGCGTTAAAAACGGCGAACTCTGGTTATCTGACGCGTCGACTGGTTGACGTTGCTCAGGACTCTATCATTTTGCTCACCGATTGCGGTTCGCAAAATGGCATTCGCATGCGCGCAATCGTGGATGCTGGTCAGATTGTCGCTTCTCTTGCATCTCGAATTCTTGGTCGCTCTGCCGCTGAAGATGTGAAGGGCGCAGATGGAAAAATCATCGTTCCCGCTGGGACAATGATTGAAGAATGGCACATTGAGCCCATCAACGCTGCTGGCGTTCAAGAGGTGAAGATACGCTCCGTATTGACCTGCGAGGCGAAGAACGGGGTTTGTGCGACGTGCTACGGTCGTGACCTAGCACGGGGCACGCCAGTCAATATGGGCGAAGCCGTCGGCGTTATCGCAGCGCAATCAATCGGCGAGCCCGGCACACAGCTGACCATGCGCACGTTCCATATTGGCGGCGCGGCGCAGCTTGCTGATCAGTCCTTCATCGAGTCGAATTTTGAAGGCAAGGTGCATATACGCAACCGTCATTTAGCGCGCAATTCGGACGGAGACCTTATTGTTATGGCGCGCAATGTCGCAGTCGTGATTGTGGGACCAGACGGAGCCGAGCGCGCAGTTAACCGCATCCAATATGGCGCCAAGCTTAAAGTGGATGAGGGCGATAAGGTAAAACGCGGTCAGCGTATTGCAGAATGGGATCCCTACACGCGTCCCATCATCAGCGAAGTTGACGGTGTGATTGGATTTGAGGACCTTGTTGAGGGTCAATCCATGGCTGAGACGGTTGATGAAACAACCGGCATCACAAAGCGTATGGTGATGGATTGGCGCCTCAATTTAAGGTCGGCCAGCTTAAAGCCTGCGATTATCATCAAGGACGAAGCCGGCAAGATCGCCAAACTCGTGCGTGGCGGCGATGCGCGTTATCTCCTTCCCGTTGACTCAATTATTGCCGTCGAGCCTGGCGGCACTGTCAAAGCGGGCGATATTGTTGCGCGTATTTCAGTTGAAAGCGCTAAAACCCGTGACATTACCGGCGGCTTGCCGCGTGTTGCTGAGCTGTTTGAGGCGCGTCGTCCGAAGGACCACGCCATCATTGCAGAAATCTCGGGAACCGTTCAATTCGGCAAGGATTATAAAAACAAACAGCGCCTCTCAATTATTCCATCTGAGGAAGGCGCTGAACCTGTTGAATATCTCATTCCAAAAGGTAAACATATTCATCTTCAAGATGGCGACGTTGTTGAAAAAGGCGACTACATCGTTGATGGCAATCCTGCTCCGCATGATATTCTGGCCATCAAAGGCGTGGAAGAGCTTGCTGCCTACCTCGTTAATGAGATTCAAGAAGTGTATCGCCTGCAAGGCGTGAACATCAATGACAAGCATATTGAAGTGATCGTGCGTCAGATGCTCCAGAAGGTTGATATTGTTAACCCTGGCGATACCGGTTTCCTTGAAGGCGAGCAGGTTGATCATCTTGAACTCGATGAGGCGAACGCTAAAGTAATTGAGAATGGCGGCAGGCCAGCAAGCGGCACGCCTGTGTTGCTTGGCATCACAAAGGCCTCGCTACAAACACGCTCCTTCTTCTCCGCAGCCTCCTTCCAAGAAACAACGCGCGTCCTTACGGAAGCAGCCGTCAATGGGAAGGTAGACCCGCTGGTCGGCCTTAAGGAAAATGTGATTGTTGGACGCCTGATCCCTGCCGGAACGGGTGCGGCGATGGCCAAATATCGCACAATCGCATCAGGTCGCGATGATTTAATTATTGAGCAGCGCGCTGAGACAGCGGAGGCGCTGCCGGCGTTGCCACCAGCAGAGTGAAAAGACCCAATATATAAAAATTAAGAAAGGCCGCCGCTCGTAGGCGGCCTTTTCCATAGAGTACGCACCTAATGCAGCAAGCTTTTGCCAAACTCATGCGCCTACCGGCGACGGCGGCGAGACTTCTCATTTTGCTCTATCGCGCAACCTTTTCTCTCATCGCCGGACGTAGCTGTCGCTATGCGCCAAGCTGTTCTGAATATGCCGACGAGGCAATTCGTCTGCATGGGCTTTGGCTGGGGGGATGGATCTCCTTTGCACGCATCTGTCGCTGCAGACCTGGCGGCGGGGAAGGCTTTGATCCTGTGCCTAAAAATTTTACGACAAAGGCGTCATTCATCACGCCGTGGCGATATGCCCGCTGGCGCGGTCCATTTATGTATGACGAGAAAGATAATTTGTGATCAGCTATTGGCCATTAACTGCACGGCAAGCGCATATATGCGCATCCGCGCTACTTCCGGCAGTGTTGCAAGTACTTCGAGATAGGTCTGACCCGCCGCGCACATTCTTGGATCTTCAATGGGTGGATCAGGAGTCTTGCCATCCAGCAAGGCGTCAATCTCACCGCGACTGAGACCATGATCGCCTAAAGCAACCTCAAGCACACGAAAATCTGTGTCGCTTGGTTTTTCGCGTATAATATTTTTTGATTTACCGTTTAGCATCGCCTCCAAGCCAGCTAGAGCCATTTCTGAGACCAGCTCCCGTCGCGACGCGGCAAAGGTTTGAAAGTCGGCATTCGTCACACCATACAAGAATGCAACGCACATTTTCTTATCCGCCATAGCCAATGCATGCAGCACATTTAATTGGCTGGTAAAAACCCGGGAGAGCAAAGCGTTCTCAGCTGTTGCGGCGAGAGCGCCATGTTTCTGTCGCATCTGACGCACTGTCTCAGAAAGATAGTAATCAACACTCTCCTTCCCGCCATGCATCGCCTTCTGATAAGCAAAGTTTTTTAAAACTGCGTCATAATCGGCGGTAAAGGTTTCTCTCAACCGAGCAAAATATTTTGCATATTCAGGCGTCGCGAGAATTGTCGCCTCTATTTCCTGTCTCGCGGCGCCAGCATCCATTACGTGATTGTCCGCAATTGGCGCAGATATCAATGCTCGAATTGGGGCTTGACTGACAACTGGAGACAACATGACAAGCCCAATAAAAAGGCAGGCCAATAGTGCGGTGATCAGCGCGAGTAATTTTTGAAAAAACATTCTCCGCCCTTAACAACTTCGTAAAGACATGTCGATTTTAGGTAATCGCTCTTTCATGAGATCGCTTCCTAAGGGCTATGGCTCACATTTGACCCATCAAGACAAGACTGCGCCTCAGCTTTTATTCTATCAACCATTGCGCGTAGCCCGTTGGCGCGTTGCTGCGAGAGATGCGCCGCAAGTCCAAATTTTTCAAAAAGCTGCTTTGGTTCAATTGAAACGATCTCTCCCGCCTCACGACCAGAATAAAGCGCCAAAGCAAGGGCAATCAAGCCTTTGACAATATGGGCGTCGCTGTCGCCTTTAAAGACAAGAACAGGGATCCCCGCCTCGTTTTGCGTCCGTGTTGTTTCTAACCATACCTGACTGGCGCAGCCTCGAACCTTATTTTCCTCGCAATGCGCTTGCTCTGACAAAGGCTCAAGACCACGCCCAAGTTCAATGAGATAGCGATAACGGTCCTCCCACTCATCGAGTAGCTCAAAATTGCTAATGATCTCGTCAATTCTCATAAGACAAGCATCCTTGATTTACCTTAGCCGGAGGCTGCGAGACATCGGCTCACTTTCTCACTGATGATATTTAAAGATCAAACATCTTTCTTGCTCTGCGAGAAGACGATCACTTATAAAGTTGACCATAAAATAATGAAATCAGGATCACGACATGAGCGAAGACGCTCTCTGGGCGCATTTACGCAGCGAAGCTGAAGAAGCCCTTAGACTTGATCCTGCTCTTGCCCCTTTGTTCATGGATCAATTGCTGCATCGTCACTCCTTTGAAGAAGCTGTTATTCATCGGGTTAGCGGACGTCTAGACGGTCCCGCAGTCAATGCAGGCGCTATTGCGGATGCCTTTATTGAGGCGTTGACGCTCACCCCAGATATTGGCGCCGCCTTTCGCGCTGACATTACAGCCTATGCTGAACGCGACCCTGCCTGCCAACGCCTTCTCGAGCCCTTGCTTTTTTTCAAAGGGTTCCACGCCATTCAGGCAGCCCGCCTCGCGCATGCGTTATGGCGTTCTGGCAAACATGATTTTGCGCTTTATGTCCAAAGTCGCGCCTCAGACGCCTTTGCTGCCGATATTCATCCTGCAGCTCAGTTTGGAAAAGGAGTGTTTCTGGATCATGGCACCGGCTTCGTCGTAGGCGAAACAGCTGTGATTGAGGATAATGTCTCAATCCTACATGGCGTAACCCTTGGCGGCACGGGGAAATCAGCGGGCGATCGTCATCCAAAAATACGTCACGGGGTCATGATAGGCGCAGGCGCAAAAATCCTGGGCAATATTGAAATTGGCGCTTGTTCACGCATTGCGGCAGGTTCCGTGGTTCTTAAGAACATTCCGCCACATTCTATCGTCGCAGGAGCGCCAGCCAAAGTTATTGGCCGCGAAATCTCGCCGCTGCCAGCTCGTGAAATGGATCAAATTCTGCGTGGCCTTGCCTATGACTCTTTTGATTATTCCATCTAGTCATATTCAGCAAAAGCTCCTATTTGCCAATAAATTTTGGTGTGCGTTTGTCAAGAAAAGCGTTACGGCCTTCGACATAATCCGCACTATCAAAGCAAGCGTCTGCTAAAATTTCGCATTCTTCTAACGTCAGCGCGCCAGGCAAGAATGCTGCAGTGCGGATCGCAGATTTCGCAGCCAATATCGTCAGTGGCGCATTCTGCGCAACGGCGCGCGCCATATCCATAACAGCGCTGTCAAACTCTCCTTTTGAATAGTGATAAGCAATAAACCCAATATTGAAGGCTTCCTGAGCAGTTAATCGGCGCGCAGTATAAAACAAGTCAAAGGCGCGTTGCGCACCCATCGTCGCAACAACATATCGCATTGCCGCCGGCGGATACCCAACACCAAGTTTAACGGCAGGGATGGCGAATATTGCATCCTCACGGCCAAGCCTGACGTCGCATGCCGCCGCCAATCCAACGCCGCCACCAAAACAAAACCCAGCAATCGCCGCAAAAGTTGGTTTTGTTGACTGTGACAATGCGTCAAAGGCGGCAACATTCGCCGCCTCATAGGCGCGCCCGCCATCGCTTGTTGCGCGCAAGGTAGAAAATTCAGAAATATCTGCGCCAGAACAAAAGGGCAGGTTTGACTCCCCTCCCAAAACGAGCACACGCGCACGCGGATCGGCGTCAATGGCTCGGATTACGCTTGGCAATGCTTGCCACATTTCAAAGTCAAAGGCGTTGCGCTTCGCCGCGTTATCAATGAAAATACGTGCAACGCCATCATCAATATCGACGCGCAATTTTGGCGAAGACGATCGGATCATAGAGATACCTCTTATAAAAAAAGGAGATTTTCGTATATTTTCTGTATAAACACCCGATGCGTCAAATCGATCTTCTGCCTCGACTATTACACCGCGACGGTCTCATCCTGATTATTGATAAGCCTGCAGGACTACCCGTGCATCGGGGACCAAAAGGCGGGCCGTCGATAGAAGACTTTTTTGATCAACTTCGATTTGGATTGCCGCGCGCCCCAGCCCTCGCGCACAGATTGGATAAGGATACCTCAGGTTGTCTTGTGTTAGGGCGTCACCGCAAAGCGCTTGAAAAATTAGGTAAGTTATTTAAATCGGGTCGCATTCATAAAACATATTGGGCAGTTGTCGAAGGCGCGCCAGATAGAGAATCTGGCGACATCGATCTCCCGCTGGGACGGCTAGACGCCACAAAAGGCTGGTGGATGCGACCCGATCCATTGGGTCAACCTGCCCGCACAAGCTGGAAGATCATTGGCCGTAGCGCTGACAGACATCTGAGCTTTATAGAATTTACGCCACATACAGGCCGCACGCATCAAATTCGCGTTCATGCGCAATCCTTAGGCTGCCCAATTCTTGGCGATCCCGTCTATGGCTCCGGCACGATGAGCCACCCACTAAAAATGCACCTTCACGCGCGCGAAATACACATACCGATGCAAGAAAACAAAGCCAATGTCATAGCCCAGGCGCCGGCGCCAGCGCATATGTGGGAGGCGCTTACGCAGTGCGGACTTATGTCCCATTTGCCATTTTATGAGGATGCGCCCAACATACTAAAAATCAATGAGGATTGACCACTTGCCTGAAAATGCAAACAAAAAGCTTTTTGAAGGCGAAAGCGCCAGCCGCTTTTTCCTTGATCGCGCTCTAATATATGATTTGGCCGATGTTGCTATGGAAAGCGCAAAACGCGCTGGCGCGAGCTACGCCGACATTCGCATTGGCGAAACGCTCAGTGAATACGCGCAGGCTAAGGATGCGAGATTTGAACAGTTTCATCAAAATACTGTTCGTGGTTTTGGCGTAAGGGTTCTCCTTAACGGTTGCTGGGGCTTTTACGGAGGGCAGATACTGGACCTTCAGACCCTGAAAGAAGGGGTGAGCGCTGCGCTTGGCAACGCTAAGGCGATGCAAAATATTCAACGGCTGCCAATAGTTCTCGAAACCTTGCCAAAGCATGAAGCGGAATGGATCATGCCAATGGCGCAAGACCCCTTCGCGATAGATGTCAATCAGAAATCAGACCTACTGTTATCAATCTGCACAGCTGCGCGCGATCATGGCGCAGACTTTTGTTCCGCGAGCCTCTCAATCGCGCGAGAAGAGCGCCTTTTTGCCAATAGTCATGGCGCGAGAATTCTCCAAACACGAACGCGGCTTCATCCACGTTTTAAAGCAACCGCTATTGACGTTTTGCTAGGGCGACATGCTGTGCGTGAGAGTTTGACGCCAGCACGCGGCGCTGGCTTCGAATATGTGCGTGAATCAGGAATTATAGAAGAGGCGAAGCGCGCGGGTGAGGAGTCTCGCGCTAAACTATGCGCCCGCCCTGTTAAAACCGGGAATTATGATCTGGTCATTGATCCGACCAATCTCTGGCTGACGATTCATGAAACCATCGGACACTCCACGGAACTTGATCGCATCCTAGGGTGGGAGGCAAATTTTGCTGGGACGAGCTTTATCAAGCCTGACATGCTGGATAATCTTAGAATGGGCTCAGATCTCATGACCATTGTCGCTGATCGGTCGCAGCCAGGCGCACTATCAACCATTGGATATGATGACGATGGCGCTGATGCAGAAGCCTCAGCCTTTAACATCGTTGAAAAAGGGGTCCTGCGCAATTTCCAAATGGCCTTAGGGCAAGCCCACTACATAGGGCTTCCACGCTCAAATGGATGCGCCTACGCTGATAGTCCCATAGCCTTTCCGATTCAGCGCATGCCCAATATTTCTCTCGCGCCAAATAAGGAACAGTGTCGCCTGTCAGATCTCATCGGCGATATTGACAATGGCATTTACGTTGTTGGCGCCGGTAGCTGGAGTATTGATCAGCAACGAGATAATTTTCAGTTTGGCGGGCAGCTTTTTTACGAAATCAAAAATGGCCAACTGGGCCCGCTTCTGCGTGATTGCGCCTATCAAGGACGCACAACAAACTTTTGGCAGGCGCTTGACGGAATTGGAGATGTCTCCACCTATCATCTCGACGGCACGTTCACCTGTGGTAAGGCCGAACCCGTTCAAGTTGCGCCCGTCTCTCATGGCAGTCCCCTCGCCCGTTTCAGAAATATTTCGGTCCTTAACACCGGTAATGATAGCTGACAGATGTTCCTCTCCAAAGACGACGCGCACGCCATCGCACAGCGTATCATAGATCGATCACAAGCTGACGCCTGCAGTGTCGCAGTCGATGGCGGCGAGGATCATAGCCTGCGTTTTGCCAAAGGAAGCGCAACAACTAACCTCAGCGTCGATCATGTCAGTATAAAAATTTCATCACATATTGGACAGCGCATTGGCTCAGTCACAACATCATTAGTTGATGACGCCTCTCTGGAGTCGGCCCGCAGGCGCTCAGAACAGATTGCTCAGATGCTGCCAATTGACCCTGAATATATCGCGCCGCTTGGCCCACAGCATTACGATACGTCAAGCCGCTACTATGATAACGAAAATTTTCTTGATCTTGACACTCTTGCTTCTTGCGCCCAGCAAGCAATTACGCAGGGCGATGAGAACAATGTGACTATCTTTGGCTGCCTCAATAGCATCCGACGTTTTGAGTCGCTCACGACAAGCACTGGCCTTTTCGCATTTGACCGACGCAGTGAGATGGATCTTTCGATAACGGCGCGCACGCCCAATGATGACTGGTCAGGTTGGGCAGGCGAACATGTTTTTTTTCCGCCGCACCTCAATCCAGGCGCGATATCCTCACGCGCCTGCAAGAAGGCCGCATTTGGCTGCGCTCCCGTAGATCTCGAACCTGGCGCCTACACCGTTATTTTGGAGCCAGAGGCAACAGCAGAGCTCGCCTTCTGGATCATGAGCGCAATGGATGCGCGCGCCGCCGATGAGGGACGCAGCTTCTATGCGCGTCCAGGTGGCGGCGCCTTCGTTGGTGAAAAGCTTTTCGATGAAAAGCTTACCATTCGCGTTGACCCCTCAGATGCGCTCGCGCCTGAAAGCGCAGTTGGCTATGAGGGCGTACCCCACCGCGCGCGACGTTTTATCGATCAAGGCATTGTGAGAACGCTCTATCTTTCGCGCGCCTGGGCGCATAAAAGCGGTCAGGAACCCGTCCCCTTTGCGCGCAATTTTGTCGTCGATGGCGGAGATATGTCAATTGAAGACATGATACGCGCGACCAAAAGAGGCGTTTTGGTTACACGTTTATGGTATACGAATTTACTAGATCCTCGCACACTGCTTCTGACAGGCTTGACGAGAGACGGTAACTTTCTGATCGAAAATGGCCGTATTACAGCACCGGCGCGCAATATGCGTTTCAATCAGCCTTTGGGAAAGCTTTTTGCAAATATTGCTGCGCTAGGCCCAACCCAGCGGACATGGAGAACTGCAGGAACAGGCGCGCCAGCTGCTCCGCCAATGATGGCGCATGATTTTCATTTTAGCTCAAAATCAAGCGGGATCTAATGCTGTGCCTTCCGCATAATTACAAATCCATAAGGCTCTCTTTCTTACTCGCGCTCGCGCTTGTATTGGCGTCAACAATATTATCTTCAGCTATCGCTCTTGATAAAATTCATTTTGCAACGAACTGGCGCGCCCAGGCTGAGCATGGCGGATTTTATCAGGCTGTTGTTGACGGCACCTATGCACGCTACGGCCTTGACGTCACAATTCTTCAAGGCGGCCCACAACAAAACGCTGAATTACTGCTTGCGGCTGGACGCGTTGAGTTTGCAATGGGCTCAAACCTTTTTCAGATGTTTGAGTCTGTGCGTCAGAAAACGCCAATCATTAAAGTCGCAAGCATATTTCAAATTGATCCCGTCGTTTTGATTTCTCATCCAAACGCAGGCCTGGATCGCTTTGTAGATTTACCAAAAGCAACAGCCTATATTGCCAGTGATTTCAGGGTTTCGGCATGGCTTTGGTTAAAACAAGCCCATGGTTTCCAGGATCAGAACATAAAGCCTTATGGGTTTAATTCAGCGCCTTTTCTGGCAGACAGCCACTCCATTCAACAGGGTTTTTTGACATCTGAACCCTTTGCGATCGAACAACGCGGCGGCTTCAAACCAAATGTCTTCCTTCTGGCGGATTATGGCTATGACACCTATTCCACCACAATTGACACACGCGCGGACTTGATCGCCAATAAGCCGGAACTCGTACAAAGATTTGTCGATGCTTCAATCATTGGTTGGTATCATTATCTCTATGGTGACAGTAGCCTCGCTCACGCAGCGATAAAACGCGACAATCCAGAAATGACCGACGCCCAACTTGATTACTCACTAGCAAAAATGCGTGAAAAAGGGGTCGTCGACTCCGGCGATGCGCTCATTCAGGGCATCGGTGTGATGACAGACGCACGTATGCAAAGCTTCTATGAAAAAATGACGCAAGCCCAAGCCGTCCCGGTGGGCCTTGATTACAAGAAAGGCTACAGCTTAGCTTTTATTGGAAAAAAACTCGGTTTAGAGCTGCGCGCCAGACCATGACCAAAGCGCCACTTGTTTCTTTGCGCAATATTAGCAAAAGCTTTTCAAATGGCGTTAGGGTATTGGATGATTATACGCTCGATATTCACACCGGCGAAACCCTCACGCTGCTCGGCCCATCCGGCTGCGGAAAATCAACCGTCTTGCGCCTCATAGAAGGCCTCATACAGCCAAGCGCTGGAGAGATCGTCTGGCGTGACGCTAACATTAAAAATAATCTTGGCGCGGTCTTTCAAGAGCCAACTCTTCTGCCATGGGCAAATGTTTTCGATAATGTTTACCTCCCACTTCGATTACGTGGCACGCCCCGAGTAAAGGCCCGACAAAACGTTGAAGAAGCGCTTGCAAATGTCGGCTTGAGCGATTTTGCCTTTGCTCTGCCGAGAGAGCTTTCAGGCGGCATGAAAATGCGCTGTGCTATCGCTCGTGCGCTTGTGACAAAGCCAACAATTATTCTATTGGACGAGCCCTTTGCCGCTCTTGATGAGGTGACGCGCTTTCGTCTGAACGATGATCTTTTGCAGCTCAAGAAGCTTTTGAGCTCTACGATTATTTTCGTAACGCACTCTGTGTTTGAAAGCGCTTTTTTATCGACGCGCATTATTGTGATGTCAAAGACTGGCGGAAGAATTATTGATGAGATTAAAGTAGAACCAACCATTGGGCGCGATGACAATTTTCGTCTCAGCCCTCTCTTTCAAGAAATTTCTCGCCGCGCCACCATGTCGCTCAAACGGTCCCTTGATCAAAAGATAAACTTGACCTCTTCGGATCCACAATAATGAACGCGCGCCTAATCAGTCAAAAGACACTCAAAGATGCGACTGTTCCTGTTGTATTTTTCATACTTGCCCTATCCGCTTGGCAAGCAACAGTTCAGCTAAATCATATTCCGCCCTATATTTTGCCTGCGCCAACCGTTATCTTTTATAAATTGATCGAAGATCGCGCCCTGCTGTTCTCATCACTGCTCATCACACTCAGCGTGACGCTGAAGGCGCTCATACTCGCAACGCTCTGCGGGGCTGGACTGGCGCTGATTTTATCGCAGTCTCGGCTATTGGAACGCGCCCTTTTGCCTTTTGCGATTATTTTACAGGTCACGCCGATCATCGCGATCGCACCACTCTTGCTGGTCTATCTCGATGCCTCAAAAGCTGTTCTCGTTTGCGCCTTTCTTGTCGCCTTCTTCCCGATACTGTCAAATACTTCTCTTGGATTAGCCTCTGTTGATCTCAGGCTTCAGGAATTATTTGAACTTTACAAAGCCTCAGCCTGGCAGAAACTCGTGTATCTTCGAATACCCGCGGCCCTGCCATATTTCTTGACAGGGCTAAGAATTGGCGGCGGCCTGTCTCTCATCGGCGCCATCGTTGCTGAGCTTGCCGCCGGCGCATCTGGCCAGGGGACGGGCTTGGCCTTTCGTATCGTCGAAGCTGGGTTTCGTCTTGACGTTCCGCGGATGTTTGCTGCG
>DAIRFH010000103.1:0-5841 GCA_036795145.1 Methylocystis sp. | reverse complement strand
ATGTGTTCTTGAAATAATCATCTTGATGAGATGGATGGTTCGATAAATCTTTTATCAACAGCGGCCGCATCTATATTCGCCATCATGAGGCAAAAGAAAAATTGTGCGCGTCAGGCTGCTTTAACTTTTTCCATCATTTCTACAAAACGCGCGAACAAATAATGACTATCTTGCGGGCCTGGCGAGGCTTCTGGGTGATGCTGCACAGAAAAAGCAGCTTGGTTGGTAAGCGCGATGCCGCAATTCGTTCCATCAAAGAGGGAGCGATGGGTTTCAACAACATTACTGGGCAGGCTATCGCGATCAACAGCAAAGCCATGATTCATGGAAACGATTTCTACTTTTCCTGTTGTAAAATCTTTAACCGGATGATTGGCGCCATGATGTCCTTGCGGCATTTTATGCGTCTTAGCGCCCACAGCCAGCGCCATCATTTGATGGCCAAGACAAATGCCAAAAATCGGGATTTTCGCCGCTAAGAGATCACGGATAACTGGCGTTGCATATTTGCCCGTTTCTGCAGGATCGCCAGGGCCATTTGAGAGAAAAACGCCATCTGGCTGAAGCGCCAGAATTTCAGCGCTGCTCGCTGTGGCGGGCGCGACAAGCACTTCGCAGCCATGATCGGCCAAAAGACGCAAAATGTTGCGCTTGACGCCATAATCAATGGCGACGACGCGATATTTTGGGGTCTCGGCGCGAACGCCATAGCCTGTTTCGATCCGCCAGCTTGTTTGCGTCCAGTCATAATGCCTTTTGGAGCCAACAGCAGGCACAAGATCCAGCCCGTCAATTCCGGACCATTTCTTGGCTTTGGCCAGAAGGGCTGCAAAATCAAAATTACCATCAGGCGCATGCGCGATAATGGCGTTCTGCATTCCCTTCTCACGGATCAGGGTCGTTAACGCGCGCGTATCAATGCCGCTTAACCCAACAATACCGCGTTTTTTAAGCCATTGCGCTAAATGTTCTTGAGAGCGGTAGTTGGAAGGGTTGGTTACCGGAGCCGAGAATATGGCGCCAACTGCGCCAGCGCTGCCTTCAAGATCAACCGTTTCAATGTCTTCTGCATTTGTGCCGACATTGCCAATATGGGGGAAGGTGAAGGTAATGATTTGCGCAGCATAGGAAGGGTCTGTGAGAATCTCTTGATAGCCGGTCATCGCGGTATTGAAACATACCTCTCCAACCGCTTCGCCGACCGCTCCAAGGCCAAAACCAGAAATGACCTCGCCGCTTGCTAATACAAGGACGCCGCTCTTCACCGGCTTTGTCCAGCCTTTGTCTTGATCGAGACTCATATTCCGCTCTATTGCCTGGGTGAGGATGGATGTAGTCTATCCGGTCAGGAAATGGAAATACTATGCGCGAGAAAATCACACAGGATTTGAAACAGGCGATGAAAGCCGGAGAGCGCGCCAAGGTTGATGCCTTGCGGCTCATTAACGCGGCGTTGAAAGATAAAGACATTGAGGCTCGAGGCGCAGGAAAGTCCTTGTCTGAGGACGATATTCTCGCCCTATTGCAGAAGATGATCAAAAGTCGACAAGAGTCAGTCGAAATATATGAAAAGGCTAATCGCAATGAGCTTGCTGATAAGGAAAAGGTCGAGATTGCCGTCATTTCAGCCTATCTGCCGCAACAGCTCACAGAAGCCGAGGTCGCGGAAGCGGTAAAAACGGCCATTGCCGATGTCGGCGCTTCCTCGATCAAGGATATGGGAAAAGTCGTCGCTGCCCTTAAGGGCAAATTCACGGGACGTATGGATTTCGCCAAGGCAAGTTTGGCGGTTAAAGCGGCCTTGGGGGGCTAATTGCGCCGTATCGGCGTTCTACCTCCCGCATCTTACGGGGATAGGTCGCATCGGGCGCGCTTTGGGAGTTTAGCGCCACAATTCGTGAAAATGATGAGGCGGCCCATGACCCTCGCACAGATCGAGCGATTGCGCCGCGCTGAGTGCAAGCTGCAGCCATTCTTTTGCAGCGGCGATCGCCTGAGCAAGGGAGACGCCTTGCGCAAGCTGCGTTGTGATGGCGGATGACAGCGCGCAGCCGGTGCCATGCGTATGACGCGTTTTGATGCGGTCGCCAGCAAAGCGCGTGACGCGCCCTGGCTCAATCAATATATCGATCGGCGCGCCATCAAGATCCCCGCCCTTCACCAAAACGGCGCGTGCGCCAGCTTCAAGTAATTTGGCGCCTTGTCGCATCATGTCTTCTGGCGTTTTGGCAAGCGACGTCTCGCTCAGCACGCTTGCCTCATAAAGATTAGGCGTGATGAGCGTGGCGCGTGTCATCAATGTTCGCGTCAAGGCGCTCTCTAAGCCTACAGCGGCAAGCGTTGCGCCATGACTTGGCGATAAAACCGGATCTAACACAATGTCACTTGTGTAATCACTGAGCGCCTCGGTGATGGCTTGCGCATTTTCTGCTGTCGCCACCATGCCGATTTTGACGCCGTCAGGCGGCAAATCCAAAAGAAGCGCGCTGATCTGTTGTCTGACGAGTTCTGGCGCAAGAGGCGTGAAGTCCACAACGCCGCGTGTATTTTGCACGGTGATGGCTGTCACAACCGCCATGCCATAACAGCCAAATGCCGCAAAGGTTTTCAGATCGCCCTGTAAGCCAGCGCCGCCAGAGGGATCAGATCCAGCAATCGTTAAGAGTCTTGGCGGCTTATGCGTCATGAGAAAACTAGTTCTTTGGCAGCGTTAAAACGCCGCCCTGGCCATTTTCTGCGCCAAAGGCAAGCCGTGCGCCTGTCTTGTCCCAATGAAGAGCGCTGATGCGCGTATGTTTTGCTTCTTCTGAGGGATGCTGAACAAGAATTTCAGAGCCGTCTGACGTTCTTGCTAACAACACCATACCGTCTTCATAGCCAATGGCGACAACGGGCGCGGCAGGATGAAAAGCAACGCGGGTCACAGGAACGCCTGAACGAACGCCACATTCGCGCGGCGTCTGACCCATCGGCCCGTCTTTTGCGATAAACGGCCAGATAATGCAGGCGTCGGCGCCAGACGTCGCCAGCCATTTGCCATCATGAGACCATGAGAAGCTGCGCGTTTTTCCTGGGTAGCCAGCCATTCGCATATGTTTGCTGTCAGCAATACGCCAACCATGCAAGGTGTTTTCCTGCATTGAGGTGACAAGAAAGCGCGCGTCAGGAGAAATCGTTGCGTCAATATGTGAGCCGTTCCAGCTGAGCTGCTCAGGTTTCCCAGCGTTTGGAAACCAAAGCGTGGCGCCATTGTAATGCGCAACGGCAAGTCGATAGCCTTTAGGAAAAAAGGCTAGTCCGCGTGAGCTAGAGGGAAGGTCAAGAGATTTAATCTCGCCTTTGACTGAACGGGCGTGAACCTTGCGGCCAGCCGACCAGGCGATAGCGCCGTCATGCAGCGCTAGCGCATCAATCCATGTCGCTTTTTCATCAGCTATCGTTTCACAATTGCCTGTTGCATCGATCGACACAACGAGCCCGTCATCTCCGCCAGTCACGATGCGTCGCCCATCTTCGGCCGCGACGAGGATTGCAGCGTCTTGATGCGCGTGCACAGCCACAAATGCTTGGTCGCGCAGGAGTTGAATACGCCCATCCGCAAGCGCAAAGACAGGAGCATCTGCAAGAAAAGCAGCCGCTACAATTGTTTCGCCAAAATTAACTGGCAGAACAGAGCTTGTGAGGGAAGGGTAATCGTTCACAGTCTATCCCTTAATGTGAATGAGCTGAGGCATTGATAGGGAGGAAAGCTAGTCTTCTCGTCGTTGCAACTATTGTCGCTAACTACATTACAGATAATCGCCAATCCAATGAAGGCGCAAATTTTCTATGCTGATGACTATCCATCGCTGTCGTCATTGTTGTTTTGTTCATAGACCCATTCTTCGATGACCAACGCATCTTCTTCTTGTGGCATGATGCGCTTACTTAAAGCCGACAATCTTTGCGCATCAAGTCGTCCCAAAGCCCAAACCGCCGCGCCGCGAATAAGTGAAGAAGGATCTTGAATTCTGCGCTCAGCTTCATCAGCCAATTCTTGCTTACCAGAATTTCCGATGGCGATCATGACATTGCGCAAGAAACGACTGTGGCCAATTCTTTTGATCGGCGAGCCCGAGAAGAAGGCGCGAAAGGCGGCTTCATCCAACCGCGCGAGCCATGAGAGGGGCGGCGCCACAAATTCGGGGCGCGCCATGAGTTTTATTTCGTTTGTTGTCACTGCGTATTTATTCCAAGGACACACTGCAAGACAATCGTCGCATCCATAAATACGGTTGCCAATTGCCTTACGAAACTCATGCGCAATAACGCCTGTATGTTCGATGGTCAGGTAAGAAATACAGCGTCGCGCATCCAAACGATAAGGACCAAGGAAAGCCTGTGTTGGGCAAGCGTCAAGACATTGATGACATGCACCGCAGTGATCTTGCTCCGGCGGATCTAAGACAAGCGTCAGATCTGTCATAAGCGCACCGAGAAACAACCACGACCCATAATCGCGCGAAACAAGATTAGTGTGTTTGCCTTGCCATCCAAGGCCTGCAGCCTGTGCGAGAGGTTTTTCCATGACAGGCGCTGTATCAACGAAGACCTTAACCGCCCCATCGCCGGCGCGATGCTGCAAATAGGAAGCAAGCAGCTTCAGTCTTCCCTTGATCAGACCATGATAATCACGATGTTGCGCATAGACTGAAATTGAGCCGCAGTGGGTATTTCTCAATTGCGCCAACGGATCTGTTGCTGGACCATAATTGAGCCCAAGCATGACAACGCTTTTGGCGTGTGGCCACAAAACTTGTGGGTGAGCGCGTCGCAAGGCTGTCTGCGACATCCAGCTCATCTCGCCATGCGCGCCAAGGGCGAGCCACTCTTGTAATCTTTCTCCTATGACAGAAGGAAGCTCAGCGGCTGTAATGCGGCAAAGATCGAAGCCAAGCGCGCGCGCTTTGTCGCGCAGATCTTGAGTGAGTTTTAGAAGTCCAGCAGGCTGTATTGCGGCGCTGGCGCCATGCCCAGCATGCGGTCCGCTAACACAGGACGAAAGGTCGGACGTGATTTGATCTTTTGATACCAGTTTTTCGTCGACTCGTGCTCGTCCCATGGCGCGTCGCCTAAATAATCTGCGCAGGAAAGATGCGCGGCTGCAGCAAAATCAGCATAACTCATGCGCTCCCCGGCAAGCCAGCTTCGCATATTCGCAAGATAACCCATATAGTGCATGTGATGACGCATATTTGCGCGCGCTATTCTGACAACATCCATATCGGGAGGACCGCTTTGCGCGCTATAACGCTTTTGGATCTTTTCTTTTACCAGCCATGACGTCACTTCATCATAAAATTTATTATTAAACCATTCTGTCAAGCGGCGTGTTTCAATGCGTTGCGACTTTGTTTGCGGCAAAAGACGGTGTGCGCCATGCGCTGCGCCATATGTTTCATCAATATATTCTGCAATGGGGCCGGCGCCAGAGATCACGCAGGAGTCGTCATCGATGAAAACAGGCGTTCTTCCGGAAGGATCAAGCGTTAGAAACGCCTCGCGCCGCTCCCACGCCCGTTCTTCAATCAGTTCGGTTGCAATATTATATTCTCCGAGTATCAGTCTGACAAAACGGGAATGTGGACAGAATGGGAAATGATAAAGAGTGGGCATGACGCTTGTTCGACTTAAGGCTGTAGATTGGCGTGAGTGCGGCCTTGGGTATTGGGATCATCACTGAAGACGCTGCCCCAGTTTCAAATCACAACTTCGAGGATATGACATGATTCGACTATTATTGGCGTCCTCTCTTTTTATTAGTTTTATTGTCACGACGAAGGCCGATTCGCTTCGGGAGAC
>DAIRFH010000102.1:2109-5863 GCA_036795145.1 Methylocystis sp. | reverse complement strand
GCAGAATGGATGTTCCGCGATAACTGGTCTGCAAAAGCTGAATATCTCTTCACAGACGTCAGCGGGGGTAATTATAACCATGCCAGCAATTATATTGGCGTAGGTCAGAACCCAATCACCAATAATACGCGGTGGAATACGATCCGCACTGGCGTGAACTATCACCTCAACTTTGACAAGGCGGAACCCGTGATTGCCAAGTATTGAGTGTAGGCTTCTGTGCTTAATACCATAGAACCAAGGAGAGAAATCTCCCCTTAAGTCAGTCCATGGCGCACTGCTCACTCATGAGCAGTGCGCCATAATTTAAGAGCTTAAGTAAAACCTTCGCTGCAATCGATTTATGAAACCGCCATATAAAAAATCCTATATCTTATTGTTATGTCTGAAGTAATTGAAACTGAATAAGGCCTCAATACCTATTCTAAATTTATTGGTGGCTTCGCAGGCTGTCCGCTATTTCTCTGCTCGGCAGCATTCACTTTACTTTTAAGTTGATCTGCTTCTTTTTTAGCCGCCTCGGCGCGTTGATTGGCGTAAATAAGTTTAATTTCAGCCTGTCTGAGTTCAATTTGAAGGTCGGCAAGCTGTTTTTGTGAATTGAGAAGCTGTATTTTCAGTTCTGACATATCATTTTCAGCTTTCAATTGCTTAACCTGAACATCTGCAAGTTGCGACTCATGCACACTGTCGTGCTGCTGTTCTGACAAAGTGACAAATTCCTCGCGACTTGAGGCAAATCGATGTGAAATAACTTCACTAATTCCCAACATGACGAGAGAGGCGATGCTCAACCAAAACCAGCGGTCTTCCCATTTTGTAAATTTTGTTATTCTTCTGCGAATAGTTCGCTCACTTAAGCCCTCAGCATTAACAGAAATATATTCGTCTTTTGCATCTATGATCTTGCGTGCAACAACTTCAGAAACAGCTAGCATGAGTAATGATATTATGCTGACCCAAAACCAGAAATCTTCAGAGGATTTGAGTTCATAAATTGCCGTCAAATCCATTCAAACAACCTCCGAAAGCGCTTCTGATAACGTGATTTTACTTAGAAAAATTCTAGAAGATTACACCAGTCACATATTTGGGAATGATCTCAACCTATTTAAAGACTTAATACTCATAATGAATACGCCTCGTCTCCAAAAAATATCCTTAAATTTGGAAGAATATTAATTGATTTCAATCAATGCCGCTTAATCACGCCCACATATAAATAGATGACTATTTGACAATCTCTGCATAGGCCCTTGGCAAAATAACTCGGGCAATAAGTCCGTGGGGGTGTCGATCAAGCAATTGAATTTCTCCTCCATGTTGCTGCGCAATATCGCGCACTATAGAAAGACCAAGACCAAGACCCGTCTTATTCCCAATTGTGCGGCCAGGTTCTGCTCTGATAAAAGGCTCAAATACTTTCAATTTATTTTCATGAGAAATACCCGGTCCATCATCAATGACATCAATATATATTTTTTGATCAACAGCTTGGTGGATCACAATCTCGATATTTGCTGTGTAATGTAGCGCGTTCTCAATCAGATTCACAAAAAGACGCCGCAAATCAAATAGAGAGCCATAAATGACTCTATGTTCGCTGCTTGCAAATTGAATTTTCACGCCAGAATCTTCAAACTCATCCACGATAAGCTGAATTGCGCTATCTATATCAATAAGGTGGTAATCATCAGCTTTTCTGCCTTTACCTAAATACTCAAGATTCTTTTCAAGCATATGGCTAATTTGTTCGATATCCCTATCCATTTTATTTCTGATATCTGGATTTCGTATAAACTCACTCCGCAGCCTTAATCGTGTAATCATCGTTTTTAGATCATGACTGACAGAAGCTAAGGCATAGGTTCGCGACTCAATCATTGAGCGTATGCGTGATTGCATGCGATTTAACGCACTCGCTAAATCCTTAACTTCTTGTGACCCATGCTCCGGCAACGAGACAGGCGGACCTGTTTCATTGGGAAATTTTTCGGCATATTGCGCGAGTTTTCTCAACGGAGAGACAATTGTGTTCAGCGCCCAGATAATAATGATCGTCGAGGATATAAAGAAAAATAAAATCGATCTTCCCCAGGGACTAAGGAAAAAAGGAAGCTTGGGACCAGGCTTTAAGAACCAGCCTAAAAGTGATCGGGGCGGCTTGCGGTGTTGTGCAATGGAAATCAGCGCATAACTCTCATCAAGCAGGCGAACGGCAAGCACACCGGGATCGTCATCTTTGGGCGGCTGAGCGACATAGGCCCTTTCCAAAGATGACAGATGTGCGTTGACGCGTTCAATTTCCTGCGCAAAATCGAAGTTACTATTCTCTTTAAGAGGCGGCGCGTCTTTTTGTATGATAATATTTGCATAAGGAGCCGCCGATTTGAGTTTAGAAACAACATGCTCTTTACGCTCTAGCGGCACAGAATCTAATGCGATAATTGCGCTGGCGATAAAATCGCTTTGATCAACCTGATGCCGTCGCCCTTCTCGATCAAGAGAATGAAAGATTAAAATAATAATAGCTTGAAAAAGCAGAATTGAGATGATGATTAATAGGCTTATTTGTCCTACAAGATTTTTAGGAAAAAGATTTGCAATCTTCATAATATTCCTCGGCTCTTTAATTAATTTCGAGAAATTTCAGCAACAAAAATATACCCCTCAGAACGAACTGTTTTTATATATTTTACCGACTTGGTATCATCGCCTAATTTCTGGCGCAGACGACTTATTAAGACATCAATACTGCGATCATAAGGACCTGCTGACTGGCCATGCGTCATTGCAATCAACTGGTCTCTGGATAAGAGCCGGCCTGGAGATTCACAAAACACCTGCAATAAATCAAATTCTGCGCCTGTTATCGGTACATCCACGCCTAGAGGACTTTGTAATTGACGCGATAAAAGTGAAAGACGCCAGCCGTCAAAAGTATAAATACTCCCGCCATTATCTATCGCTTTTGCTAATAAGGACACACGGCGTAAATTAGCTTTTATACGCGCCAGTAATTCACGTGGATTAAAAGGTTTGGTGACATAATCATCCGCCCCCATTTCCAACCCAATAATTTTATCGATATCATCAGACCTGGCCGTAAGAATGATGATTGGCAGACTTCGGATTTGACGCACGTCTCGGCAAATGGAAAGACCTTCCTCATCTGGTAAATTTAAGTCCAGCAATAAGAGATTAAACTCTTTTTTCGCCATCAATTGGAGGGCTTCTTTGCCTGTCTTTGCCCAGGATGGGTCAAAATCATTCTCTGTTAAATATTGCGTGAGCAACTCACCGATTTCAGGATCATCTTCAACGATTAAGATGCTATTTTTCGTCGACATATTGAGATCCAGCAGGAATTATTGTGATTAAAGGTGACAAAAACTTTTCTTCTGAGGATAATCAAAATTAGCTTCTAATGGAAAAAAGATTTCAAAAAACCCATTAATTTAATTTTATACGCTATTTCTCCAATCGGCGCATCTTGGACGATTTGAAACAAGAAGAACGCATTGATCGAAATCAGTCCAAAACTGACGATTAGAAGCGGCATATCTAGTTTTAACTTAATCATCAAGCATCATACCTTGAAAAATTGATCATGTTTCAGAAACCGATATTTGTTTATTTTTTATCTGATCAACTGCTTATCCGCTTGCACTAATTGCGCGAGAGCCTCTTTTGCGTGTTTTTCTGCGTCCTTTGCTTTGTTTGTTTCAACATCCTGCACAGAAAGCTTGAGCTG
>DAIRFH010000102.1:0-2009 GCA_036795145.1 Methylocystis sp. | reverse complement strand
CATAAACTTTGCTTTCAGCCGGCGCCGCATGGCAATGTTGAAGAAAAGCATCTCAAAACGCCGAAAGTTCCAAAGCCTTATGCCTTGTTTAGATTCTATCATTTAACTGTTGCTTTTTCTTTACTCAAACAAGCAGGAAATATTGCTCAATTGTTTCTGGAGCTTATTCATAGAATTTCATGAAAAAAATTTATTCTCTACATTTGAGTTGCATTAAAATTAAATAGCAATGACTGAATTATAATTAACCTTTTATTCATCATATTTTTTACGCCTAACTTTTTACGTCGTCAAAATTTAATCATGATTTCTTTGCAATCTGGGTCTGTGAGGCAATCAATAATTTAGAAAGGAGAATAATTATGTCCCACGCCTATCTCGTCGAAATTGAGAATGAGACAGCTGGCATCGCGATCAAAGAGTCATCTGGCTATCGCTTTTACGCGACACGTCTTTCATTTTCGCATTTACAGAAACTGCAATTTAATACGGCATCTGAAGTTAAAGAGGCCGTTCTGTCGCTGTTTTGTAAAACGTCTTATCAGCGATCAGCGCTCACCCCTCTTCATCTTGATTGAGAGACATGCTTAAACACCTCTCTCATGACTCATGACGAGATGTATTTCTAAGCAAGTTAACGTCACCGCGTTCAGGCAATATTCAGATGCGGTTTCATAAGCTTTCCCCGTCAGATTGAGCCAAAACTTCCCTCTCATCGCGGCTCATGGGCGGAGGTCAGACATGAAGACCCTAAAAAAGTTTCTCTTCCTCAGTATTCTTACGGCGTCGCTTGCAAGCGTCTTTACACTCTCAACACCGGCTTTAGCCGATGGCGGCTGGGGCGGACATGGTTGGGGCCACGGCGGCGGATGGGGATATGGCGGTGGCGGATGGGGCCACGGTTATGGCGGCGGTTGGGGCCGCGGTGATTGGGATCATGATCGTGGTTGGCGTCGCGGCTGGGGCTATGGCGGCGGCTGGGCTTATCCCGCCTATCGTTACTGGGGTTATTAATTCGGCATAATGACCTCTGATAACATCACCCCATCAATGATGCTTGATCCGTCAGACGTCTTCTCCGTCTGACGGCCTTGTTTTTGAAAAAAGAAATTTTTAGAAATTATCGAACACGCACCGCCTTAAGTGGCGTGCAAGAGACTGACGTCACTCTACACACTATTTGTTTGTGCATGCGTATAACCATCAAGGCAAAGTATCGCACAGATATTTGCGTAAGAATTTCTTAACCACGACTCTTTTGCTGATGAGATTGGTTCTTGCAGATCCCGCATGTTCTTGTTATGTTCTTTTCATCGCAAGGGACGTCAGATCAAATAACCTTCTGTAATCCCGAGTGTTTTCCTAAACTATTACTTTTGGGTGCTCCAATGTCAGCCAAACACAAAAAACGGCTCTTAATTGAGCCGCTGAGAACCTTTGCGCCTCTTATCGGCAGCCTCGCCTTTGCTGGCTGTTCCTTATCTGCCCGCGCCCCCGTTAATGATCGCGTTATTCTGACTGTTGTCTACGATGGATCGACGCCAGGCAAAGATGCTGTCGCGCCTGCGCCTGCAGAACAAAGCTCCTTCGCACTCCGCACTCAGAGAAACAGTGTTTCAAAAACACAAACAACGCAGGCCTAGTGTGGCGCGCGGGTCAAATTCATCCTCAAAAAAAACTCTCAGGAGATTAGTTATGGCCACTTATCTGCAAGCTGAACCAACCGATGTCGCCTCATGTGCGCAGACGCACATAGGATTTTCCTATGCCTCGCTAATCTGCGCGGCATTCAATGATCAACAAGGAGAGATCGTCATGAACGAGACGGCTAAAATCATTCGCAGCACATTTTTGGGCACAGCGCTTTTCTTTGTCGCAGGCGTTGGGGTTGGTCTCGCTCAAGCCGCAATTCAAGGCCTTTAACCGCGTCCCAAACAAAATGGGAACTACAAAACGCGCGCCCAAAAGACGCACTATTGATTTCGCAAGAAGTCCTGCGTCATTAACGA
>DAIRFH010000101.1:0-6011 GCA_036795145.1 Methylocystis sp. | reverse complement strand
GTCAATTTGTCATGATTATTCAAAAAACCTGACATTTTGTCAGTCAAATCATCAAGTGTCCTAAAGGCTTCTGCAGCAAAATTTTCTTGAAGAAGCGTTTTGTCAAAATGGCAAAATGTTTTGTCATTTTGTTTTAATTCCACCTCATAGCCTTGAGGACTGCATCCACTCAAACCCATGGATGGCGCATCTGGGAAGGCCGTTTCACGCCAACCAGCATCAGCCTCATACGGCCCTTCAGAAATGAGCCCATCGTGACCATCATTATGCTTTGATGCTCCACCCTCATAAGGGTGGTTTTTGGCAAAGTTCGACCGTGGCGCTCCAATGCGCGTTTGTGAGTAGGACATGTTGGGAACTCCTTAAAATCAACCGTTCAATGTTAAAAATTCGAACCAAAACCAAAACTCAAAGACTGACACCTTGTGGTGTTCGATGGTGTTGAAGGGCCTGTGTACCTCTGTGTTTCTAGATTCTGGACGAATACGAGTTAAACAGAGAAACAAAGTCATGGGATAAAAACAGCTTTATCCTTACTTGAAACCGTTTGGATCTCATGGGCTATTAATTGACGTCGAAAACCGTCCCCTCAAGCAGCTGTGAGTTCTTGCACGAGTTCAGCCCCCGGCACATCACGACCCGCATGAAGATCGGCTTCCGCCAAGCGTTTCAAAACAACCCGCACATCTTTGTCGCGCCAGAAACGCTTGTCTTGGGCATAATAATCTCGCACGGCCTCTTCATCTGTCACGGATAAGACAAATGAAGATCGAAGAGAGATCTTTCGGCCATGAAGGCCTGCCTTCGGATTGGAAATGTCAAAGCCATCCCCACTCATTCGTGCTTCGGCCTCAAGACGTTCCCGTTCGGCAATCAAAAATGGTTCAAGTGCCCGCTTCATGCGTTTCTTGCCATTGAATGCACCGGTCACAATGGGTTTCCATTTGGCATCAATGGCACGGCCTTGTTCAAGCACGGGGCGCTTTTCAAAAGTCCGAGCTTCTTCGGCTTCTTTCTCAAGGCGTGAAAAGCGTTCAGCAAAGCCACCAGCCTGATCAGCTTGTTTTTGGGTCTCAATCAAACCGATCTGATCAAGCCATGCGAAGCAATCGCGCTCAAGCTCAAACAGGGTGTCGGATAAAAGAACGTCCTTAGGCACGCTGTCCACATTATGCCCAAGGCCAGCTGAAGTCATTTCATGTGCAGATTTATAGATATTTTCTGATTGCCCAGTAGCGTGATCAAAATGGGGCACAGTGCTAGCGGCAGCAGTGCTTTCAACATCTGGACTGATATCAGGACCGCACAGAGGTTGTACCGGGGTATTGGACTGAGGTTGGTTTATATCCTCGGGCTGATCAATTGATGAATAAACATTCTGGCCTGCCTTTAATTTCGATGAGGACAGGGTCTCCATTTCCCCAATATCCGAGCCAACATCAAAAGAATCATAAATACTTGATTCAACTGCAATCACACCATCGGGCCATGCCCCGCCTTTCTCGGCAACCAAAAAATAGGCCTCATAGGGAACTGGGAATTTGCGGCAATGTGCCCAAACGGCCCCGACATCAGCCTCATGACCATCGACCAAGCAAATAAAGCGTTGGTCAGCCCCATCCCACCAAATGGCCACTGGAAGCCATGGAGATTCGGTTGATACATGCCCAAAACCTCTCACATTATGGATCCGATAATAGCCTGCGCAGACCTCATCCCCAGATAAAGCCACACAGCCCAAATTTACCGCTTCACGCCAAGCAATAAATGAAAAGGCTTTAGCTTGACCTTCGTCCAAATATTGTTTCATTTAAACCTCCATAAACCAATAAATGATCGCATTAGGATCTTTAATGATCATATTACGATCATTAAAGGATGTCAAATGATAACTGGTGGTCAAGTTCGAGCCGCTCGTGGGTTTTTGAAATGGTCAGTTCCTGAGCTTGCACAACAATCAGGTGTTAGTACCCCAACTATTCATAGACTAGAACAAATTGACGGATTAGCTCCAACCAGAATGCAAACAATGTTGGACCTCAAACGCGCCTTCGAAGCAGCAGGTGTCGAATTCATCGGCTCACCCGACAACGGGCCAGGCGTCAGGCTTAAGCCAAAAGAGTGACTTTTAATTGACTTTTAATTTATTTTTTTGTACCAATGTACGGTACAATTAAGATTAAAGCTTAGCCTATGATAGAAAATTTTAGAGACAATTGGCTGCACGATTTTTTTGTGAAACACGAAATAACCAAAAAAGTACCTGCAGATATTAAAACTAGATTGTTTAGGAAATTACAAATGATAGATGACTCAATTAATGAGAATGATCTTAAAATACCACCAAGTAACAATTTTGAAAAACTTAAAGGTAATTTAAGCGGTTGGCATTCAATACGTGTGAATAAACAATGGCGATTAATTTTCATTTGGGAAAGCAAAAGTGGTAAAGTGAAGCAAGTGTATTTAGACAATCACGATTACAAATAATTTACGGAGATTAATGATATGATTATTACAAAACGCAAGCCTATCTCTGTTGGAGAGATATTAAAAGAAGAATTTATGGAACCTTTAGGAATCACTCAAACAGCTCTTGCTGCAGCTATGGGTGTGCAGCGTAAGCATGTCAATGAATTATGCCTTAACAAAAGAAACATTACCGCTGCTACAGCTTTAATTCTCGCTCAAGTTTTTGGCAATAGCCCAGATTTCTGGTTAAATATTCAAAGACGAAATGATCTTTGGGAAGCTATGAATAATCCAAATGAAATAATTCGCATCAAACGTGCACGTTTAATTAGAAAGGCTGCGTAGACCTTATTAAACCTAAAAAATGTCATATAACATACTACTGGATTTGAACTCATGCCGATTAATCGCGATGAATTAAATACAAATTCAGTCGAATTTTCTGATATAAGCTCAGGAAAACAATTACCGCTCATGCATCCTGGAGAGATTTTGCGTGATGAATTTCTTATCCCTTTGGAAATGAGCGTCTATCAATTGGCAAAAGAAATTCACGTACCCCGTACGCGCCTCAACGATATTGTTTTAGGCAGACGATCAATCACACCTGATACAGCCCTGAGATTATCACGTTATTTTGACATAACACCAGAATTTTGGCTTAATTTACAAATGCGATATGATCTTGGCTATGCAGACAGAAATTTAAAACAAAAAATAAATGCAGAAATATCACCTCGAACCGCTGCATAGTTTTTGATAAAAATGAAAAAAAACGTTAAAATCATTCATCCTGGCGAAGTCTTGCATGAACTTTATCTGATCCCTTTAGGTATCAGTGCCAGCACACTTTCCAAAAAAATTCTTGTCCCCAGAACAAGAATAGAAAGATTTTTACGTGGAGTGACTTCCGTGTCAACTGACACTGCAATTCGACTTGCACGCATATTTGGAACGACGCCTGAATATTGGCTTAATATGCAGCGCGCATTTGATCTTGCACATGTCAAGAATATTATTGATGTATCCAAAATAGAACCGCTCAATGCTGCAGAGAGAAAAGAATTATCAATAAAGAAGCTTTAAAATCGTCGGCAATTAGGTAATGAACCAGACGTAAGGCTGATGTCAAAAAAGCTATTTTATCAATTGATACAAAAAATTTACAAATTTCTCGCTTGTAAAATTTATAGGCACACACAAGGAATATGATCGTATCAATCCGGAGACAATAAAATGAAAAACATTCGGCCTATTTATTCAGAAGATGATTACGATTGGGCGCTCAAAGAAATAGAAAAATATTTTGTAAAACAGCCTGAACTTGGATCACATGATGCGGCTCGCTTTGATGTGTTATCCGCTTTAATTGAAAATTACGAATTGCAATATTGGCCGATCGACCATGCGGACCCCATTGAAGTTATTAAATATAAAATGGAAATTGCTGGACTTAAGCAAGCTGACCTAGCGAAGCTTCTTGGATCAGCACCCCGAGCATCCGAAGTGCTTAATAAGAAACGTGCTCTAACAACCGATATGATCTATAAAATAAGTAAGAACTGGAAAATACCTGCAGATAGTTTAATAACACCCTATCATTTAGCAATAAGTTAAAAACCCGAATTTTATAAATTAGAAGCCAGCACTTTTCAATTTTTAAGACATAAATTCGCTTCCCAGACAAAGCTATTTGCTAAAATCATGATAATTAACCGTGCAAATAAGGAATGTAACTCCATAATTACAAGGATGATTAATCGCAAAATCAAGCCACATCTGATTGACGCCCTAAACAAGTCTCCAGCCGTAGCCTTGCTCGGGCCACGCGAGGTCGGGAAAACAACGCTTGCGCTTGAAATCGGCGATACTCGCACCTCACTCTATCTTGATCTTGAATCAATATCTGATTGCTCAAAATTAACAGATCCAGAAACTTACCTCAGTGGACATGTTAATTCACATTTTATTTCTTAAATTCAGACAATGCACGCATAGCCCTTTTCCTTCTATTCATAGAGGAGCGCAAATAGCGTTCTAATTTTTCAATCTCTTTTAGGGCTTCCAAAAATGAAGCGCTTTCGTCTAATATATAGGGAGAGGTTTGTTGATCAACATATTCAGTAGCTAAATCAACTTGCAAAAAAACATCAGGAACAGTCGCCTCAATCAACTTGATATAATTTTTTACATTTTGACGTGCTAATGTAATAGGCAGATATTTCTTTCGAATTTTTTCAAAAGCCTCAACCATTTTTTTGCGTATCGCGATGATTTCAAATTGCGCTTCAGCAACCCTCATTGCTAATTCAAAGACATAGGCATTTTTATTCGTTCCAACCAGAATATCTGCAAGCGATTTGACGTCAGGACTGAACTCAAATAAATCTTCTCGCCTTGCCGAAAACCCATGTTTTAATGCATTCAATGACACGGACTTCTTTCCCGACGCTGTCTTCGGGCCAGGCTTTTTTCTGAGACTTTCTTGCGACATCTTAGAAACTTTTAAGCCTCATCCATTTCAATATCTGTGACGTCATGCAAAAATTTCTTTTTGATCTCACGGTGCTTTTCTAATTCTCGTAAGGCTGAATTGCGCCGTCCCTCGACAGAAATAATCATGCGCTCGACGCGTTCCAAATCGGCAATATGTTTCATGTAGGTTTTGGACAGGATGTCACTCTCATCAAGCCCCCACTCTTCAAAAAGCTGTCTTACATTCTCAATAACTTGAGGAACATTTTTAGCCCATTGGGTGGTTGTTGCATGAAGTTTTGAATGATCAACGCCGCGATCAAGAAGAATAATTTTTAAGCCTTCTGAAGCAGTGGCGCTTAAAAATCGCGCCTTCATTTGACGCATACGCAGTAACTCCCACTGCAATTCAATGATGTCGCGAACCCATAAATATTCTTGCGCGTCTGTTGGCTTTAATGTGGCCATGAGACTGGCCTCAAGCGCCTGATAATCCTCAAGGCTCTCTCCTTTCAATAAGGCAGGCTTTCCCAGTAAATCGCGCAATGTCTCAAAGTCTGGAGCTGGAATTAGGTTCTCACTTTTCATTGTCTTTTTAGCACGCATGATTTCGGGTCCTCATTTTCGCTTTAAAGCATACATGGGTCGAAATCCCAGAATTGCAACGGTTAGTCTAACCAAAATTAATAGGAATTAAGTCAATATTAGAATAGTTCTAAATTAATAGCTTTTTTGCAAAACAATTCATATCAAACGCTGAATTCTATTCTCTTGTCCTCGGCTTTCTTTTGAGAATTTTCCTGTGCGGTTTAAAGAGGGGCGCATGCTGGCGATTTACGGCCTGCCTTTGGGGCTCTTGGCCGCAGGGCCGATGATCGAACAGTTCGGTTTTGTGATGACCAATATTGTCATGACGCTTGCAGGGCTTGCTGTGCTGGGGCTCATCACACTGATCTGGCGCAAACAGATCTGGGATTTGGCGGCTGAGGCCAATCAGCGCTAGGCGGTGGTGAGATCAAACAGATGCAATTCATCCAGCGTTTCACCAAACCATGCGGTGATGC
>DAIRFH010000022.1:0-30679 GCA_036795145.1 Methylocystis sp. | reverse complement strand
CAAGAATGACCTAAGCTAATCAAACCGGCCGGAGTTACTCCCGGCCGGTTTTTTTGAGCAAGCACTCTTTAAAGAACAAAATTTATTTCAAATATTACGCATGATGGGAGCAGCGTGGGTTAAAGAAAGCGATGCCTGCTTCGTTTCGCTCTAAAACTCCAAGAAAAAGCGCAAAACTCACTAATTGTTCTTTACGTCTTAACTCTCTCTTCAAGGCGTAAAGGTTGATTTGACGACTCTTGGGCTTGACGGAGTTTCAAGAAAAAAATCAAGCACAACATCGCATTCTGGATCGACGGCATAGGCGTTTAGGTCTGTTACCCCTTCTTGAGCCAAGACATTTGCGTCGATAAAAAAATTACCAGAGCAGTCGCGAGAGTTTCTCGTCAGGATAGCATGTGCAGCGTCGGCGACGATTTCAGGCTTTCGAGAGTGTTTAATGATGGCTTCGCCGCCAAGTAGATTGGCGATAGCAGCTGTGGCGATCGCTGTTTCTGGCCATAGTGAATTGACGCCAACGCCCTTATTTGCAAGCTCTTTAGCAAGGCCAAGGGTTATTAGGCTCATTCCATATTTTGCCAGCGTATAGGCAAGATTTGGAGAAAACCACTTTGGATTAAGATCTAACGGCGGAGATAACGTCAGAATATGCGGATTTGAGCTTTTTAGAAGATGGGGTAGTGCATATTTTGCACAGAGATAAGAGCCGCGCGCGTTGATTTGATGCATGAGATCAAAACGCTTCATGTCGAGCATGTCTATGCCGCGTAAATCGATAGCGCTTGCGTTGTTGATCAGTATATCTATGCCGCCAAATTCCTTGACAGTTTGTTGGAT
This sequence comes from Methylocystis sp., assembly GCA_036795145.1. GTDB lineage: Bacteria > Pseudomonadota > Alphaproteobacteria > Rhizobiales > Beijerinckiaceae > Methylocystis. The sequence continues at coordinate 29,842 of DAIRFH010000022.1, read as the reverse complement.
TGCACTCTCAACCTGATCTTCAAAACGTATATCGCATGCAAGTGCAAGGGCGTTTCCGCCAGCGCTATCGATCAGTTTTGCCGCTGTATAGATAGTTCCGGGGATTTTTGGGTTTTCACTCGTGCTCTTAGCGGCGATTGCGACTCTTGCGCCATCTCTCGCCGCTCGCAGGCCGATCGCAAGACCAATCCCTCGGCTCGCCCCTGTAATAAATAGAGTCTTATCTCCAAGTGACCCTGTCATATATGGCTCGCGCGTCAGTGGGAGAGTTACGAATTGAGGATTTCTGCAGGATAGCCAGCTGCAGTGATGGCTGTTTCAATTGCAAGCGGGTCTTTGGGTGTTGGCGTAACAGTAACTTCTCCACTTGTTAAGTCCACATTAACCTGCGCCATTGGGTCAATTGATTGAATGGCTTTCGTCACATGCTTTACGCAGCCGCCGCATGACATTTTAGTCACTCTAAAGGTTATCATCTTTGCATCCTCTCTGCTGACCAGATGCCGCCACACAACGACATCTAGGATTAATCTGATGGTTCGACAACCGTAGGCGGCTTCAATCGGCGTAGCCGCAGCGCGTTAGCCAGAACAAAGACACTTGAAAGCGCCATTGCGCCTGCTCCAAGCATCGGTGAGAGTTGCAGTCCGTTTATCGGATAGAATGCTCCAGCAGCTACAGGTATCAAGATAGCGTTATAGCCAAAGGCCCAAAAAAGATTTTCAGTAATATTTCGCATTGTTGCGCGAGAAATGGCGAGAGCCGTTGGAACTTTTGCCAGATCTCCTGACATTAATACCACATCAGCAGTTTCAATAGCGATATCTGATCCTGTGCCGATTGCAATGCCTGCATCTGCTGCAGCAAGAGCCGGCGCATCATTAACGCCGTCTCCAACATAAGCAACTTTATTGTCAGCGCGAAGTCGGTTGAGATGAGCGACTTTTCCTTCAGGCGTTACATTGGCAATGACCTCATCTACGCCAATACGTTGCGCAATACATTGAGCAGTGCGGATGTCGTCACCGGTGATCATGGCTGTTTTAATGCCCAAACTGTGAAGCGTTGCAATTGCAGATTTCGTGGTCGGTTTCAGATCGTCTGCTACAGCGAAAAGAGCCGCCAATTTATTATCTAAGGCTACATAAAATGGCGTCTTGCCATCTGCCGCCATGCGGGTTGCTTCTGTGGCAAAGCTGCTGACATCAATGCCAATTGACGTCATATATCTTTCGGCGCCAACGGTTATATTTTTCTGATTTATTACGCCTGTAACGCCCATGCCAGCGATCGCTGTAAATTGCGATGGCTTTAGCAATTTCAGCTTACGACTCTCTGCTGCGACTACGATGGCGTGCGCGACAGGGTGCTCTGATTGATTCTCTATGCTAGCCGTTAGGCGTAATAGCTCCTCTTCCTCTATGCCCTGACAGGGAATGAAATCTGTTAGTCTTGGTTTTCCATAGGTCAATGTTCCAGTTTTATCGAAGGCAATAAGTGACACGTCTTGGAGGTTTTGAAGAGCTTCGCCTTTACGAAACAAGACGCCTAGTTCAGCAGCTCTGCCTGTTCCAGTCATAATTGCTGCTGGTGTGGCAAGGCCCATTGCGCAAGGACAAGCGATGATGAGAACAGAAACAGCAGCGACAAGCGCATGCGTTAGACGGGGTTCGGGTCCAACAAACATCCAAGCGGTAAAAGCAAGTAATGCAATAGCAAAAACTATTGGAATGAAGATAGATGTGACTTTATCCACCAATGCTTGAATTGGTAGTTTTGCTCCCTGTGCCTGTTCGACCAAACGAATGACGCCAGCTAAGGTTGTGTCAGCGCCGATGTGGGAAGCCATAAAAGAGAAGGCTCCGGATCCATTGAGTGTCCCCCCCGTAACAATCGTTCCAGGATTTTTTGCCACAGGAATAGGCTCGCCTGTAATCATGGACTCATCGACGTAAGAGGCTCCTGACTTGACGATACCGTCTGTGGGAATTTTTTCTCCAGGGCGTACAAATAAAATATCACCAACGCGTACGTCGTTAATATTTATATCAATAAGCTGATCATTGCGCTCAACGTGAGCTATTTTAGGTTGTAGCTGCGCCAATGCGCGTATTGCTTCTGACGTTTTTCCTTTAGCGCGCGCTTCTAAATATCGACCGAATAAAATCAAAACGATGATAACAACTGCAGCTTCGTAATAAACAAGTACGGCGTCGGATGGCAGCAGATAGGGGAAAAAGGTCGCGATGGCCGAATAGATATAGGCGCTCAGCGTGCCGATAGCGACAAGCGCATTCATGTCTGGATGACCACGTAGTAGTGATGGTATGCCTTTATGATAAAAAACAAGGCCAGGACCAAAAAGAGTGAGACTAGTCAAAATGAAGGATATAACTCTCAGTATTGACTCATCAATAATTGAGATGAGCCAATGATGAAGCGCGGGGACTAAATGTCCGCCCATTTCAAGTAAAATAACGGGAGAGGCGAGCGCAATTGCCGTGATGAGGCGATTTCTGAGCGCTTTTAGCTCCTGTTCACGCCGTGCGCGTTCATTATCTGTCGTGGTGATGCTTGTTGCTATCCGATGAGGCTCGTAGCCAGCCGCTAGAATAGCTTGGCTGAGTTCGGCATAGGCATCTGGACCAGAGAGCAGGTGAACGTTCGCGCGCTCGGTTGCGAGGTTTACGCTTGCGTCCAGAACGCGAGGCACGTTTGTGAGAGCCTTTTCAACATGAGCGACGCATGACGCACATGTCATCCCCTCAATACCAATCTCAAGGGTTTCAACAACTGGTTCATAGTTGATATCTCGGACCGTTTTTATGATGTTTGTGAGTTTTGCCTCTGGAGATAGGGTTACATGAACGCGTTCATTGGTTAGGTTTACACTGGCTGATATGACGCCATCCGTCTTTTCAAGGGCTTTTTCAACATGTGCGACGCAAGAGGCGCATGTCATTCCCTTTATATAAAAGTCTAAAATAATATGAGGCGATATTTGGGTGGCCATTCGTGGCTGCCTTCGTCATAGTTTATGATGTGTGAGTATGGGGCATAGATGTTTATATCATTGGCTCTAGATTTAGGAAGTATGCTTATTTATATTGAATTATTTCTGTCTCTATAGGGCTTATCAAAATAAATTTAATTTTTCTGAACCTAAGTATTGAGGTGAGCGAGTTTACCCAAGCCTAATGAATTGGCCTAAAATCTCTGGCCGCTGTCCATACTTAGGGTCAATTCATTTAATAACCGCTAAATGTTCTTGGATTAAAATTGGTCCTAACTCAAAAAGATAAGGAAATATCGGCACTTTGGCGGTATTATTCAGATGTTTGGCTCACGTGACTCTGAGTGGCGTCGTTTTTTCCTTATATAGTTTTATGATGACGTGTTGGCATCGATGCTTTCTTGACGCCTCGCTTTGTCATCTTTAACCAAGTGGGAAAAGAGCCTTATAGGTAGCTAAGGGTATGATGCTTGATTTCTGGCGGAATGATCTTGCCGCGCTTAATCAGCGAAATCGTATGAGATCGCTTGCCTCAAACGAGGGATTAGACTTTGCCTCCAATGACTATCTCGCCCTAGCTCAGTCTCCTGAGCTGAGGCAGATTGCTTTTCAGGCTTTGGAGCGGGGTGCGCCAATTGGTGCGGCAGGCTCGCGTCTGCTGCGCGGCAATCATCCAGAGCATGAAATGCTAGAGACCGAGGCGGCAATATTCTTCGGTTCTGAGACCGCTTTATTTTTTGGCGCTGGGTTCGCTGCAAATGAGGCCTTGCTGGCGACGCTGCCTCAGCCGGTAGACGTGATTTTCTTTGACGATCTTATTCACGCAAGTTTTCACAATGGTATGCGTCTTTCACGCGCGCCATACTCTTCCTTCCCTCATAATGACGCCACTGCATTAGATAAAATCATTTGTGATTGGCGCTATCGGGGAGGGATTGGCAAGCCTTGGATCATCGTTGAAAGTCTCTACAGTATGGACGGAGACTTTTCGCCGCTGGAGGATCTTCTCCACATAGCTGATCGTCATGAAGCTTTTCTCATCATAGATGATGCGCATGCGACCGGAGTTTATGGCTCGGCGGGGCGTGGGCTCACTGCCCCCTTCGAAGGAAGGGAAAATGTGATCAGCGTGCATACATGCGGGAAGGCGTTGGGCGTTTCAGGCGCCTTGGTATGTCTGGCAAGGCCATTGCGAGAGTTTTTAATTAATCGTGCCCGAAATTTTATTTTTGCAACAGCGCCATCGCCACTATTGGCAGCATGTGTGCGGGATGTATTAAAACTAGTTTCCATGCATGATGAGCGTCGCGCTCTCCTTTCAAGAAACATTGAGAAAGTGCGACTTGGATTGAGTGGTTTTTGTAACCTCACGCCAACATCATCACAGATACAGCCAGTTATTGTTGGGTCGGATCATCGTGCATTAGCTCTTTCTCGTAGACTGCGTGAGCAAGGTTATGATGTCCGCGCAATCCGCCCGCCAACGGTTGCTGAAGGATCTGCGCGACTGCGTATATCGGTAACGTTAAACGTCAATGAGGAACAAATTTCGCAGATGATCAAGTGTCTTTCTGATATGCTTGGAAAAGAGAAGCTTTAAACATGCGTGTTGTCGTCGTTGGTACAGGCACAAATATTGGCAAAACGGTCTTTGCGTCTGCGCTTGTTGGCGCGCTTGAGGCTTCATACTGGAAACCTGTGCAATCTGGGCTATCGGGAGAAACAGACTCGCAAACTGTCGGACGCTTATCTGGATTATCGCCACAATATATCTTGCCCGAAGCTTATCGGCTGCGCCAACCTATTTCTCCTCACCTTGCAGCGAAAGCTGATGGAATTGAGATCGATCCTGCTTGTCTTTGTCCGCCACAAGGCATGAAACATCTCGTTATAGAGATGGCAGGTGGTGTTATGGCTCCGTTGAGTGAAGACTTGCTCTCCATTGATTTAATTACTGCGTGGCGACTGCCTGTTATTCTTGTTGCGAGAACCGTTTTAGGCACGATTAACCACAGTTTGCTGTCGATTGAGGCAATGAAGCGCAGAGGAATTGTGCTGCATGGCGTCGTCTTTATTGGAGAAGAGGCGGATGACGTTCAAAAATCGATTTCTAAATTTGGTGAAGTAAAAACTCTCGGACGTTTGCCTTGGCTTGATTTTCTAACACGAGATCGATTGGCGACCGCTTTTAACACTAATTTTCGGCGTGAGGACTTCATTTTATGAGTCTTGTTATAAACTCGCCAGTTTGGCGGCCCTTCACACAGCATGCTCTTCAGCCAGCCGCCTATAAGGTGAAGCGAGCTGAGGGAGTATGGTTAGAATTAGAAGACGGCAGACGATTCCTTGATGCTATTTCATCTTGGTGGGTTATCACTCATGGTCATAGACGACCAGAAATCATGCAGGCGATTTGCGCACAAGCTCAAATGCTGGATCAAGTAATATTTGCTGGTTTTACCCATGAAGCCGCCGAAACACTAGCGCAAAGATTAGTTTCTTTCATTTCGCCTGGTCTGGACCGTGTATTCTATTCAGATAGTGGTTCAACGAGTGTTGAAGTCGCCATCAAAATGGCGTTAGGGTATTGGCGTAATCGAGGTGAGCAACGCGCGCAAATTGTTGCGCTTGAATCTGGCTATCATGGCGATACAATAGGCGCTATGTCTGCTGGAGCGCGTTCTGTCTTCAACGCCGCTTATGCGCCTCTCCTGTTTAATGTTGAGCGTATTCCTTTTCCTTCCGCCGGCCTCGAGCAAGAAACTTTGGATGCGCTAGAGTTCGCGTGTCGCAGAAATCCTGCAGCATTTATTGTTGAACCGCTGATTGCCGGCGCTGGCGGCATGAGAATATATTCCAGCGCCTTGCTCTCCGAAATGTATAAGATTTGTTCAAAATACGGCGTTCTATTTATCGCTGACGAAGTTATGACAGGTTTCGGACGAACAGGAACATTATTCGCTTGTCAACAAGCTGGCATTACACCTGATATTGGGTGTTATTCTAAGGGATTGACGGGTGGCGCCTTGCCTTTGTCAGTAACCATGTGTCGGCATGAGATTTTTGATGCGCATTATCACTCTGATCGTTCGCGGGCTTTTTTTCATTCCAGTTCTTTTACGGCAAATCCAATAGCCTGCGCAGCTGCTTTAGCTAATTTAGATGTATGGGAAAATACTGACGCCATTTCGCGCATGGAAACCCTTTGTTTTGCTCAAAAAAACCAAATAGAAAAATTCAGAAAAGATAAAAGATTTTCTAATATTCGATCTTTAGGCACAATAGCCGCTCTTGATCTTAATTTGAAAAATAGTGATTATTTGTCTTCAATCAGCTTGGATCTCATGAAATTCTTCAACGATAAAGGGATAGTAATGCGGCCACTTGGAGCAACTCTTTATGTTTTGCCGCCTTACTGCGTGAGCCTTGAGGAGTTGGAGAGCGTTTATAAGGCAATCGACGCTGCGGCGGAGGTTTTTGCGGATAAAAATTAAGTTACAACTCGACGCCTCCGTGAACAATGTTTTCTTCGTGAGGAATTTTTATGCCGCGAGAAAGAAACTCCTCTTTGAGTTCACGCCTTAAGATTTTACCAACATTTGTTTTTGGTAGGTTATCCCGGAATTCATAAAGACGTGGTGTTTTATATCCCGTCAGATGCTGATGCGCATAAGCGTGCAGTTCTTCGCTCGTTAACGTATGATCTCTAGCGACGATGAAGGCCACGGGCGCTTCGCCAGAATGTGTGTAAGGCACGCCAACAACGGCGACTTCCTTTACTTTGGGATGACGACTCAGTGTTTCCTCTACCTCATTAGGGTAAACATTAAACCCAGAAACAAGTATCATGTCTTTTAGTCGATCGACAATTTTGAAGAGTCCATCGTTTGCCATAACAGCGATGTCTCCAGTACGAAAAAAACCGTCTGTAGTAAATGATTGTGCAGTTTCCTCTGGTCTGCCCCAGTAACCGATCATAACTTGTGGGCCTTTTGCGACGAGCTCTCCGCGTTCGCCAAAATCAACGCATGCATCCCCTTCAGGCGTGCGTAAGGAAATATAAGTTGAGGGTTGTGGGTAGCCAATACCGCCAGTAAACTCAGTAATATCTGGACGGTTCGTTGTAAGTATTGGCGATGTCTCGGACAGGCCGTATCCTTCTACAATAGGACAACCTGTTAAAGCCTTCCAGCGGCGTGCAACGATTTCTTGTGTCGCCATACCGCCTGATACTGAAAATAGCAGCGAAGAGAAATCTACTTTTTTAATATTTGGTGCGTCGCATAGGGCGGCATAGAGGGTGTTAACGCCGGAAAAGAGCGTAAAATGCGACGTGCTTAGGGTCGCAACAAATCCTTTGATATCTCGTGGATTGGCAATCAGAATACAGCAGCCGCCAATATGCATTTGCAACAAACAGCAGGCTGTCAACCCGAATATGTGATAGAGAGGGAGGGCTGTCACCATGGTATGGGGACCATTGTGCTCGAGTTTTGGTTTCAGCCATGCCCAGGATTGCGCGACATTGGCAGAAACGTTTTGATGAAGAAGCACTGCTCCTTTTGCAACGCCTGTTGTCCCGCCGGTGTATTGTAAAAAAGCAATGTCCTCACGTTCTATTTTGATGGGATTGAAAGTTTTCTGTGCTCCTTGATGGAGTGCTTGCAAAAAAGAAATTGAATTTTGTATTTTATATTTTGGCGCTGAACGCTTGAGAAAGCGGGCGATAAAATTAATAATAATTCCTTTTTTTCCTAATAAATCCCCCGGCCTTATAATAACCGCGCACTCAATATTCATTTGCGGCCAGGCTTGTTGGGCGGTGTGAGCAAAATTCTCAAAAACAAAAAGAAATCTAGCTCCAGAGTCTTGGATCTGATGGGCAAGCTCATCTGGCGTATAGAGAGGATTAACATTCACAACGATACCGCCAGCGAGCAGAGCGCCAAATAGAATCGTTGGATAGGCTAGGACATTCGGCGACATGATTGCGACTCTGTCGCCCTTTTTCAGACCTTGTTGTTGTAGCCAGCTGGCAATATTGACGGCAGCGCGTTCAAGCTCTCGATAGCTGAAAGTGACGCCAAAACTTTCAAATGCCCGGCGATCGCCAAATTCTGTGACGCTCCTGTTAAACATATCGACAAGTGTGGAATAGGAGGCCTCGTCAATATCTTTGACCGTGCCCTCAGGATAGGATGCAAGCCAGGGTCGCGCGGCGTATGGATCGTTGATATGACAAGCTAGCGCAACCATTTGTTTCCTATCTCGAATTCCTAGTCATTAGAAAATACCAGCCCATATTCAAGAAGAAGATAGCGCGCCATAATAATTTATCTCGTGATATATTTTTTAAAATTGAGACATTAACGTTGTTTTTAACGAGCCTTTGCCATCATGCTGAGACGCTGAAGATGTTTGTTCGCAGTTCTATGCCGATAAACGAGCAGATAGGGCGCTTAAAGAGGGTCAAAGGTCAAGCATTCTTACTACATAGTGTGGTTTAGAATTATCATTTTTTTGCCGGGATTTTTTTGATTGCCAGATTCTGCATGTGGGTGCGTTTTTAAGTGTATGAGTCGAGTTGGCGTGATGCAAAATATATGAACACATCCCAGCTTTCTTTGACAGCATTCCATAACATAGAGAGTCGATTATGCAGACTGGTGCAATCGTACCTTTAAAGGCAAGATTTATTCCATTTTCGCCAAAAAAAAGACAGTATGTGTTCGACATCTCCGAGATACATTACCTTAACGTTGCAGTATCGTTTGGGTGGCTCGCTTACTCAAGATCTTTACATAGTAGTGGGGTTTTTGATCGGGCGTCGTCAGCTACGCATTTCTATGTCCCAGTTTGAGTCGCCGCTATGCCGATTAGTAAAATGGCGCCAAGGCTGACGACAAGTAGGGCGGCGACAACTTCGATGCTTTTAGAAATTATCAGTCCACGATGGGAATTGACGCCGCTCCATTGGATTGCCGCGCCTTTGGCGTAAACAGCAATAATGGCGATTAAGCTCGTGGTTACCGCTGCCCCCAGAGACATTGCTAAAGTTGCAAGAATGCCGGCTACGAACATATTTTGAGATAGGGTGAAGATTAAAATTAGAATAGCGCCTGAGCATGGACGTAGGCCTGCCGCGATGATGGTCGCGATTGCGTCACGCCAGTAAAAGTCTGGACCAGCCACCTGTGTTGGATCAGGCGCATGGATGTGTCCGCAATTAGAGTCATGTGCGTGTAAAGAGTCGCCAATAGCAGCGCATGAAAAACGATTTGTATCTTTTATCGAAGATGGGCGCAAAATGGCGACCAGTGCGCTCGCCTTGAGCCAGGTAAGTCGCGCGCCCAGCATGAAGATCGCTACATAGCTCAATAACTCGATCACATGCGTAGAGTTCTGCATCTGAGAGGATGTTGCTTTGAAGAGCAGAGCAGCAATGCTTACAAGTCCTATCGCTACAAAGCCCTGGAAAAGCGCTGCAAGCAAAGTTAATGCTAGTCCGCGTCTCAGTGCCGTTTCGTTGGCAATCATATAGGATGTCAGGACGGCCTTGCCATGGCCTGGCCCAGCGGCGTGAAAGACGCCATAAGCAAAACATGAGGCGAGGAATACGCCTAGAGCGTTCGGATTATTGCTGAGCGCGCGCGCGGCTTGTTGCAGTTCAGTATGGAACTTGGTTTGCCAGGCAAGAATTAATCCTGCTAATCCTGTAGCGTTGCTGATAGCCTCTTGCCCGCCGACCGCGAACGGATGCCGCTGAGCGGCAGCCGGGTCGCCAATTAACAAAGCAGAGCCTGCGACGAGAATGGCGATATGCAGCCAGATCAGGCGCATCATCACGGGCAGGCGACGATAGCGCGTGTTGCCAGTTTTACGCCAAAATCAGCGCCGGGCGACATGTTTTGAAAAAAGGCTTCTGAGAGCTTTTGATTGTCCGCTGCGACAAGAGGTGTTGGATCAAGCAGACTTAGTGAGCAGCCATCGGGGGCTTTGCTGAGCGTAACAGGTTTCTGTTTTTCAAGACCAAAGGATACAAAATAAGTTGGATCGTAAACTTGAAAGGAAAAAGGCTTTTTAGCTGAGAGCGGGGCCGCGAGTGGTAAGAAGAATCTCATTGTTAGAATCTTCTTTTCATTGACGTCTAGAGTGACGTTTTGGGGACTCGAGAATGTTTTCTTCTCGTTGTTTTGTTTGGCAAAAGTGAAGTATTCGAACTCGCTGAGCGATTCAATATTGGTTTTTGCAAGCGGTTCGAGTTCGGCCTGTGTCGGAAGCTTGCCGTTTTTTCCAAGCCCTTGAATGGCGAAGGCCGAGTACATTTCATCAAATTCCCAGGCATGACGCAGGCCGAGAATTTGACCATCGTCACCAAATACGATCTCGCTCCGGACCGCCACCCAAACATGAGGATGCGCCTGCGCTCCCCTATTATCGGCCATAATTATCAACAGAAAAACAGAAAGCAGGCAAAGGCTTTGACGCATGCCTTCCCATGTAATGCTTGATATCGGCAAAAACAGGGCCGAAGATCGACGTTGCGCCGTCTTGTAAACATTGTGAAAGCTGGGGTTTCTGTGCTTGATCCCGCCTAATGCTCTGGCGTAAACTCCTTGAGAAAAGACTTTTGCGTGTCACTTAATCTTTGCAGGAGCTTTTTTTCTGGAAAATGAGAGGTGGGGACGTTTCGGCACGCCTTTTCTGGCAAGCGTTCTTATTTCTTTGGCGCGTGTCCTCGACCCAGAGTCATTATGCGTTTGCGGGGTTATTTGACTGATCGCCGCCGTTTTGCGCAGGAGAGGTTTTGATGGCGGAAACCATCGCCGGCAATAATCAGACCGGCTCCGCCTTCGGCGCGGCAGCGCTCTCTGATCGCTTTGATTTAACGCAATCTAGCGTCCTCATGACAGGCACGCAGGCGATCGTGCGCCTGCTGCTCATGCAGAAGGAGAGAGATCGGCGCGCAAACCTGAATACGGCAGGTTTCATTACGGGCTATCGTGGATCGCCTTTGGGTGGTGTCGACGCTCAAATGCATCGCGCTAAGCAATTGTTTGATGAAAATAATATTATTTTTATGCCAGGTCTGAATGAAGACCTCGCTGCGACTGCGATCTGGGGAGCACAGCAAGCAGAGATGCGCGGTGAGGGAAAGTATGACGGCGTCTTTTCAATTTGGTATGGGAAAGGCCCCGGCGTAGATCGCAGCGGCGATGCGCTGAGGCATGTAAATCTAGCAGGCACCTCACGTCACGGCGGCGCTCTGGCGCTAATGGGCGACGACCATACAGCTGAATCATCCACGACAGCGCATCAGTCCGACTATCATTTTGTTGATGTGATGATGCCAATTCTCTCGCCAGCTGGCGTGCAAGAGATTCTTGATTACGGAATCTATGGCTTTGCTCTGTCACGTTTTGCGGGTGTCTGGGTTGGGCTAAAATTGCTCAAGGATACAGTAGAGTCGACAGCCTCAATCGATGGCTCAATCGATCGTGTAAGGCCAATTGTTCCAAATGATTTTATCCTTCCATCGGGCGGATTGAATATTCGCGCTGGCGACCCGGTGTTAGCGCAAGAAGAGCGTTTGCAAGAAAGTAAGCGCGACGCCATGTTAGCATTTATACGCGCAAACAATCTCAATCGCATTATTACATCGGGGGGACGTCAACCCCGTATCGGTATCATCACGGTTGGTAAATCATACCTTGATGTGCGGCAGGCGATGGATGATTTAGGAATAGACGAAGTGCGCGCGAATGATCTGGGTCTTCGACTCTACAAGATCGCCGCGCCTTGGCCGCTCGAGCCGCAGGGTCTGCGCGAGTTTGCGCGCGGTCTAGATCTCATTATGGTGGTCGAGGAAAAGAGGTCCTTGATTGAGGTGCAGCTCAGAGAAGAGCTTTATGGATCTTCTCATCAGCCTCAGTGTATTGGCAAAAAAGACGAGAATGGCGCGTGGTTATTCCCTGTTAAAGGCGCTCTAGACGCTAACGACATTGCTATCGCGATCGGACGTCGTCTGCTGAAATATCACCCCATTGAGGAGCTCGAAGGGCGCGTGCGTCGTCTGGAGCGTCTACAAGATCGTCGTAAAACAATGTCTGACGTTTCTGTGCGCGTTCCACATTTTTGTGCAGGCTGTCCGCACTCTACGTCGACGCATGTGCCTGAAGGGTCACGCGCTTATACGGGGATAGGCTGCCATTATATGGCCCAGTGGATGGATCGCTCTACAGAGGGCTATACACACATGGGCGGAGAGGGTGCGAATTGGATTGGTGAAGCGCCGTTCTCTAATCGCAAGCACATGTTCCAAAATCTAGGCGATGGAACCTATAATCACTCAGGCTCGCTTGCGATACGTTTTGCTGTCGCAACGAAAACTAATATAACTTTCAAAATATTGTTTAACGGCGTTGTGGCGATGACCGGCGGTCAGAAGCATGAAGGCGAGTTAACAGTTGAAGCGATTGCCCATCAAGTCTTTGCAGAGGGCGTTAAGAAAATTGCGCTGGTGACAGATGAGCCTGGTAAATATCCCGCGACAATGATTTGGCCACCCGGTTTAACAATTTACCATCGAAATATTATCAATGAAGCACAACGTGAGCTTGCTGAAACCGATGGCGTAACCGTTCTCATTTACGATCAGACCTGCTCAACTGAGAAGCGCCGTTTACGCAAGCGCGGTCTATTTCCTGATCCGGATGCGCGCGTCATCATCAATGAGCTAGTATGTGAAGGCTGCGGTGATTGTGGCACAGCGTCGAATTGTGTTGCTGTGCAACCGCTCGAGACGGAGTTTGGCCGCAAGAGAAGGATTGATCAGTCTGCGTGCAATAAGGACTTTTCCTGTCTTGAGGGTTTTTGTCCAAGTTTTGTGACGGTGCGTGGCGCGCGCATGAAAAAAGCTCCCTTACCAAAAAAAGAGGATGCAACAGGTCAGCCTGCCTTGCCGACGCCTCGGATCGCTCAAATTGGTCCAACGCCATATGGCATTCTCGTCGCAGGTCTTGGCGGCACTGGCGTGGTTACCGTTTCTGCTATTCTTGGCATGGCGGCGCATTTAGAAAAAAAGGGTGTTGGGGTCATTGATATGGCGGGGCTCGCTCAGAAAGGCGGCGCTGTTTATTGTCATGTCAAAATTGCTCAAACGCCAGCTGATGTTCATGCCATTCGAATAGCGGCGGGCGAAGCCAATTTGCTTTTGGGATGCGATCTTGTTGTGGCTGGCGCCAAGCAAGTGCTTTCTGCTGTTGAGCAAGGAAAGACAGCTGTTATCGTCAATAGCGCTGAAGTGTTTCCAGGTGATATTGAGCGCAATCCAGATTTTGTCTTGCCTGCAGACGAAATTCGTCAAGCTATCCGCCGCGCTTCAGGGCCAGAGGCGATTTTTCTGAATGTGACGGCTCTAGCCCAGGCTTTATTGGGCGACTCGATTGCCGCCAATATTTTTATTCTGGGATATGCATGGCAAAAGGGTTATTTGCCTCTTTGCGAAGAATCGCTGCTGCGCGCAATTGAGATGAATGGCGAGTCTGTGCCAATGAATCTCTCTGCGTTTCTATGGGGCAGGCGCGCGGCTCATGATCTTCCCAGTGTCGAAGCGGTCGTCGACTCGCTCTTACTACCATCAAATGTTCGGCAAAAATCTAAGACAGTTGAAGAAATTATTGGTCGCCGCACAGCATTTCTTGTTGATTATCAAGATAAAGCATACGCAGATCGCTATCTCGCACAGGTAGAAAAAATTAAAAGACTTGAAGCGGTTCACGCTCCAGGTGCGCAATCGTTAACTGAAGCTGTCGCGCGATATTTATTTAAGTTGATGGCTGCGAAAGATTATTACGAAGTTGCGCGTCTTTATACAGATGGCGCTTTTAAAAGACAGCTTGATGAGACGTTTGATGGGGAATTGCGATTAGAATTACACCTTGCCCCAAATCTTCCCTCTCTTCAAAGAAAAACAGATTTTGGCGGATCGCGTAAAATTACATTTGGTCCCTGGATGTTTAAAGTGCTGCGGGCGCTTGCGGGATTGAAGAAGCTGAGAAACACCTGGTTTGACGTTTTTCGGTTTGATCACGACCGCCTCGTAGAACGTCGCTTGTTGCAAGAATATGAGGCCTTTCTGGACGAGCTTCAAAGCGCTTTATCAAGCGAAAATTATGAAACAGCCCTTGCTCTTGCGCGCTTGCCAGAAAAAATTCGCGGCTTTGGTCACATCAAAGCACGACATATATTAGCGGCTGATCTCGAGAGGGAACGCTTGCTCAACGAGTTTCGTCAGCCAGCCTTGGTCAAGCTGGCCGCCGAGTGATGCAACTCGGATGATGCCAGTGAGTTCAAGAAAACATTCTCAACAGGCGTTTTCTGACCTCCGCGGCGCCTCTGCGCGTGTTTTGCTACTGGGGGGCACTTATGAGGCGCGGCTATTTGCTCAACGCCTCGCGCAGCTTTCGCACATAAGCAGCATCATTTCGCTAGCTGGCCGTACCCAGTCGCCTTTGCCTCTGGCGTTGCCAGTTCGTGTTGGCGGGTTTGGGGGTGTAGAGGGCTTGGCGCATTTTATTAAGAACGAGCGCATTACGCATGTGGTTGATGCAACTCACCCTTTCGCATTGAAAATTTCAGAGAATGCGCAACAGGCTTGTGCGCAGTCGCATATTCCTCTGCTTTGTCTTTCCAGGCCAGCATGGCAACAGGTCGCAGGCGATCGCTGGATAGAAGTAGCGGATAATAACGCAGCAGTATCAATGCTTGGCGTTGCGTCGCAGCGAGTATTTTTAACGATTGGACGACAGGGAGTCGCTGATTTTTGTGCCGCGCAACATCACGATTATTTGTTGCGCGTTATCGAGCGGCCTGAGCCATGCAAGCTTCCACGAAATAGTCGGGTCATAATTGATCGTGGTCCCTTTAGTTTGGAAGGTGAGATTGCATTATTGCGTGAGAGTAAAATTGATATTGTTGTTAGTAAAAACAGTGGTGGTAATTTGACATATGCCAAGATTGTCGCAGCGCGACAATTAGGGATTGACGTTATTATGATTACGCCGCCAAAGCATAAAGGCGTGATCACAACGCATGATCTTGATACAGCCTTGGAGTTTATTGTCGGATGACCCGTGTTTTGATGATACAGGGCACGGGTTCAGATGTCGGAAAATCTCTGGTCGTTGCTGGCTTAGCGCGCGCATTTGTTCAAAGAGGTCTGCGGGTCGCTCCTTTTAAGCCGCAAAATATGTCTAATAATGCGGCTGTATGCTTGGATGGCGGCGAGATTGGTCGTGCGCAAGCGTTGCAAGCCCGAGCCGCAAAGATTGACTGCACGATCGATATGAATCCGGTTTTGTTGAAGCCCCAGGGCGAATATGGCGCGCAAATCATCGTGCATGGATGCGTCGCAGGTCAAGCGAAGGCGCGCGACTATCAAAGCTGGAAGCCCCGGTTGCTGCCCTTGGTCATGGAGAGTTTTGAGAGGTTAAAGTCCGCATATGATCTCGTGATTATAGAGGGCGCAGGTAGTGGAGCTGAAATTAATTTACGTGAAAATGATATTGCCAATATGGGATTTGCCCGAGCTGCCGATGCGCCCGTTGTCTTAGTTGGCGATATTGATCGTGGTGGCGTGATCGCGCAGCTCGTTGGCTGCAAGGCCGTTATTGATCCCGTCGATGCGGATCTTATTAAGGGATTTATTGTTAATAAATTTCGTGGAGATGCAAGTCTATTCCATGAGGGCATGAAGTTTATAGAAATGCGGACAGGTTGGCGCGCCTTGGGACTGCTTCCTTTTTTTGACAAGGCGTCGAATTTGCCTGAAGAGGACGCCTTTAGTTTAAAACAAAAATATTCAACAGCAAGCAATGGTATTGTCATAGCGGCGCCCTTGCTGCCGCATATTGCAAATTTTGATGACTTTGATCCTCTTAAGGCAGAAGAGGGTGTGCGCGTAGTCTTTGTGCAGCCTGGATGTCCTTTGCCTGCAGAGGCGAAGTTGGTAGTGCTGCCAGGATCTAAAGCAACGATTTCTGATTTACAGGCATTCTACGCAAATGGATGGGATGTAGATCTGCGCGCCCATACGCGTCGCGGCGGGTTTGTGTTTGGCATATGTGGCGGATATCAAATGCTTGGTCGCACCATCAAGGATCTTGATGGAATTGAGGGGGCCTCGAGTTGTGTCGATGGACTGGGGTTGCTTGATGTTGAAACTGTCTTAACCAAAAAGAAAACCCTATTGAATAGCCACGGCCGCTGGCTCGCGGCAGATTTGCCTGTCAGCGGTTATGAAATCCATGTTGGGGTTACAACAGGCCCCGATTGCGCTCGACCTGTCTTGCGTCATGATGATGGTAGGCTTGATGGCGCCCGCGCCAGAGGTGGTCGTATCTTTGGGTCATACATGCATGGCGTTTTCACAAATGATGATTTCCGTAGATATATTCTGCGTAGCCTAGGCGCTGAAAGTTCAGAGCTAAATTTTGAAGAAACGATTGAGGAGACGCTGGACCAGCTTGCTGCTCATTGTATGAGGCATATTGATCTTGATAGGCTTTGGGATATTGCCCGATGATATTAGGCGCGCCAATCAATACATCAGAGCATGGTGGCCGTTTAAGTTTGGCAAGACGTCAGTTCCCTAATGCGCTGCAGCCTTGGCTTGATCTATCAACGGGAGTAAACCCGCGTCCCTATCCACTTCCAGTCCTCGCGACTGAGGTATGGTCTCGTCTTCCAGATGAGGATGCCTTTGCGGCAACGCAAAAAGCCGCAGAGCGCTCATATCATGTTCCCAGCGGCGCGCAGGTTGTCGCGGGAGCTGGCGTTCAATCATTCATCCAGCTTATTCCATATGCTTTTCCCGCCCGTCGCGTTGCTGTTCTAGGATTTACATATACTGAACATGCGGCCTGTTGGCATGCTGCCGGAGCCGTCGTCGAGACTATTGAGACGCTTGCGCAATTTGATGATCGTTTTGATGCTTGCGTGGTTGTAAATCCAAATAATCCAGATGGACGATGCATCGAGGTCGAGCAATTAATAGCATGCGCTAAGAGAATCGAGCGTTCCAACCAGCTTCTCATTATAGACGAATCTTTCATAGACTTTACGCCACGCCACAGCGCTGTCGCCTTGAGTGTTTTAGTAAATGTTATTGTTTTGCGTTCTTTTGGAAAAGCCTATGGATTGCCTGGGCTGAGATTGGGATTTGCGTTGTGTCACGCGGTAAAAGCTGATTTGCTGCGACAGATGCTTGGACCTTGGTCGGTGTCTGGTCCAGCGCTTGCAATTGGCGCGTGCGCTTTGCCTGATCGTGAGTGGCTGAATACATCTGCTATCCATTGCGAACAGGAGGCGCAACGACTGGATCAATTGTTGATGAGGAATGGCTTTGAGCTTATTGGCGGGACCTCTCTCTTTCGTCTCGTGCGTCGCCCGAGTGCTCATGAAACCTATTTAAAGCTTTGTCAGCATGGCGTGCTTGTGCGGATGTTTTCTCAGCAAGCTGATTGGATACGTTTTGGTTTACCCGGGGATGGTGATGCATGGCGTCGTTTAACCTGCGCCTTGGAGGCTATATGAGCGATGCAGATCGTGACGCGAATGCGCAGTGGTTGGCTGATATCGAGGCCGCTAAAGAGCTGAGGTCTGCGTCAACCTTTGATTTAGCTGAGCGAACCGCGCTCTATCGCGCAATTTACGCGCGTCGCGATGTCCGGAATGAGTTTTGTAATCGTGATGTGCCGCAAGATGTTCTGTTGCGTATACTTGACGCCGCCCATCATGCGCCATCGGTGGGTTTTATGCAGCCATGGAATTTCATCATTGTTCGAGACGCGCATAAGCGTTCACTGGTTCACACAGCTTTCAAAAAAGCAGTTGCGGCCGAGGAAGCGACGCTGCCAGAGTCGCAGCGTGCGCATTATCGATCCTTGAAGTTAGAGGGAATTCTTAAGGCTCCGATCAATATCTGCGTTACATGCGACCGTAGCCGTCGTGGAGAAACAGGTCTTGGGCGTACACAGCAGCCGGACGTTGATTTGCTGAGCACCGCGTGTGCAGTCCAAAATCTTTGGTTGGCGGCGCGTGTGGAGGGGGTTGGTATTGGCTGGGTAAGCATTTTACGGTCGCAGGACCTTCGTGAGATCCTCAATATTCCCAATGAGATCGCTATTGTCGCCTATCTTTGTGCCGGATATGTCGATCAGACCTATCTTCGCCCTGAGCTAGAGGTGCGCGGATGGGCGCGTCGCCTGCCGCTGGCTGATCTTATCTTTGAAGAGGGCTGGGGACAAAAGTCCTCTCTTTCATAACTCCGCCTTAATTGTCGGCAGAATGCCACCGCACTAAAAAGAGCCTAGGTCGGTTTTTATTCCTTCATTCGTCTGGCTTTTTTGTTAACAAATGAGACTGTATAAATGCATGAAGCGTCTCTCGACCAGTTTCTCGAAAAATCATTTCCGATTGCCAATAATCTGGTTCTAACGGTTTCGGCTGCGCCTGAAAATGAAACCCAACTGTTCAAGGTGTTGGAGAGCGCCGTGGTACATGGTTTCGATGGGCGCGGCCATTTGCGAGAGATCCAGTTGCCGATGGAACGATTTCCATCAATTGACTCAAAATTCTGGCATGTGCCTGTCGAAGACTCGGGTAAAGAGCCTTTGTTGCGTTTTCTTTTTGAAATTCCCAGCGACGTAATTCAATAATTTTTCCGTTCATTCGTTAAGTCTAGGGAAGTGTTCAAGCTGGCGCAGTGTTTTGTTTTATTGCTTTCTTTTTTCTCTGAAATTTACCCATAAGAAGATAAATGACCGGCGTTGTATAAAGCGTCAGGGCCTGACTGAGTATTAGGCCGCCAATAATTGTGATGCCCAATGGCCGGCGTAATTCCGCGCCGATACCTGTAGCAAAAGCAAGCGGCAACGCGCCAAATATTGCAGCGAGTGTCGTCATCAAAATTGGACGGAAACGTTCACGCGCAGCTTCTAAGGCTGCATCATGCGCAGAAAGTCCATGCTCACGTTCGCTCTGAAGCGCGAAGTCGACGAGCATAATGCCGTTTTTCTTGACGATTCCGATCAACAGAAGAATGCCGATAAAAGCAATAACAGTAAATTCTGCGCCAAATGCTTCGAGTGATAACAGCGCCCCTAGCCCTGCTGACGGGAGTGTCGAAATAATTGTTAATGGGTGAATAAGGCTTTCGTAAAGAATGCCTAGAATGATGTAAACAGCAAGCAAAGCTGCAAGGATTAATGTCGCCATGCCTGCAGCAACCTTACGGAAATCGGCGGCGTCGCCTGCAAAACCAGCATGAAGTCCGGCAGGCAAATTCATCTCTTCAATTGATTTTTCAATAGCCTTTGTCGCAGCGTCTAGTGTTGCGCCAGGCGCGATATTATATGAAATCGTGATAGCTGGCAGCACACCCTGGTGATTAACGACAAGGGGCATATATCCACGTTCGATGCGTGCTAGCGCCGTCAGGGGAACTTGGACCCCTGTCGCCGCAGAAACATAGATTCCTGCGAGATCTCGAATGTCGCGTTGACGTGAGATTGGCGTTTCAAATATCACACGATATTGATTGCGCTGCGTATAAACGATTGTGTCTTGACGTTGCCCGAAAGCGCTGTTGAGCGCAGCGTCAATAGATGAAATTGGAACATTCATGCGTGAGGCTGCGTTACGATCTATGACAACTGCAGCGCGTAAACCGCCAAGCTCCTTGTCGGAAGTGACATCTGCAAGTTCTGGCAAATTCTTTAAATGAGCAACTATCTTGCCCCGCCATTCCTCCAGCTCTTCTATTGATGCATCAGACAGCGTAAATTGATATTGAGCTTTGCTCGTGCGTCCGCCATTTCGTAGATCTTGCGAGGGCTGCATGAAGACGCTTAGGCCGGCGATCTTTGCAAATTCAGGGCGCAATCGTGCGATGACTTCACGGCTGTTGGATTTGCGCTGACTTGCTGGTTTAAGTGCAACAAAAAGCCTACCTTGATTTTGCGAGGAGGTTAATCCTGTTGCGCCAATAAAGGATCCAACGTCGGCAACGTCTGGATCAAGGAGTAATGTATCGCTAGCGCTGCGCTGGAGCCGTGACATCTCAGCAAAAGAAACGTCAGCAGCTGCTTCTGTTGTTCCGTTGATTAAGCCAATGTCGTCTTGTGGAAGGTTTCCTTTAGGAATCGTTCTATAGAGCTGGATAGTCGCTGCGACTGTTGCAAGGACAACAATCAATGTCATCCAGGGATGGTCAACAACAGGCCGCAAGCTTCGGGTATAAAGATTAACGATATAATCAAGAGAATCTTCAATTACAGCATCGAATCGCGAGCGTTTAGAATGCTTGAAATGCGGCAGCCATGCGCAAATCATTGGCGTTACCGTTAGAGATACAACCATAGAGATAACGATGGCGAACGTCAGCGTCATAGAAAACTCGCGTAGTAGTTTCCCCATCACGCCTTCCATAAAGAGTAGGGGGATAAATACGGCAATTAGAGATAGGCTGATTGAAAAGACTGTGAATGCAATTTGTTTTGACCCCTGAAGCGCTGCAGACATTCTGTTGAGGCCTTGTTCGCGCGCACTTTCAATGTTTTCAATCATCACAATTGCGTCATCGACAACAAAGCCAACTGAAATTGTTAGTGCCATCAATGATAGATTATCGATAGAAAAACCCGCTGCCCACATCGCTGCGCAGGTGCCAATAAGAGACAATGGCACGGTAATACCTGCGGCGATAACTGGCGTTGCTTTGCGCAGGAAGATAAAGACAACAATCATCACAAGCAGTACTGATATTGCTAAAGTGAACTGAATATCGTGAATACTCGCACGAATTGTCTGTGTGCGATCCGAGAGAACATTGATTTTGATGCCTGCAGGAATCCATTGCTGCATCTGGGGCATCAGCGCCTTAATATGGTCAACCGTTTCAATAACATTCGCGTTAGGCTGCTTCGTGACGATGATAAGAACCGCTGGTTTGCCATTAAACCACCCAGCAGACATGCGATTTCGAACGCCAAGTTCAACTTTTGCAACATCGCCTAGCTTTACGATGGCTCCAGCTCGAGAAGCAATGACGATATTGCGATAGTCTTGCGCTGTGGAAAGCTGATCAGTGGTGGAGATCGTAATTTCCTGAGTTGCGCCAGCAAGAACGCCAACGGCTGAATGCGCGTTTGCTGTCGTAAGCGCATTTGCGACGGCGTCGACGCCGAGCCCCATGGCCGCCAGTCTAGCGCTATCTACCTGAATACGAATGGCAGGCTGTTCTGCGCCTGTTACGCGCGTTTCTGCAACGCCAGGCACCTGAGAAATTCGTTGCGCAATGATTGTGTCTGTCGCGTCGAAAATTGTGCTTGTTGGCAGGCTGTCTGAGGTTAGGGCCAGAACCAACACTGGCATGCTGGATTGGCTGGCCTTCTTATAGGTTGGAGCCATCGGGAGGTCGAGAGGCAGGTCTGGTATCGCGGCGTTAATCGCGGCCTGGACGTCGCGCGCGGCGGAGTCTAGATTTCGTGAAATATCAAATTGCGCAATGATTTGAGTAGAACCAAGCGAGTTTGTTGATGTCAGTTCGTTGAGGCCTGCAATGCCAGCAAGCCTGCGCTCAAGGGGAGCCGCAACAGATGCGGCCATTGTTTCAGGATCAGCGCCAGGGCGAAGCGCGCTGATGCTGATAATCGGAAAATCAATTGCAGGTAAGCTTGCAACAGGAAGAAAGAAATAAGCGACGGTTCCAATAATAAATAAAGCAGCCGCAAGAAGGCTTGTGCCAACAGGACGCCTTATGAAAGGTTCAGAGAGATTCACTCGACAGCCTCTTGTGATCGTCTCACGTCATGTTCGCTCTTTGACGGGCGCTGGCGGAAACGGTCAACAGCCAGATAAATAACGGGCGTTGAGTAGAGCGTTAAGGCTTGCGATAAAAGAAGGCCGCCGATAATTGATACGCCTAGGGGGATGCGTAACTCGCTCCCTGCGCCGTGCGCCAATACTAGCGGGAATGCACCAAGTAATGCGGCTAATGTTGTCATCATGATCGGCCGGAAACGCAACAAGGCTGCGCGTATAATGGATTGACGCGGCGCTAATCCGTCAAGGCGTTCTGTCTCAAGCGCAAAGTCAATCATCATGATAGCGTTCTTTTTAACAATGCCCATCAAAAGAATAATGCCAATCAGTGCGACAACAGATAGATCGATCCGAAAGAGCATGAGGGCAAGCAGAGCGCCGACGCCAGCTGATGGCAATGTCGTTAAGACCGTAAAAGGATGCAGGAAGCTCTCGTAGAGCACGCCAAGAACCACATAAATCGCAATTATTGCAGCAAGGATGAGCCATGGTTCGCTTTCGAGAGATTTATTAAATTCGGCAGCGTCAGCACTAAAAACGCCAATAACAGAAGGCGGCATGCCAATCATCTCTTCAGACCTCTTAAGTATTTTGACGGCATCGCCTAAAGCGTATCTGTCAGAAAGGTCAAAGCTGATTGTTGATGCAGGAAATTGGTCCTGATGCGCAACAGAAAGAGGCGCAGCAATCTGGTCGATTTGTACGAAGGCGCCCAGAGGCGTTTGAGCCCCGCCTCCAATGGGGGAGACGTAGAGTTTTTCCAATGCCGCCGCGTCACGGTGATATTGAGGCGCGGCTTCTAAAATTACACGATATTGATTTGATTGAGTGTATATAGTGGAAATTTGTCTTTGCCCAAATGCGTCATTGAGTGTGTCGTCAATATTTTGAGCTGTCAGTCCTAGGCGACCCATTTTATCACGGTCAATATGCATCAATGCGCGTAATCCGCCTTCCTGAGTTTCGGCGGCGACATTGCGAAGCCCGGGGGTTTGACGCAATTGGCTGAGGAGTCGATCGGACCATTTTAGGAGTTCTGTGCTGTCTGCAGAAGTGAGCGTATATTGATATTGAGAGCGGCTGGGTCGTGTGGAAATTTGGATATCCTGAACAGGTTGAGCAAAAATCGAGGCTCCTGGAATATGTTCACCGGATTTTTTTAATCTTATGGCTATTTTTTCTGCGCTCGGTCGGCCAGTTGATCGATCTTTTAAGATCACTGTAAGACGCGCCACGTTGGTCGTGGCGTTAAGCGGACCGACGCCAAGAACTGACGTGACTCCCTTCACATCTGGGTCAGCCTGAAAGATTGCTGAAACTTTTTGCTGAAGCTCCACCATGCCTTCGAAAGAGGTATCAGGCGAGGCTTCAAGCACGACACTAATTAGGCCGGTATCCTGCAAGGGTAAAAATCCTTTTGGGATCATGATGAAGAGCGCCGCCGTGAGCGCAAAAGTGGCAACTGTCAGTTTTAGTATAAATCCTTCATTATTCATCGCCCAGTTGAGAGAGCGTTCGTAGAGAGCGTCAAGCCATCGAGAGATGCTCTCTGCGCCTGTCGGACTATGAGCGGGGGTGTGTTTCAACAAGGTGGCGCAAAGCATTGGTGTGAGGGTTAGGGAAATGATCGCTGAGATAACAACTGCGATTGTGAGTGTTAATGCAAATTCGCGGAACATGCGTCCGACGACGCCAGTCATGAACAGAAGTGGGATAAAGACTGCGATGAGAGAAACGGTTAAAGACACAACCGTGAAGCCAATTTCACGCGCGCCGTCGATTGCTGCCTGAAAAGGTGTCTTGCCTCCCTCAATATAACGAACGATATTTTCAATCATCACAATTGCGTCATCAACAATGAAGCCTGTACCGATTGTCAGCGCCATTAAGGAGAGATTATCGAGGGAGAATCCTGCCAGCCACATGATGGCGAAAGTAGCGATGACGGAAAGTGGCAGACTAACACCGGCGATAATCGTCGCCCGCCAGCTGCGCAGGAACATGTAGACGACCATAATAACAAGAAAGGCGGCGATCACGAGAGTCATCTGGACTTCGAAGATTGACGCGCGGATGGTGGCGGTGCGATCGCTGACGATTTCCAATGACATGCCGCTGGGTAAGTTAGCCCGCAATTTTGGAAGTTCGTTTTTGATCAGCTCAACAGTATTGATAATGTTCGCGCCGGGTTGACGAAGAATATCAAGAACGATGGACTGCTCGCCATTATACCAGCCGCCGACCCGGGCGTTCTCAAGTCCTTCAACCACGCGTGCGACGTCCCTGACCATAACTGGCGCATTATTACGCCAGACAACGACGATAGTTTCGTATTGTTTGGCTTCAAGGATTTGATCGTTGGCGTCGAGGGTGTAGGCTTGGCGGGTGCCGTCAAGAGACCCTTTAGCTCCAGCAATATTGGCGGCGGCTATTGCCTGGCGCAAATCTTCCATGCCGATGCGGTTAGCCGCTAGCCGTGCGAGATCCGCTTCTATCCGAACGGCTGGTCGGACGCCGCCTTGAACAGAGACGCGGCCTACGCCAGAGACTTGCGATAACTGCGGCGCGATCAGCGTATCTGCTGCATCACTTAGTTTTCGCAGTGTTGCGGTATTTGAGCGCAGCGTGAGCGTTAAGATAGGCGTGTCGGCAGGATTAACTTTTGCATATACAGGCGGGTAGGGGAGATTGCGTGGCAGCGTTGAGGCCGCTGCGTTAATTGCTGATTGAACGTCCTGCGCCGCAGCGTCGATATCGCGATCTAGATTAAACTGAAGGGTAATTTGCGATAGACCAAAAGAGCTTTGCGATGACATGCTTGTCAGTGACGGCACTTGACCGAATTGGCGTTCAAGGGATGCCGTGACAAGCGAGGCAATCGTATCTGGATTGGCGCCAGGTAGCTGCGTGGTGATCTGAATAGTTGGGAAGTCAACTTGTGGGAGGGGTGAGATCGATAAGCGCGTATAGCCTAGCATACCAAAAAGAAGTACGGCGAAGGCCATGAGCGATGTTGCAACAGGACGTCTAATAAAGGGCGCCGAAACATTCATATCGAGATCACTCGTCTTTCCGGCTTTAGCTCATTGCTTGGGCGCAGTCCCGGTTTTTGGGCCGTTATCATCACGCTTTCTTACACCGATGCCAGTCTTGTTTTCGGATTGTTGATCCGGCGCGGTAGCTTTTATTGGCTCTTTATCTAAAACTTCAGTGTTAATGACGCGTATTTTTGCGCCATCAGAAAGGCGGGAAAAACCGCTGGCGATGATCGTTTCGCCGGCTTTTACTCCACTAAGGATGACGACCTGTGACTCATCTTGGCGTCCTGTTGTTACGCTTCGCATATGCGCTCGGCCATCCTCGCCCAGCACGTAAACAAAGGCGCCGTTTGGCCCTCTTTGCACCGAAGGGCTCGGCGTGACGATCGCATCTTTTATGGTGTCGAGCATTAAGCGTACGTTGATGAACTGTCCTGGCCATAGCGCTAGGTCGGCATTCGTAAAGAGTGCTTTGAGGCGCACGGTGCCAGTAAGTTGATCAATCTGATTATCAATGACCGACAGATCGCCTTCAGCAATTGTTGATGCGTTGTCGTTGCCAAGAGCAATCACTTTTGCAATCCCCGCCTTTTCGGCTTTTTGCACGGCGAGTAATGATTGTTGTGGCAGGGTGAAGATGACATAGATAGGTTTAAGTTGAGTGATAACAACAATTCCTGTTTGATCACCCGCGCGGAGAAGATTGCCTACGTCAACCAATCGAATGCCTGCGCGCCCATTTATCGGTGAGCGTATGGTCGCATAATCGAGGGTTGTCTTGGCGCTATCAATTGCTGCTTGATCGGCGCGCACTTGCGCTTCTAGCTGCTGTACTAAGGCTTTTTGCGTTGAATATTGCTGATGAGAAGCAAATTTTGCAGCAATGAGTTTTTCATAACGTTGAAGGTCGACACGGGCGTTTGCGAGCGTCGCCTCATCTTGATTTTTTTTAGCGACAGCTTGTTCATATTGCGCCAAATAAAGCGCAGGATCGATTTCGGCGATTACGTCATCTTTTTGCACGTCTTGGCCTTCTGTGAAGGCAAGTCGCATTAAGCGACCGTCGACTTGAGTTCTGATTGTTACGGTATTGAGCGCTTGAACCGTGCCAACAGCGTCAATTGTTACTGGAACATCTGCAATTCGCGCGCGTGTCACTGTCGTCGTGACGGGCCCTTCGCCCTTACTAGGGTCTGCTATACTGGCTGGGGCGTTTTGACCAGATCCGCTTGAGGACGAGCTATTTTGATATAGCTTGCTCGCGACAAAGGCGAGCAATAGCAGGCCGATTGCGAGACCAATCCGGACGCCAGGTCGGCGCATGTCAATGTGTGCAAGATTGAGGCGTTGAGGCTTAAAATTTTTCAAGTTAAATCGGCTCATGGCCAGGGGCCCTTATTGGCTTCATAGGCGACATTTGCCCGGGCAATTTCTGCGTTACGGGTAGTTGGCGACCAGCCGCCGCCCAACGCTTGATAGAGCGTGGCGGCAGCCTGATAGTAACTTAATCGGATATCAGCCTCTTGCTGTTGAGCAGTAAACAGATTGTTTTGAGTCACAGACAGCGTAATGATGTCAATTGTTCCTTCTTGCAATTGCATGTTTGCTGCCTCGAAGGCGCGTCTTGCGGCGGCAACGGCGACCGTTTGCAACTTGAGCTGTTTTTCTGTCTCTTTCACTGCAATTAAGGCGTTTTCTGTGTCTGTGAGCGCATTCAATATCTGCTTACGATATAAAGCGGCTAATTCAGCATAACGTCCTTTTTGATTTTCATACTGCCCCTGAAGAAACCAGCCGTCAAAAATTGGTTGAGCCAGTTGCGTCGCGGCATTCCAAGCAAGGGCTTGTGGGTTAATCAGGTTTGAGATCAGAGCCGATTGGGGTCCATAGAGGCCAACAAGGGTAATGGAAGGAAAAAATTGAGCGCGCGCATTCATCACAGAAAACTCTTGTGATGCGAGCTGCGCTTCGACGCGCGCAACGTCGGGACGTCGTAGTAAAACCTCAGAAGGGAGACCTGGATCAATTTTAGGAAACTTTAATTGCGTCAGTGAGCCGCCTTTGATGGAGAATGCCTCTGGGGTGCGTCCCAAGAGAACAGCAAGAGTGTTTGTTGTTTGCCGCAAAGTTTTTTCAAGTGGAGGTATTGTTGCGCGCTGCGTCGCAAGCACTGTTTCTTGTTGGGCTGTGTCGAACATGCTGGCTGTGCCGACTGTAAAACGTCCCTGGATCGCAGCATTTACTTTCTCAGCGATGGCGACATTGGTGCGTGCGATTTGTAAGCGATCTTGCGCATTCAGCACCTGGAAATAGCCGTTCATTACAGACGTTACAGTTGAGATCTCCACGACATCGCGATCAAAGCGGCTGGCATTGGCCAAAAGGCGAGA
Organism: Methylocystis sp.; assembly: GCA_036795145.1. Classification (GTDB taxonomy): domain Bacteria; phylum Pseudomonadota; class Alphaproteobacteria; order Rhizobiales; family Beijerinckiaceae; genus Methylocystis. Next base: position 2,516 of record DAIRFH010000022.1, on the reverse strand, counting down.
AGCAAAGGAGGCGTCCTCATTCACACCCCAAAAATCAATTGTGTAACTGGCCGCCGCCGCGCCAAGCTGGAAGAAGCCATAATTTCTTCCGTTGGGAATATTATTTGTTTTTTGTGTTTGGGTATTGGAGCTCGTGCCGAAGCTGCCTGTATTAATACCTGTTGCTGCATTTCCAAGATTGAGCGTTGTGCCGGCTGTGCGGTTGGTGCGTACAATATCCTGCATTGAAACATTTGGATAAAGTGGCGAGCTTGCGGTGCGCGCCTGAGCGTCGGCCTCAATAATTCGGGCAGCGGCGGCGGCAATATCAAGATTGTCTGACAGAGCGAGTTCAACGATGCCGGTTAGTTCTTTCGAACCAAACTTACTAACAAACTCTGCTCCAGCCTGGATTGGCGCAGCTGATTTTGGTCGCGCCTCTTTGAAGCCAGCAGGCGGCGGCGTCGCGAGATCAGGTTTTTCCCAATCGAGATCGCAGCTTGCGAGTAGCGCCGTGATCGCGAGCACACTCCCCCTGACAGCAGAGCGTCGCAAGGGAAAAATTCTAATAAAGGTCTGCAGCAGAAAAAGGCTCCACTTTTCGTCGCGATCACAAATGTTTACTATCACAACGACGGCCTAGGGTCCTGAGGCTGGGTCAATGGGCCTGCGTCTTACCCGGGAGACAAGTGGGATCCCCTGGCCTCATAGACGCGAAGCCATTACAGATTTTATAGTCTATCCTACTCATGCGGCCAGCGCACCCAGATTTGGGTTCATTTTGTTTTTTACGCGGCGATTTCCAACAATTTAATCATCAGTTGCAGGCTTAGGCGCGGGTTTGACAGGCGCAGCTGTCGCTTTTGGGGCTGATGTTGACTTGGATTCTGCGCCCGCAGCTTTTGAAGGAGGGGATGCTGTAGCTTTTTGAGCGCCAGTGACAGCGGTAACGGGTTTTGCGCTCGGGGCTGCGCCGCTGGCTGCTGGCTTAACAGGCTGAGCGGTAGGCGCTGGGGTCTTGGCTGGCGCGGCTTTTACTTCCGTTTTAGGCGCAGCCACTGCAGCAGCTGGCTTTGTTGTCTCTTTTTCTTTTGGCGTTTCTTTGGCCGTTTCAGAAGACTTGTGTGTTTCTGAGGTCTTGTTTTCCGCCGCCGCTGGTTTTGGAGCGCTGCTTATGCGCGTCCATGTTTCGCTTTGGCAAAGAAAGCCCATCAGGCAGCCGGTTAATGTGAGTTTGGTTGGCGAGTCATAGGTAATTTGACCGCCATAAGTCTTGCCGTCTTCTGGATTATAGAGATCGCCTTTCCAGCCATTGGCTCCTGACTTTGCCGCGTTGCGAAGAATTTCTGGCGGCGGCGATCCGTCTGGTAATGGCAACGTACCTTTAGCGCAGAGCTTGTTCGCGCAGTCATAAAATTCTAGCTTGTCGTCTGGATGGCCGTCTCTGCCCCAAACGCCATAGATCGGTTCAGCCGCATTCGATAGGCACGGACTGAACCAGGCCATAGCCGTTACGAGGCATAAAATTTTCTTTCTCATGAAGCGACGTCCCTGATTCTATGGCTTTTGTGAATGATTTCAGACAAAGCTGGATAAAGAAAGCCCTCGACAGTCTGGCATTTGTATTACTCGTGTGCGTTGTTGTTTCTTGGCGGCCCCAAAAACGCAGGCACAATAATAAAGGCTGCAAGAAGCGTAAAAAACAGAGAGATGATTAGCAGCTCACCCATGCTTGCCGTGCCAGGATGACTGGAAAGATAGAGGCTCCCAAAGGCGACGCCCGTTGTCAAAGAGCTGAAAAAAATGGCGCGGGTTAAACTAGACGCCAGCATGTCGACAACGCCTTTTCGCCACGCGATCACGTAATAGATATGGAACGCAACACCAACGCCAAACATCAAAGGAAGTGCAATCACATTCGCAAAGTTCAGCGACATGCCAACCATATCCGCTGCTTCAAGACTCATCACTCCGGCAAGGACGAGGGGGCCTAAGGTTAACGCTACGTCTAATGGATTGCGTAAAGCTACGGCGAGAATGATGAAGATGGCGACAAGCGCATAAAAGCCCGCCTCGAGGAAAGCATGCGTAATTGAGCGGCCTGCTTCCGATACAATGACCGGCGGACCGCTCGCGTTTGGCGCAACTGCCTGGATGGCCTCGGCAAATTTTGTCATCACAATGCGATCATTGCTATCGCCTTTGGGCGTAACCTCAAGACGCACAAGGCCGTCTGAAGAAACCCATTCCGCACGAAGATCAGGCGCAATCGTTTCAGGGTTAACTTCCGTTGCGCTGAGGGCTTGGCGCAAATCGCCCATCAATTTTTCAAAATTATCGAAGGCGCTTGCGCGGGCGGCTTCTCGAATTTCTGTGCTTGCTGAAGCCAAAGCGTCAAGCGTATCAGCAAAATGAGACAACGAAGGTGCCGGCGTTTTACCGCCAGCGCGTCTGAGAGCTTTGCTTGTCGTGGTGAGCGCTTTGATAGTTTCTGCGTCAGATGGCGTGGGTTTGGGGGTCGGGTTAAGCGCACCTGC
>DAIRFH010000100.1:0-6038 GCA_036795145.1 Methylocystis sp. | reverse complement strand
GGATATGGAAACGTCGCTCCCGCACCAGATATGTCTAGCGCATAAGAGGCGCCAACAGAAGCAAGGATAATTGCAGCGCCAATACTGGCGCGCTTGAGAGTTGATAAAATCATTCAGCGATACTTTCTGTTTTTTGAAAATGAATCGTCAGAGCACGCCCTGATGCCGCGCGCATGTGTTTAGCCATTTTTGACTGAACTTTTGTGACAAGAAAAATAATCACCTGATTAATTGGCGTAAGCTCATCTAAAAGAGGAAAAAATACCCTTTTTCTGAACGATTCTGCTCTCTTCAAAAATTATTTTTAAGTTTGCTCAACTTATCTAGAGTGTCATGAATTTGTCATGTCTAATTAGCACAAGCTAATGAACGACTTTTTCTCCGATAAGGGCGACCTATGCGTATTTTAGCCAAATCTACCGCTGCGCTATTCATTCTCTTCAATTTTTCAACCTCCCTTCACGCTCTTGATCTTGAGCTCTCGCCCTATCGAAAATTATCTAATCTCAATGGCGAGTTAAAATCTGCAGGGTCTGACACCTTAGCCCATGAAATGAAGCTTTGGGCTGACGGCTTTAAAGACCTCTACCCTAATGTTGCAATTGATATTGAAAGCAAAGGCTCCAACACAGCGCCTCCAGCGCTCTTGGAAGGCCGCACCCAACTTGCGCCAATGTCGCGCCAAATGACGCCTGACGAAATCGGCCTCTTTCAAACGAAATATGGCTATAAGCCAACAGCCGTCCTTGTTGCGATCGATGCGCTCGCTATCTTCGTCAATAAGGAAAATCCATTGGAATGTATTTCAATGGAGCAACTCGACCGCGTTTTCAGCTCTGATCATAAATCCACGTCTCAGCCGGCCATTCATACCTGGGGAGAATTGGGCTTAACTGGCGAATGGGCCTCAAAGCCAATCGATCTTTATGGCCGCAATATACTGTCCGGCACCTATAAATTTTTCAAACAAAATGTTCTTGCTGGCGGAGATTACAAGGATAGCCTTAAGCAGCAAGACGGCTCAGAAGCTGTCGTTAAAGCCGTTGAAAATGATAAATCTGCCATAGGCTATTCGAGTGTTGGCTATAAATCAGATAATGTGCGCGTCGTGCCTGTGACCATCAAAGGCCAATGCTTTGATCCCTCTTTCGACAACACCTATTCGCGTAAATATCCCTTAGCGCGTGGGCTTTATGTCTATATCTTAAAGAACCCAAATGCCGCCATAGATGTCTTAAGCGGCGAATTTATCAAATATATTCTTTCAAAAGACGGTCAGAACTTTGCAAAGCTGGCTGGCTATTATCCGATAACAAATAAAATAAGAGACCATGAATTAACACGTTTGGGATTATTAGAGCCAAAATAGAGTAGGTGAGCGTAAAGCGCGTTACACCGATTGTAACGCTGCTTGTTACGCCGCGACAGCAGTGGGCGCTGGCAGTTGCGGCGTGCGCTCTAGCCGCTCACGGCTGACGCGATCCGCCATCTTCACATTCCAATGAATAATCTCAAGACGCCCGTCTTCATGCTCGGCGATCGCCGTGCAGCTTTCAACAAAATCACCAATATTTATATATTGCATATCATCTATCGTCTTAATCGTGGCATGATGAATATGGCCACAAACAACGCCGTCTAGACTGAGCTTTTTAGCCTCCGCCGACAGCGTCTTCTCAAAATCGCCGATAAAATTAACAGCGTTTTTAACCTTCATTTTCGCCCATGCTGAAAATGACCAATAGCCAGCGCCAAGCAGGCGGCGCGCGTGATTATACCAGGTATTGATAAAAATCGCGGTATCATAGGCCCAATCGCCCAGATAGGCGAGCCAGCGGGCGTTACAAACAACAATGTCAAATTGATCGCCATGTATAACGAGAAGCTTCTTCCCATCAGCGGTCGTATGAATTGTTCGATCTAAGACTTCAATGCCGCCAAAAAACATGCCCGTATATTCACGGGCAAATTCGTCATGGTTTCCTGGAACATAAATTACTTTAGCGCCTTTACGCGCCTTACGTAGAATTTTTTGCAGCACGTCATTATGTGACTGAGGCCAATACCAACCGCGTTTTAATTGCCAGCCATCAATAATGTCGCCTACTAGATAGATAATGTCAGCGTCATTATGTTTTAAAAAATCTAGCAAGAGATCTGTTTGAGAATTTCTAGTGCCTAAATGAAGATCAGAAAGAAAAATTGTACGATAGCGATGAGTGGCCTCATCATCAGAGCTAAGATCAAATTTGTTCATTGACCGCATAGCCTCTTAATTTTCATTTACGAAGAAAACAGATTCGTATCTCACAAATATGACGTCACGCAATAAATCGCCGCGTGATTGAGAATCTTAACCAACAATTAGAGGAGCATTATTTTTGGTGCGGAGATTTTCTTCCCATATAAGCGCGTGTTCTATAATCTTATGAAGATCGTCAAACTGCGCTTCCCAGCCAAGAAGTCTTTTAATCATATGATTAGATGCAACGATTTTAGCGGGATCGCCAGCTCTTCTCGGCGCATTCTCAATTGGAAAATTAACTCCCGAAACGTCACGAACCGCCGTTAATACTTCTCTCACTGAAAAACCTCTGCCATAACCACAATTGCAGATCATATTTTTATTGTGATCTCTTAAGTAGGTTAAAGCCTTAATATGTGCGCTCACCAGATCCACGACATGGACGTAATCTCTGACACAGGTGCCATCTGGCGTTGGATAGTCGTCGCCAAATAATTTAACATGATCACGCGCGCCAATAGCAGCCTGAACAGCCACTTTAATGAGATGTGTCGCAATTTTTGATGACTGCCCAGAACGCCCAAGCGGATCAGCGCCTGCGACATTGAAATATCTTAAAATTGCGTAGGTGAGTGGATGCGCATGCGATATATCATCCAGCATCCACTCAACCATAAGCTTTGAGCGGCCATAGGGCGATAAGGGTTTTAATCCATCTTCTTCGCCAACTAGATCATTTACCGGATCGCCGTAGACGGCAGCTGTTGAGGAAAAGATAAAATTCCGAACATTATTTCTAACAGCGGCAGCAAGCAGTGCGCGGGCTTTAACCGTGTTATTATTATAATAGCCAAGCGGGTCGACAACAGAATCTGGAACAACAATCTTGGCCGCAAAATGAATAATTTCTTGAATATGGTGCTTATTAATGAGCGATGAAACAGTTTCATAATCACCAAAATCAGCAATATAAAACTCAGCGCCGGATGGAACAGCCCAGGAAAAACCCGTTGACAGATCATCTATGATGACAACTTTTTCACCTCTCTCAAGCAGGGCAAGCACCATGTGGCTGCCAATATAGCCCGCGCCACCTGTTACCAGCACCGCCATCGCATCACCCAATTAAAAATCTATAAATTTTCTTGTTCGATAACATTACCCAATGGGATTACGATAATCCCATATATTCATCAGCCTCTTTAATTTTAATTTTTTCTCCGTGCCAGACATATTCATCAATAAGCAGCGCGTCGATAAACATGACAGGCAGCATAATATCTCTGACAATGAGCGCAAACGGCATACGCCAATCGACAAAAAAACCGCATATTTTAGCTAGAATGATTTCACCGATATGCAGAGATGCAACGATCAATATGGCTACAGCTAATGGGTTATACCCATACTCTATCGCAGCGAAAGCGCCCGTGACAGCTGCAATAAAACTGCCATTCATAAATTCTGGGACGAAATAAAGAGGAAAGGTCGCCCGTCTCAACCGCGCCCATCTCGCGTGACGGTCATAAACTTCTCGCGCCATTCTGGTGCCAAGAGGCTGCTCAAATGGCATATCGACAAGATGAATATCAAGATTTTGGGCTCTGATTACTTTTGTTGAGGCTGCGTCTTCAGCAATTTCAGACGCCAGGGCGCTGATGCCCCCTGCCCTGTCCAAAATCTCTTTTTTCCACATCATGTTTTTACCTTGCGCAAAGCCAATTCCAATGGCCTCGGCGCCATATTGCCAACGCGCCTGGAAGGTATTCAAAATCGCGCACTCAACGATCGCCCAGAAGTTGCCCGGCCGCGAACCGATCGGCATAGATACGCTCATGGCTGTGCCTGGATCAAAGGCCGCCAGCATGGTTTGAATATAATCTGGCGGCATCAGCGCATTTGAGTCCGCTAAGATCACATAGTCATGCTTGGCGTATTCCCAACCTTTCACGCAATTATTCAGCTTTGGATTGGCGCTGATGACATTATCGCCAATCAGCACAACAGCATTTATGTGAGGGTTTTTTCGAATATGTCCTTCAACCACTGGAATAATAGGGTCATTGGCTGACTGGACACAGAAAATGAGCTCATACTGCGGGTAATTTAGACTAAAAGAAGCATGAAGCGTTTCTTCGCTAAATTGCTCAATATTGCGAAGCGGACGAATAATACTAACCGGGGGCGCAAATGACGGCACAGGCAATGTTCTTTGCCGCGCCTTACATTTCTTCGCCATTATGCCCATGCTGATAAAATTCATGATCATGATGAAGCTGCAAAGAGCTAAAGCAATAACCGTAAAAGTCATACCGCTTTCTCCGATATCATTATGCCATGAGAAGTATCGCCTGGATTTAGATAAGGATAACAGGCTGAGCGCTTGGTTTTTAAACGCGACAAGCACCCGAAATAAAATCTAAAAATCCAATCAACCGATAGAAACAGGTTATATATGTGTGATTTTTTAATAGGCTTGGGAGAAGACGTCATCTCTACCAGTCGTGTTTTACAAGCGAATGCCACATCTCGCCTGTTTCAAAAAACAGAAATAATTGATTCCTGTTTCCATTTAATGACAGTAATAAAACGTTTTCTTGAATGAAAAAGAAGCAGACTTTTAGATCCGCAAATGCAATAAAAATATATAGTTTTATGAATTATGAATTATTTACAACTATTCGAAAGCTGCAAAATCTTCCCCGGCGTAATCATCAACCGCTTCCGTCTGACGCTCGACGATATACCAAAACGGCGTACTATGACTAAATTTCCGCCATTTTCTCAAAAGTCTGAATTCCTTATCGAGACTGGCGTGTCCATACCATCCTAAAATCTTCCCTACTGTTATTTGAGACTGGCGACTAAGCGACGTTGCAATCTGACGCAGCGTCATCTCTGCACAAACGAGATCATTATGCGCCCCGAGTAATTCCTGCAGCAATGAGATCTGCTTAATATAGGCCTTAACCGCCTTCTTATCAAAAGCATCCATAAAGAATTCGGAAATATATCGAAGCTTTTTAAGATTGATACGCAGTTGATGGCGACCAACATCATTCATCTTTTTTATTTTTTGTCCACGCCGGCGAATTTTTTTATCGCTTTTTTCAAGAATGCTTACAGCAAAGTCTTTAATATTATGGCTCTCGCCCTCCACAAAGGAAGCGGACAAAAAGCCAGGATTTGACATTATTTTTTGTGTTTTTAACAAAAAGAGAACTGCGCTTCTGTCTTCATGAATCTTCCAAGCGCCGCGCAAGGCGTATTCTTTTCTAGCGTCAATTTCCTTAATTAAGGGCTCTAGCCCGCCATCATCAATTAGAATCTTTTTGGGGCCCTCATCAATGAGATCTAATAAGACATCATAGTCGCGCACATGGCCAAGCAAGGTCGCTATGCGGCGTGCTTCAGCGCGCAAAGAATCAAACTCGCTATTATGAGATGTTTTTCTTAAAATTGAAAAAATCACGCGTAGCTTACGTAAGACAACGCGCATTTGATGAATGTCCTCTGGAACGGACTTTTGAGTGAAATGGTAAAAATGATGAATAAAATGCCGTAATAATAAAAACATTGAAGAGGCGACGAATTGCTCTGAATCAAGAGGCGCATTCCTTATCACCTCTTCTTGATAAAAATATTTTCTTATTTTTGGATCTATTAAGGCAAAACCCCGTTGCGATTTTGAGCAAAATTCAACCGTCAGATGTAATTTTTTTATCAGATTAATTGCTGTGTCATAAAGGATGTTTACGTCGCCTTGTTTTAACTCAAGCTCAATTTCTTCAAT
>DAIRFH010000099.1:0-6117 GCA_036795145.1 Methylocystis sp. | reverse complement strand
TCATGCGTTTTTTCGTTTTTTGTAGTCCCACAAGAGTTCTGGCCGTCAATGCAGAGTAGATAATCATTGGCGTTACGCCAGAAAATTCGAAAGCTGAGATAGCTTATAGCTAAAAGATTGGCAGTCGAAAAGTTTTAGGATTGAGCCTGCTAGGCAAGGGCTGTTGGCTTAATAAATAAGTAAGGAGCGTACGTGCCTAAAGTCGACTTCTTGTTTTGTCTATATAATTTCTTTTAAGATGAAGAGAGGATCGTGAGGTAAGTTAAGACAGGATTTATGCTCTTTTGAGTTTTGCTTTTGCTTATTTTATCAAAATATAGCGTTTCAGTTTAGAAAATATGTTGTTAATCATTCATGAGGATTTTTGAAAAAATTATTCATCTGATTGATTATTATTTTGTTCATGTGAATAAGATCGGTCTTATTTGACGATTGTTCTCATGAGATCGGTCGTCTTCGAGGCTGTTTCTTGCTATAGGTCATTTTTATTAAATATGGGGCAAAATTCATATGGCAGGGCGCTCAATAGCCGGTCTTAGTTCAGATGAGGCTGCTCGTCGCCAGGCTATATACGGTCCTAACGCAATTTCTCGCCCTCCTTCATCGACCATTCTGAGCATTATCATTCGAACGCTTAGAGAGCCGATGTTCTTTCTTTTAGCAGTTGCCGCCTTGTTATATCTTGTACTCGGAGATCTTGGCGAAGGCGTCTTCATGGTTGTGGGCGCAAGTCTGTCTATCTCGCTCGTTGTCTTCCAAGAACTTAGAAGCGCGCATGCGCTTGAAGCGCTTCAAAGGCTCGCAGAACCCATGGCGCATTGCCTGCGGGACGGTGCACAAAAAAAGATACCCGCTCGAGAACTCGTTCCAGGAGATATGGTGCTGATATCTGAGGGGGAGCGTATGCCCGCGGATGCGGTTCTTGTAGCCGGCGATGCTCTTGTCATTGATGAATCAATTCTTACAGGAGAGTCTGCGCCCGTCACTAAGACGCTTGATGCGATCAGAGAAGGATTTATTTTTCCTGACCCAGGCGGGAGCAATACGCCTTTTTTATACGCAGGCTCGATGATTGTGCGGGGTTCTGGCGTCGCCGAGGTCGCACGCACAGGATCTGCAACTGCAGTTGGTAGGCTTGGGGCTTCTCTGGCGACTATTGATCCCGAGCCAAGCCCGCTTCAGCGCCGTACAGGCGAGATGGTGACAAAACTTGGCGCTTTCGCCCTGCTATTTTGCGTTTTCATCATCATTGCTTATGGGCTTGTTCATGGCGATTGGGTTGAGGGAGGTTTTGCAGGCATCACCCTGGCTATTGGCTTATTGCCTGAAGAGTTTCCAATGGTGCTTGCGATATTTCTTGCGCTTGGCGCCTTTAGGCTGGCGCGGCGTAATGTAATTGTTCGCCGATCCTCCGTGACGGAGACGCTTGGCTCAACCTCAATGCTCTGCACTGATAAGACAGGAACACTTACATTAAATCAGATGAAGGTTGTCGCGCTCTCAACGGGCTCTAGCATCTACCCTATTCCCAGCGCGCCAACGGCTGCGCAGCATCGATTGATCGTTGCTGCGCTACATGCATCTTCTCAAGAGCCTGTTGATCCAATGGATCGCGCGGTGCACATGCTTGCGAGCGCGCTTGGTATTGGATCAGAAGCTACACAAATTGAGAGCTTTCCCATACGTCCAGACATTCTTGCCTATATCCAATCATGGCGTGATGCGGATGGGTCTTTCAAGGCCGCAAAGGGCGCGCCTGAAGCAATTTATCGTCTTGCTGATGTGACGGATGTTGATCGACGGCGTTACCAATCACTCGTTGAGGAAATGGCTGGGGATGGTTTCAGGGTGCTTGCGGTCGCGAAAACGCCGTGTGTCGCCAATAACGCGTTAAATGATGCAGCATATGAATTTCTTGGACTTCTTGCTTTTGAGGATCCAATTCGTCCAGGCGTTCAAGAGGCGGTTGCTTGTGCGCGACGTGCTGGGGTGGCTGTTGCGATGATCACGGGAGATTATCCGGCAACTGCCCAGGCGATAGCGCGGTCTGCTGGCATTGATGTTGACGCCGGTGTCTTAACAGGCGCTGACATTGCAGCAACACCCTCAGAGCTGCTCGCAGAAAAGATCCGCAACATCCGTGTTTTTGCGCGGATTACGCCAATCACTAAGCTTGCTTTAGTTGAAGCATTTAAGGCTGACGGGCATATTGTCGCTATGACGGGAGATGGCGTTAATGACGCCCCGGCGCTCGCTTCAGCCCATATTGGCATCGCGATGGGTCAGCGTGGTTCTGACGTCGCCCGCGAGGCTGCTCATATTGTTTTATTGGATGATCAGTTTTCTTCAATCGTCGCAGGCATAGAGCTTGGGCGTCGAATATTCAGCAATTTAAGAAAAGCATTGACCTATGTGACGGCAATCCATGTGCCAATTGCAGGTCTTGCCTTAGCGCCAATCCTTATGGGGCTGCCGCCGCTCCTCTTGCCTGCTCATGTTGTCTTAATGGAGCTCCTAATTGACCCCACATGCTCTTTGGCCTTTGAGGCGGAGCCTGGAGAGAAGGACGCCATGCTTAAGCCCCCGCGCGCGCGGGACGAGCCTTTGTTTGGCGCGCGAGATCTCGCTTTCGGCGCAATCCAGGGTCTCGCAGTTTTTCTTGGGGTTATGGCTGTTTATGTCATCGAGATTGGTTTTAGCGCGCCAGAACCGCAAGCGCGCGGCTTAGCCTTTGCAACGTTGATCCTTGGCAATCTGACGCTCGCACTCTCAGACGCCTTACCGAAAGGTGTCTCAATTTTTGCGCGCGCAAATATGTCCTTTTGGGTTATCTCCGTGGCTGCGTTATCGGTTGTCGTGCTTGGTCTTTATTTTCAACCATTGGCAGGATTACTGCATTTTGAAGCGCCCGAGCCAGAAAAATTGCCCTTCGCTGCGCTTCTCGCGATAAGCGCAGGCGGTTGGTATGGCATGTGGCGGCGGCTGATCAATATCTGAAATAATAATTGATTAGCGAGACGTTCAGTATTCTCATAACTTCACCGATGAAAAATTAAATTGCATCGTTGCTTAACGAAAAAACGGCAGCATTTTATTTAAAGTATTGTCCTTGAGTATATAATGGTGGATGAGGGCTGCTGAGGCATGAAGTATGGCCAATATAATCAGGCAATTTGCTATAAATTCATGTAATTCTCTCAAAGAATGAGCGAAGAATTTATCTTTTGGCCAAGGAGATGCAATCTCATACAAGCCAAAGACGCTGATCGGATTTCCTTTGGCAAATTGTGTGGCTACTCCAGCGACAACAGCGCCAGCCAACAAGGTGTAAAGAAAGAAATGAGCACTTAAGACTGCGTAATGCGCCCATTTGCTTTTAGTTTCTGAGCCTGCAGTGGGAGAAGCGTCAAACATTCTCCATAAAAGTCTCACGATAAGTAAAGTTGCAATCAGCTCTCCGGCGTAAGTATGAATTAATCCAGCTTCCTGGCGCGCCAGCCCTTTTGGAAATTCATCTCGTAATTGACCAATCAGCCATGCAACGCCAACAGCCATTACAGTTAGCCAGTGAAATAATTGTGCGGCTCGACCAAAGTGAGTTGGCGTGTTTGTCCAAGGCATGACTATGCACCTATTAAATTCGCGTAATTTTGTGTGCGTCAAGGGATAATAGGGATAAGCTGAATCGCATCTGAATGCATTAATAATAAATAGTATCGTCTTTACAGACTCTTCTGGTAGGCCAAGTAAGGGAGCTGGCAATAAATCCGTTCTTTTATTGCTTTGAAATAAGGCAGAGGAGAGAATTAGAGTTATTCTAAGAAACTATAACTTTCTCATAACACTGCAGGAGTGTGACAAATAAAGCCTCTTGAAAAGATCTTTAACAATTCCCACGTCTTCATCGAAGACATGCGAATAAAAACAGTCTGTGTCGGCTGTTTTTATCAAACGTCGCTAAAGGCGTGTGTAATTTGATGGAGGCGAGGATGAGGCGGTTGTTGCTGTTCATTTCAATTTTCTTTGCCATGATTAACGCGGCTGCCGCGCATAATGGTGTGAGACTCGAGCAGGATTCATGTGTTTTTAAAGTAGGTTCTGTCGGCGTTCACTTTGTTGCCTATCAAATAAAGGGCGAGGGTGAGGATCTGTGTGATGATATCCCTGATACAGGCAAGACTATCTTTGGGATCTCGGCCGTTGGCGATCAATATCGGAACGTCAAGATTGGCGCGCGTCTCGCGCAACAAGATGGCCAAACTCTCATGGTTTTTGAGCCTAAATCCTATAATAACGCCACGCTGACGTTTGAAAATACTTTTGCGAAGGCTGGGAAATATTCCATGTTTGTGACCGTTGTTGATGATCTTGGCAACACGCAGACGTCGGAGTTTCCATTCACTGTTGGCGTCTATACCGTATCAAATATGATGTCCTATATACTCTATGTCGCAGGGTTCGGGTTACTGCTATTTTTCCTTCGTTTTATGTTGAAGCCAAAAGACGACGAAGTCTTTGTCAAGCAGTAATTGTGTAGCCTTAAAAAATGGGAGCGCTTGTCGCTCCCATTTTCTATGCGCATGGTGTTTTAGTCTTTGATTTAAGCAGCTACAAATTATAAAGAGTCCTTCAGGGAAATGTTCCTCTGGGCAATAATTTAAGGGAGGTCAGTATGAAAGGTTATATTGCAGGCTATCTTGTTTTTATTGGCATATTAGGCGCGCCATGCTTTGGTCTGGCGCAAGCTTTATCGCCTGATGCAGCTGCAGGTCCGTCCGATGCCGCAACTATATGTGCAACGAAAGCCTCAGAGAAAAAACTTTCAGGCGCTGCTTATAATAGTTATACCAAAAAATGCGTGCGTGATTCTGTGGCAAATGATTGTGCTCTTGCTGCGGCCGATAAAAAATTAAGGGGAGCTGCTAAAAACAGTTTCACAGAAAAGTGTATTAGGGATGCAACTCATAAGAATTAACGTAAGTCTAAGCTAAAGCCCGCAAATTTGTTGCGGGCATTTTCTTTTGTCAAAGTGAATTGCAGTTTTTTAGGGTGATCGATGGTTGTGCAGGTCATCTGTTGCAGGCAAATAAATTCATAAATTTTCATAATTATTGAGGCTGAGTCATACTATTGTCGTGAAATAATAGAATAAGTATGAAGAGTTTTAAAAGTTAAAATGGCCCTTAAAGTTCAACTGATGTATTGTTGTTTTTCTAATCTAGGCCATCGGTAATTTGCTTTTCCAGAAATAAGTAGTTAATCCTTTTTTGCTGAAAAAGCTTCATCATTTAATGTCATCTGTTAAATGTATATGTAAAAGGAGATAATATGAGCATATTTACTGCGATTAAAGAAAAAATATTTGGTGTCTCGAAGACACAAGCGGCTTCCGCAAGTGGTAGCGTAGAAGAGCTGGCATCAATTGCGCCAATTTCTGACGTTGATGTCGTTGCTATTTTGGATAATCTTAAAAGCAATGCAAAAGAAGAGCTTCATTGGAAAACATCAATTGTTGATCTAATGAAATTATTGTCTCTTGATAGCAGTCTTTCTGCGCGAAAAGATTTAGCAAAAGAGCTAAATTATACAGGAGACACGGGTGACTCTGCGTCAATGAACATCTGGCTGCATAAGCAGGTTATGACAAAGTTAGCGCAAAACGGCGGCAAAGTCCCGCAAGAGCTTATAGGTTAACTAATAAGCTTTCACATTAATGAATGTAACTATTTTTCATGCTCGGTAAAATTCCGAGATCAATAGGGAGAGGTATGATGAGCTGGTTAAAAGCAATTGCAGGCGGCATGATTGGCGCAGAGGCCTTGAATTTGATTAAGAGCTATGTTGATCAGCAGGGTGGCCTTGACGGCGTCGTCAAAAAATTTGAACAGACTGGATTTGGTCGTGAGGTAAAATCCTGGATTTCTACAGATCCAAACAAGCCGTTAAATGAAATTGAAATCGGCCAGGCTATTGGTATTGATAATATCAAAAAGATTGCTTTGGAAAACGGCATTGACTTAGATAAGGCGCGCGATCTTCTTGCTCAATATTTGCCGATAGCAATAGACAAGGCAACGCCAGACGGAAAATTGCCGCCAAAAGACGAAGTCTAATATT
>DAIRFH010000021.1:29692-31028 GCA_036795145.1 Methylocystis sp. | reverse complement strand
CTGAGGGATTGACCACGAAAGAACCCGCCCATGCTATATGTTAAGAGCCCAGGATAACCTGTGAACGGCCTTACTGACGGAAAGCCGCCGACGCCGAATGTTCCACCACCAAAGCCCCCAGTACGAGATCCTCCAGAAGAATTATTGTTTGGCGCAATAAAACCTGAACCGACAGCGCCGTTCCCGCCAAAACTTGTTCCGGTTTGTCCAAGCGCTGGCACACTAAATATCAATATGGCGGCAGAAAAGAGAAAGGTTACGGTTTTCATGCTAGCCCAATAATTCCTCAATGATCACGCTAATATCTAAGACGCCTCATTCTCACTCTAACGCAAAGCGCTGCTCACCACCAGATCGCGTTAAAGCTACAATCATTGGTCAAGAAAAACTATGAACGAGATCGCGAAGAAACCTCTTTTTATTCTACGCGTTGATCATTATACATCGACACAAAAAGATGTTCCCCGCCCTCGCGCAGGGGCTTAGTCGATGAAAGCCGCAACGCTAACGCCCGCTTACCGACGAGATCCTATATTTTGACGCAAAATATTATGTATAGTCATTAAATCAGCAAGGCTTGAAAGAGAAAGACAGTAAATATGACCAGCATCTGGGCGCAAATCGCCCTCGTGTTCGGGCTCGCTCTCATCGCGGCCATGATCTCCAATCGTTTTCGTATTTCAACAGCCTTGTCGGAGATCATCATCGGCATGCTGGCAAGAATGGTTCTTACCTATACAGTTGGCGCTGACATCCTTGGCCTTCAGGAACCTTGGCTAAAGACGCTCGCAGGCATTGGCGCAATATTTTTAACATTTCTTGCTGGAGCAGAGTTAGATCCTGATGTCTTTAAATTAAAATGGCGAGAAGCCTCTGGCGTGGGCGTTGCAAGCTTCCTGCTTCCCTCCATCGCCTGCTGGGCCGGGGCGCAGTATCTCTTAGGCTGGGAGACAAGACCAGCTATTCTGGCAGGCATCGCTCTTGCCGCAACCTCTGTTGCTGTCGTTTATACTGTGATGATGGAGTATGGTTTTAATAAGGGAGAGTTTGGTAAAACTATTCTTGCAGCCTGTTTCATAACGGATTTAGGAACTGTCATTACGCTTGGCTTGGTGTTTGCGCCCTTTACGTGGAAGACGTCGCTGTTTGTCATTACTCTCGTTTTTGTTTGTATAATATTGCCAAAAATTACGCCGCCAATGTTTGCAATATTTGGCGCCCGCCCATCGGAGTTTGAAACAAAATTCTTATTGTTTTTTTTGCTTGCGATGGGCGCGCTGGCAACATGGGCGGAAAGCGAAGCCGTTCTTCCCGCCTATCTGATCGGCATGGCGCT
>DAIRFH010000021.1:19867-29592 GCA_036795145.1 Methylocystis sp. | reverse complement strand
TCTGGCCTAACATTTGGCACCATCTGCGCATTATTTGGCCTCTCTCATCATATTATTGATGAGGAACAATATTCAACGCTTGTTGCGACAATCATCGCAACAGCTGTCATACCAACATTGATAGCCAATTGCTTTTATCTGCCGCATCACCATCTGCCTGATGATAATGTCCAAGAGCTTGCGGAAGAGGCAGGGATTTTTCCCTTAATCTCTGATGAGATGAAACCAAAGAATAATGCTAACAATGGCTCTGGCTAATTTTTTTCCTCATCAAAATATGCGGTAATTGCGTGATCAGCAAAATGACACGTAACCAAAAAAGAAAATTGAACCATCATGACAACATGAAACATAAACTCTGAGATAGCGCCTGATGACTGTGGTGATTATTGACTTTGATCATTGTGATAAAATCTTATAAAACGCCTGAGCACTGATATTCTTACCGATAGGTAAAAGAGCCACCTATGGCGACGCCTCAACCCGCTGCCCAAGCCGTAAAACCGCTGTTTTCTTACCGGAAACATTGGGCGCATCGTTTTGGCGTGGCGCCATTTCTCCCAATGACCCGCGCAGAAATGGAGATTTTGGGGTGGGATTCCTGCGATGTGATCCTCGTTACCGGCGACGCCTATATCGACCACCCCAGCTTTGGCATGGCGATTATTGGCCGGCTATTGGAATCTCAAGGCTTTCGGGTGGGCATTATCGCCCAGCCTGACTGGCGCGATAAAACAGAATTTGGCAGGCTTGGAAAACCAAATCTCTACTTTGGCGTCACCAGCGGCAACATGGACTCCATGGTTAACCGCTACACGTCAGATCGTCGCTTGCGCCATAACGACTCCTATACGCCTGGCGGCGAGGGCGGCAGACGACCTGATCGCGCCGTCATTGTTTATGCGCAGCGATGTCGTGAAGCCTTCCCGGAATCGCCCATCATATTGGGCGGCATAGAGGCCTCACTGCGGCGCATTGCCCATTATGATTATTGGTCTGATAAAATTCGGCGCTCAATCTTGCTCGACGCCAAGGCCGACCTGTTACTTTATGGCAATGCTGAACGCGCGCTTGTCGACGTCAGTCATCGTATCGCAAAAAATGGTCTTAAACAGGATTTTTCAGATATTGGCGGCCTTGCTTTTGTTCGTGGCTCAGAAACGCCCACATGGATTGAAGCCGCAGCAGATGATCTTGACCAAGCTGACGAGGGACGCCAGCGCAGAGATGTCGCCTCCTTGTCATCTCAGATCGTGATCCGACTGCCATCTTTTGAACAGGTAACGCAGGATCCAGAAGCCTATGCGCGCGCCTCTCGCGTTTTACATAGAGAAAGCAATCCCGGTAATGCGCGACCATTAATTCAAAAACATGGCGACCGAGATATTTGGCTAACGATCCCGCCTGTTCCCTTAACCACGGCAGAGATGGACCATGTCTACGACCTGCCCTTCGCGCGCGCGCCGCACCCACAATATGGCGATCAGAAAATACCCGCATGGGAGATGATCCGACACTCCGTTACAATTATGCGCGGCTGCTTTGGCGGCTGCTCATTTTGTTCAATCACGGAGCATGAGGGTCGGATTATACAATCAAGATCAGAGGGCTCGATTTTAAAAGAGATCGAAACGATCCGCGATAAAACAGAAGGCTTTACAGGAATTATTTCTGATATTGGCGGACCGACAGCCAATATGTATCGTATGCGCTGCCGGGATGAAGAGACTGAAGCGCTATGCCGCCGGCCATCATGCGTTTATCCAGACATCTGCAAAAATCTGGACACAAGCCACGATCCACTCATTCAGCTCTACCGCAAAGCGCGGGAGATTAAAGGCGTTAAAAAAGTTATGGTCGCCTCTGGCGTTCGCTATGATCTTGCCGTCAAAAGTCCAACATATATTCGAGAACTCGTTGAGCATCATGTCGGCGGCTATTTAAAGATTGCGCCCGAGCATACTGAAACCGGACCATTATCAAAGATGATGAAGCCGGGCATTGGCTCTTACGATCGCTTTAAGCAATTATTTGATGCTGCCGCGCGTGCAGCAAAGAAAGATTATTTTCTCATTCCCTACTTTATCGCTGCGCATCCTGGCACATCTGATGAAGATATGATGAACTTAGCGCTCTGGCTTAAACGCAACAAATACCGCGCAGATCAAGTGCAGACTTATTTACCGTCCCCTATGGCCTTATCGACCGCTATGTATCACAGCGGCTTTAATCCATTAAAACCCGTGCGCCACGGCGCATCAGAATCTGTTGAGACGATTAAGGGCTTACGACAACGTCGCCTGCATAAAGCATTCCTTAGATATCACGATCCAGAAAATTGGCCTGTCTTGCGCGAGGCGCTGAAAGCGATGGGGCGCGCCGATCTCATCGGACCTGGCAAACATCAACTCATTCCTGCTTGGCAACCCGCAGGAACTGGAAAGGCCGGCGAAGGACGTCGCCTGGGTCAAAAATCATCGTTAAGATCTGATCGTCGAAAATTCTTAACCAAAGGAACGCAGCGTTAAGAGAGGAAAAACCTTCGTTAATTCATGACGCAACACAATGTTAATGATAATTATTTGATAAAATTTGATATATTTATTCCTCATTAATACTTTCGCCTGCGCCAAAAGTCGTTAAATTGATTGAATAAAATTCCATTGCATAAAATTTTATGTAAATTTTCTGTTTTGAAAAAAGAACTTGCTTGGCTTGTTTCTAGTGTTCGATTGCGTGTGCATAAATTTTCTGGCTTTCTCACACTCACCGAGTAGAGGAGTTGAAAATGGAAAGCCAAGTTAAGCGTAGCGCCGTCGTTGTTGATGACGATATCGTCTACCTGCAAACCGTCGGACTAATGCTCAAGAAAATGGGCTTTTCAGACGTTAAAATGTTTTCAAACGCACTTGATGCGCTAGACTTTGTTGAGTCTGAAAAAACGGATCTCATCGTCAGCGATTGGGATATGCCGATGATGACAGGATGCGAGTTCCTAGAAGAAGTACGTCGCAACCCAAGAACCAATTCAATTCCCTTCATCCTCAATACAGGCAATCATTCTGAGACATATTGGCGCCAGGCAATTGCCGCCGGCGTCACAGAATTCTTATTCAAGCCCTTCGGCTTTGCTGACTTCAAAGATAGCGTCTCTATTGCGCTCGATTTAGCCGATTACGATCGCCGCCAACAAAACGCTCGGCAAAAGAAGGCCTCCTAATGCGCATTCTTTTGCTGCATTAGCGGCGTCATCTCCGGCGCCTGATCTGAGCCCATATAGACAACCAATATACGCGCAGGACCTTTGCCAGTATTTTTTCCCTTATGCGACCAATGAATTGCCTCAATCAAAACATCGCCTTTTTTATAAATATGCCGTCCTTTTTCTCCATAATCGACTGTTAATTCACCTTCTAAAATATATCCATAAATTGGGGCGTCATGCGTATGCCAATTTGTTTCTTGGCCTGCAGGAAACGTTATCAATTCGCTAATAATTAAAGGCGACCCACTGGGATATGTAATTGGCTGACCAATAACATTCTTATTATCATGAAAAAGCGTTTTAATTTCTAATTTCTTCAACTCCTTGCCGCAGGCTGAGGAGACAATCAGCGCGGATACAACAAGACTTGCAATAAGTTTAAAGAAATACGACATATGAACTCCCAAAAACTGGCAAGATTACACCAATAATAAAAACATGCGTAACCTCAGCATCACAAAGTGATTTAATCACCTTTCCCGTCACACCGGCATAAATGATGCTTTCTTTTAAGTATATGGCGCGATCCTATTTTGTGCGCTGCATCAAAAGTTATTTTGACAAACACTTGCAACAGCTCGCTTTCAAGCTGAAAATCGATCGGCTGAGAGACCTCTCGAGCACGAAGCCATCACCTCAGAGCTCATAGTTTCATTAAAAGGATACCGCCTATGTCAAAACCTCACGATATTGATCGGCTGTTGAGAGATTTACGCGCTGGAAAATTTTCATACCGGATTATGGATGAGGCGGCTGACTGCATTGAGATGTTGAGAGCGGGTCAAAGCGGCGTCCCAACTCTTTTGACGACACACAATAATGACTTAATGGATCAAAGAATTGCTGCGCTTGAGCGCGTGAAAATTAATCTCTCAACACAAAATGTTAAACTACGTGAACTGCTAAGAAGCCTACACTTGCAAATCGAAAATGAACTCAACACATAGAAGGCGGCTGAGGACGCCCTCCCCGCTCTATGAAAATAATTAAGTTTTGATTCACCTCATTCATGGCAACTTTTGATTCACGATCATATTTAAGCCTCAATTTAGAGATGGCCGCTAAAGTCCCCAACATCAAAGGCCACACGCTTGATACACACGAGGGGACACCACAATGCTTACTGCCGATCTCAAGGATAAGAACAAAAGCGCGCCGATCATGCCGGCCTATATGCATACTGTTATGATGCTGGAGCGCCTGCATCGTCGCCTGCAAGAGGTCGTAAAGGATGCGCTTGACCGCGCAAAGATAGAGGATGTTAACCCTGTTCAGGCGCTCATGCTCTATAATATCGCCGATCAAGAGATGACTGTTTCTGAGTTGCGCGCGCGTGACTATTATATGGGGTCAAACTCCTCCTATAACGTCAAAAAGCTGGTTGAAGGCGGATTCCTACGCTACTCCAAGTCTCGGATTGATCGTCGCTGTGTGCGTATCAGCCTCGGCGAAAGAGGCAAAGAGATCCATGCGCTGGTTGCACAGGCATATGAAAAGCACGCCATGACCGTAGAAAAAATTGGCGGCGTGGAAGCGACAGACTTCGAAATGGTTAACCGCTCCTTGAGCCGCCTGGATCGTTTTTGGGAAGACCAAATACAGTATCGCCTGTAAGCTCTTCCCTCAATCTAGCATCCTGACCCTCGCGAGCTGGCCGCAGGATCTGTATCACTTGAGGGTTACTTGACAGCTGACAGCGTCTCATGCCTCAGAGGGCATGAGTTGCAGTTGGCTCAATAAGCGTTATTAAGATGGGAAGATGCCGGTTAATAGCCGCATCATCAGATGAAATAATATAGAAAGCGAGCCAGATGAGCGCCACGCCAAGCAAGGGTTTACTGACCATACTCCTGATCTCAAGCGCGCTTGCTGCCTCTTCACTTGCGCGTGCGCAGGATGCGCCGCCGCCGCCTTCTGTTTCCAAAGAAATTAATGATGGCGCAAGCGCGCCAGACGCAGCAAAAACAAAAAAAACAAAATCAAAGTCTAAACGTGGAAAATTAAAGGCAAAGGGCTCAATCCAGACGGATAATAACGCCGCAGAAAATATGTCCACAACGCCAGATACAGGCAATATGAGCCCTGCACTAACGCCAGGCGGCGGCGCAGGATTTAATTTTAAATTTTAAGCTCTCATATTTAAAACTTATCCCGCTGTCATGGGCGTCGCCAATATATCATCGTCTAGCGGGATCATACTCTATTAATAGACTCAGCAAATTCTTGGCAGCAGTTCGCCTGATAGATGATCAATAATACGCCTTCCGCCAAATCGCGTCTTCATCTGAACAAAGAACCTTGAGTCTTCCGAAGCCTTGCCAATAATTTCCGCCTCGCGGCCAAGTGGATGATCCCGCATGGCGTTAAGAACAGCGCTTGCCGCCGATGGCGCGACAACAGTGATGAGCTTGCCCTCATTAGCGACATAGAGCGGGTCAAGACCAAGAAATTCACATGCAGCCGCGACAGAAGAATTTATTGGAATCTTATTTTCATCAATGACAAAGCCAATATTGGATTTTTCAGCCAATTCATTAAGAGCAGCAGCCAGCCCGCCGCGCGTTGGATCCCGCATGACGCGAATATTGTCACCGCCCACGTCAATAATGCGTTCAATCAATTCATGAAGGGCGGCTTGATCAGAGACAATATTTGTTTCGAAACTCAGATTCTCACGCTTAGATAGAATTGCCATGCCATGATCGCCAATTGGGCCACTGAGGATGAGACAATCTCCTGGCGTAATCTTATTTGCAGACAGTACAATATCAGTTCTTAAAACCCCAAGCCCAGTTGTCGCGATAAAAACACCGTCTGCTTTGCCGCGCTCAACAACCTTTGTATCGCCTGTAATAATTTTTACGCCAGCCGAACGCGCGCAGTCCCCCATTGTGTTTGCAATAATAACCAAATCTTTAAGTGGAAATCCTTCTTCAAGAATAAAACTTGCCGAAAGATATTGTGGCGTTGCGCCGCCAAGCGCAATATCATTAATGGTTCCATTGACAGCGAGATCGCCAATATTACCGCCTGGAAAAAACAGTGGCGAAACAACAAAACTATCTGTTGTGAAAGCAAGTCTGCCGGCGTCAACACTAAAGATTGCTTGATCATTTTGCTCTAATAATAACTCATTATTAAAAGCTGGATAAAAAACCTCACCAATGAGCGCCGCCATCGCACGTCCGCCTGCCCCATGCGCAAGCTCAACGAGACCATTTTGAAGATCAAGCGGTATTCGTCGATGGTTCTTTGGCATTAGGAAACGCCTGCTTCGTCGCGGAACCGGCCATAGGCCCAGTATGCCGCACAAGCACCCTCCGCCGACACCATACAGGCTCCAAGCGGGGTCTCAGGCCGACATGCATTGCCAAATAATTTACACTCTCGCGGCTTCTTCCTACCGCGCAGGATTTGACCACATTCGCAGGCTGGATTATCCGGCACAAATATCGCCGTCATATCAAATCGCTCTTCTGCATCAAGGCCACGATAATCCTGCCTAAGTTTTAATGCGCTATTTGGTAAAATGCCGACGCCGCGCCATTCAAAATTGTCTCGCACCTCAAAAATATCCGCCATATCATTGATAGCGGAATAATTGCCCTGGCCCGTGACAGCGCGGTCATATTGATTTTCAATTTCTGCGCGCTGCGTATTGACCTGACGCAATAACATCAGCAGCGCCTGTAAAATATCTAACGGCTCAAAACCAGCAATAACAATTGGTCGCTCAAAGGCTTGAGCAATGTCTTGATAGGGCTCACACCCTATAATGGCGCTCACATGCGCTGGCCCAACGAGACCGTCTATGAGCGAGTGTGAAGCTTTATCCGACTGCGCTTCTTTAAGGATATGCCGCATCGCTGCTGGCGTCAGTACATGATTACAAAATACTGAAAAGTTCTTCAGCTTGTCACGTCGCGCAATTTGCACAGCCAGAGCCGTTGGCGGCGTTGTTGTTTCAAAACCAATCGCAAAAAAAACAACCTCTTTTCCTGGATGCGCTTGAGCTATTTTCAGCGCATCAAGAGGGGAGTAGATCATTCGAATGTCAGCGCCCGATGCACGCGCATGTAATAAGGAATGACCCCGTGCGCCTGGCGCACGCATTAAATCGCCATAAGCGCAAAGGATAATATTTTCCTTTTTTGTCAGCCTAATCGCCGCATCAATACGCCCAGCAGGCAAGACGCAAACAGGGCAGCCTGGACCATGTATCATCTCGATATTTTGCGGCAGAAGATCCTCTATGCCATAGCGCGCCAGCGCATGGGTATGGCCCCCACAAAACTCCATAAAGCGATAAGCGCGATTACAAGACGCCTCGATGGCAATCTGGTGAACGAGACGCCTGACCAATGGCGCATGACGAAATTCTTCTGAATATGACATCGTCAAGAATTCTCGCCCATAGGATCCGCTTCTTGGAGCCCGCAGATGGCTTCTATGTCTTCGAGCGTCTGTCGCGCACGAACTGGATCAATGACGCTTAGAGAAAAACCAACATGCACGAGCACATAATCATCAATTTTCGCCTGCGGCGTATAGGCAAGACTGATTTCTTTTATCACCTCGCCAAAATCAACGCGCGCTAGGCGGATCAGAGGATCTGTGTCGTCAATGCTGATAATTCGACCAGGGATCGCCAGACACATTGTGACGCTTTCTATTATCTCCGCCAAGACGTCCAAACAGCCTGGCCAACCGCGAGCCCACCGTCATTTGGCGGAATATTTTGATGCCAAAAAGGTTCAAACCCATTCTGTTGCAAAGACGCCACCACTGCTTGCGTCAAATAGGCATTTTGAAAACATCCGCCAGACAGGGCAACGCGGGTTTCTTGCAACGCAGAGGCGACAGAGACGACGGCATCTGCAAGGGCGATATGAATACCTGCCGCAATGTCATTGACAAGACATCCGCTTTCCCAATCAATGAGAACATGCCGCAAGACAGGCTCCCAATCAACAACCAGCATATCACCGAATGATTTTTCTAGCTTGCAGGCATAGGCTTTGGGTGCAGGCGCGTCTTGAGCAAGACTCTCAAGCATGGCTGCGGCCTGCCCCTCATAGCTCGCGCGCTGACAGACGCCCAAAAGCGCAGCGAAAGCGTCAAAAATCCGACCAACGCTTGTCGTATGATTGATCTGGATGTCCTTTTTCAACATTTGCTGCAAAGTCATCTTTTCTAATGCTGAAAACTCAGCAAGCGGCAAAAATTCCGACATTGAAAAGAGACTGTCTCCATAAATTTCAAAGAGGAGACCAATTGCAGCCCGACGCGGCTCTTTGAATGCAAGAGCGCCGCCTGGCAATGAAAAACCGCGCATATGGCCAACACGACGCCATGCGCCCTTTGAGATCTTCAGAAATTCGCCACCCCAGAGACGGCCATCATCGCCTACTCCTGCGCCATCCCAGGCCACGCCTAGAACGGGCGGCACAAGCCCATTATCAACAAGACAGGAGACAATATGGGCGACATGATGCTGAACGCCCGCGACAGAAGCCTCGGCCTGGACGCATGTCGCAGCCATAACATCAGGATGCATATCTCCAGCAAGAATAAGTCCTATTTCTTGTTGACGCGTCAGCCTGTCGATCTGTTGATCGTGGCGCCGACGCGCCTCAGGCGTTGCAAGATCGCCAATATGAGGACCATGAAAAAGAACATGATTGTAAGAATAACTAATCGTGTTTTTTAAATACCCCCCGGCTCCAAGGATCCCCGCTGTTAAATCAGAGACCTTAACATAGGCCGGCGCATAGCCGCGCGCATGACGCAACATTAATGCGCGATCATAGACGACCCGCACGACTGAATCATCAATTGGCCAAATAATTTCACGGTCATGGATTAAAAAATAATCCGCAATCCCATTGAGTTGACTGAGCGCTAAATTTTCGTCTGCGATCATAGGCTGGTCGCTAATATTCGCGCTCGTCGCCACGATCGGGAATCCCAACTCCTTTAAGAGGAGGTAGTGAAGCGGCATCGCGGGTAACATGACCCCAAGCCATGCAAGGTCTGGCGCCAAAGCGCCTGAAAGCTTTTGTGATTTTAATTTGAGCAAAACAATCGGCCGCGCGGGACCATTTAGGATTTTTTCCTCCTGCTTAGAGAGGAAGCACACCTCCTTTACGCGAGAGAGTTCGCCAAACATGACTGCGAAAGGCTTTGATCTTCTTTGTTTGCGACGCCGCAACTCATGGACAGCTGCATCAGAACGCGCATCAACGCAGAGCTGGAAGCCGCCAACACCCTTAATAGCAATAATAGCGCCACGCCTGAGGGCGTCTGCCGCCTGCATGAGAACGCTTTGATCCTCTGCGAGGAGACGCCCGTTTTGATCAAGAAAAGAAAGCTTAGGGCCACATGCATGACAAGAAATCGTTTGTGCATGAAAACGACGATTTTCTGGATCACAATATTCTCTCTCACAAGCGGGACATAG
>DAIRFH010000021.1:0-19767 GCA_036795145.1 Methylocystis sp. | reverse complement strand
GTCACTCATGAGATGCGCTTCATGCATGCTCTTTCCCTTTCATAGGGATAAAATTGACGATTTCATCTTCTATTCGAGAAACAACCTGCTCAATCGCCTGTTGAACGGATGATGACACCCCTGCGCCAATGGCGTAATTTTCACCCTCTATTGCATAGATGATACATGTTTGCGGCAATTGTCCAAGAATGCGCGCAAGATCTATTGCCGCCATGAGACCAAAACCATGAGAAGAAACATCATGATGCTGAACTGGCAGCGCTTCATGACGAAGATCAATACGCTGGATATCTCCAGCTTGCGCGCCAGACATGCAGGCGTCTATGAAAAAAACAGTCGGCGCTTGCGTCATTTTCGCAAGCAGCCCAGCTGCTTCTCCAGGCATGTCGTATACGCTGACGTGTGGCGAAAGCCGATGCCGCAAGGCGCGTGCGGCTAATCTCCCAGCAGCATCATCGCCGCGATCAAGATTGCCAACCCCAATGATCATGACCGACGCACAGCTTGACATTGGCTAACCGCGATCAATCTCGAGCTTGAGAAAATGCGTTGCGCATGAAATACAAGGATCATAATTACGCACTGTCTGCTCGCATCTATGGCGCAATTGCTCTTCTGGCAGATCAAGAAATCCGCCAATAAATTCTTTTAAATCTTCTTCTATGCATGCCTGATTTTGTGACGTTGGGGGCACAATCTGGGCGTTGAGAATATTTCCTGTCTGATCTAACTCATAGCGATGATAGAGCAGCCCGCGCGGGGCTTCCGTCGCGGCAAAGCCACGCCCCGCCTTAACAGTAACTTCATCAAATGAACGATCTGGTTGTTGGTAGTCATGAATAATACGTAATGCTTCATCAAAGGCGTAAACAACTTCCAAAGCGCGCACTAAAATACTTTGATAGGGATTTCGACATGAGCCGGCAATGCCCGCCGCATGCGCAAGCTCTTTAGTAAGAGGAGAAAGTTGATCAAAATTTAGATTATATCGCGCTAACGGCCCAACCAAATAGGCGCTGCCGCATTGACGCAGACGCGATTGCAAAGCTGTAGAATGCTTTACATGTTGCTCGGAAAAATACACATCATAATCATTCGCACTAATATCAAGTCCATGACTTGATATGATACGCCCTTCATTAAAGGGGTATTCTTCTTCATGCCTGAGGGTCACAAAAATATAGTCTCTTTGACGATCAGGAAAATCAAGCGTCGACGCCCATTGCACGGTTTTGATCGCCGTTTCACGCGCCCATTTTAGTTTTTCAACAAGCGGCGTTAATTCGTTTTTGCGCGGGGCGCGGTGAAAACCGCCAATCCTTACATTGATAGGATGAATTTCTCTGCCGCCAACTAATGTTAAAATCTCATTGCCTATTTTTTTCATCTCCAGACCCTGGCGCACCAGCTCTGAATGATCGCGGGCCATATCAATCGCGCCTTCATAGCCAAGAAAGTCTGGCGCATGCAGCATATAAATATGCAATACATGCGACTCGATCCATTCCCCGCAGTAAAGAAGTCGACGCAAAGCGCGCAGCTGACCGCTAAGCGCTACGCCAAATATATTTTCAAGCGCATGAACCGCGCTCATTTGATAGGCGACGGGACAAATGCCACAAATTCTGGCGACAATATCCGGCGTTTCTGTGTAGTGACGGCCACGCATAAAAGCTTCAAAAAAACGCGGCGGCTCAAAGATATTTAACTGAGCGTTTTTGACCACGCCCTCTTCTATCGTGACCTTAAGCCCGCCCTCGCCCTCAACACGCGCGAGATAATCAACTTTAATGGTCTTGCGTGTCATGACGCTCTTTTTCCTCACGAAATGGGACAGCGTTCACATTAAATGTGGAATAGAGACGCCCAATCGCCTCTTTATTCATGCCAAGATCAACAAGACGGTCGCTCAACGCAGGCGCATTCGGCGTTTCTTTGGGCCCAAAGCAGCCATAACAGCCACGATTATAGCTTGGACATAAAGCGCCGCAGCCTGCATGGGTAACAGGCCCCAGACATGGAGCGGCCTGCGAGACAAGAATACAAATATTACCCTTCAACTTACACTCGACACACACGCTATGGGATGGCGTTGTCGGACGACGTCCAATTAAGAATGCGCTTAAAACATTAATAAGCTGATCCTTGTTGATGGGGCAGCCGCGCAGCTCAAAATCCACTTTCACATGATCAGATATTGGCGTCGAGGTTGCGAGCGTACTGATATATTCAGGATGCGCATAAACAAGCGCTGCATATTCTTTTACGTCTGCAAAGTTACGCAACGCCTGAATGCCGCCTGATGTCGCGCAAGCGCCAATGGTTATTAAATAACCTGACCGACGCCGAATTTCATGAATGCGTTCTGCATCATGCTGCGTTGTGATTGAGCCCTCAACAAGAGAAATATCATAATGACCCTCAATGCGCGCCCGCGTTGCTTCGGGAAAATAGGCAATATCAATAGCGCCCGCGACAGCTAATATCTGATCCTCGCAATCTAGAAGACTAAGCTGGCATCCATCGCAGGAGGCAAACTTCCAGACAGCTAGACGCGGCGGCTTCGGCGCGCGGCTCATGCTATAACTCCTTGATCTTTAACAAGGGACGCAATTTTTGATAGGAGAGAACCGGACCATCGCGACAGATAAAGCTTGAGCCAAATTGGCAATGGCCGCAATGGCCAACCGCGCATTTCATATTTCTTTCCATAGATAGAAATATATTTTGCGCATCAATTGCGCGCTCAACTAGCGCGGACGCCACAAAGCGCATCATTACTTCAGGCCCACAAACCATCGCAAGCGTATTGTGCGGCTGAAACCGCGCCTGATCAATCAATTGCGTGACAACGCCCACGCGTCCGCGCCAGCTAGCATCCGCGTGATCAACGGTCAGCGCAACGTTAATCTCCAAAGATTGTCGCCAATGCTCAACTTCTGAGGGATAAAGAATGTCCTCTGGTCGGCGTGCGCCATAAAGAAGCGTTACGACGCCAAACTGCGTGCGATGCGCGACAATGTGATAAAGGACAGAGCGTAACGGAGCGAGGCCAAGACCGCCAGCGATAATCAGAACATCTTTTTTCTGCGCCGCGCCTATCGGCCATCCCACGCCAAAAGGTCCGCGCAGACCGAGCTGATCGCCCGGCTGCAGTCGCGTAAGCGCATGAGAGACAGCCCCAACGTCTCTAATCGTGTGTATCAGACGCGCACCATTAGGCGCGCCGCTGATGCTAATCGCCGCCTCACCGACACCAAACACTGTCAGCATGTTAAATTGACCAGGCGCATAATCAAAAGGCCTTGCATCCGCCATCTCTATCTCGAGCGTGACAACATCCGGCGCATCAGAAAAATGTCGCCTCACGCGCGCAAGTCTGGGAACCATCGGCGCATCTGTATGATTGCGCTTAATTGTGGCGGATCCGCTCATGCATGACGTCAATTCTGTTTGAGATAAAGATCAAGAAGCTGCATCCGACATACATGGAGCCGTTCAATTAATATTGGCATGACGCGCGACATCAGCTGATATCCCAACTCATGATCGGCTTCACATTTACGCCGAAGACAGGTTGCATCCAAAACCACAGCCTTTATGTCGTCTAGCGCCTTGGCGTCATAGGTCCAACGATAGGGCGCGACAAGCCAATTCACGCCAAAAACCTCACCTGCGCCAACTGTCAAAAAGGTGCGCGCGCCGCGGCCAGGCGATGAAATCTGCAGCGCAACATGACCATCCGACAAGATATAAAAATGATCAGCCTGATCATCCTCATGACAAATATATTGACCGCGTCGAAACTCAATATCTCTGGCGCAACCCGCCACAAGGTCGATAGCTTCTGGTGCAAGCCCTTTAAAAAAAGGATGCTGAGACAGCATAAAAGCATGTTCGGCGGCCATCAGCCTTATCCTAACTGTTCATCATAGAAGGCCTGAGTTTCTTGCGTAATATCGATGCCAACTGGGCACCATGTGATACACCGCCCACATCCAACACAGCCAGAAGAACCAAATTGATCAACCCACGATGACAACTTATGCGTCATCCACTGGCGATAGCGCGCAGCAACGCTGCTGCGCGCCTCTCCGCCATGCAGATATGAAAAATCTAAGTT
Source organism: Methylocystis sp. (assembly GCA_036795145.1). Classification (GTDB taxonomy): domain Bacteria; phylum Pseudomonadota; class Alphaproteobacteria; order Rhizobiales; family Beijerinckiaceae; genus Methylocystis. The sequence continues at coordinate 15,644 of DAIRFH010000021.1, read as the reverse complement.
AAAGCATGAATCCCATCGTCTCTCTCGCGAAAACTCTTCTCGTGCGAGATCACTGACATCTTCTACTGTCGTACAAAAACACGTTGGGCAGACCATTGTGCAATTGGCGCAAGAAAGACAACGGGACGCAAGCCTATCCCAATGGGGATGTTGAAGGTTTTGAGATAACAGCGCAGGAATATTTGTGTCTGGCATAGCGCGCCCCATATTGGCGGCTGTTTGCGCAACAATTTCTTGCCCCTTCACAATCTCTTCTGGCGTCGCGCGACGATGCGGCGCTTTTTTGAGAATAGCGTCGCCAGCCTCTGATCCAGAGCGAACAAGAAAAATATGATCCGGCGAGATAATTTCTGTCAAAGCGAGATCAAAGTTTCCGTTAACAGCTGGGCCAGACTGCATAGAGACGCAAAAACAGGAGCCGCCCGCGCGTGCGCAATCTACAGCAAGGATAAAAGCATTATCACGCCTGGCCTTATATGCCCCATCAACACTATCGCCATGCATTAAAACCTTATCTTGCAAGGCAATGGCTTTTACCTCACAGGCGCGCACGCCAATAAAAGCGGTCTTATCTGAGGGCGGCTCCGGCGCTGTAATCTGGATCTCATCATTAAGGGTTTTTGCCTGCCATAATTGCAGCTTCGCTAGATGCAAAAACTTTTTCCATGAATGCGGGCCTACCACATAATGAAAGAGTGAGGGGTCACTTGTTTGACGCGTTTGATAATGACCTGGAGACTGTATGTCCTCTATGCCGCGCGGCAGCGCATCAAGCCCCTCAACATGGTCGTAAACAATAACGCCATCTTGCAACTGCGGGGCGATCAGCGCATGCCCATCGTCTCGCAAAGCATCAAGCAATATCCGCAAACCATCAAGCGTCAGGACATTAATGACAGACAAACGCTTCTTCTCCCTCGCCTGCACTCAATCTTGATGACATGCATCATAGCGCAGGATCTCATCAGAAGTCGCGCTTATAAAATTTCGCCTGGTTGTTTTTTTAAAAATCCAGACTCGCGCCTCAAAAAACAAATGAACGTCCATCATTAGCCCTTTAACAGGCTTGATCTGCAGAGCGTTTGAAAGATTCTGCCAAGCTGTGACCAAAATGCAACGCATTTTTTTTATTTATAATCAATATCTTAAACAAGCTTGCTCAGCGCGTCCGCCACCATCCGACTAATCCTTAACAAATCCTTAACAACACGCATTGACCCTTGCGTCGTAATCGATAGGGTTCGCTCAAGCTTTGAGAAACATCAAGCTGCGAGTCTGTGCTGTATGTGCAGTGGAGTGAGTGTTATGTCTGAGACATATTGCGTCTTGTATCAGGATGCGAGAATGCGTCGGCCAGCCAAAAGGCTGTCTATGGCCTATGATTCACTTGATCGCGCCATTAACGCCGCTTTTAACATTGCTGAACGGCAATTCGAGCCATTGGAAATTCGCGGCTCTGAAGGCACACTCATTAAAGCAAGCGAACTGAGCCAAGCTATTACAGTTTGTGCGGCATAGATAAAGCAAGACGCGCCCCTAATATCTTAAGCAGACGCGACGCGTTGTTAGTTTAGACAAGCTGTCCGTGGCAGTGCTTATATTTCTTTCCTGAACCGCAAGGGCACGCTTCATTGCGCCCGACCTTACCCCAGCTTGCCGGATTTGCTGAGTCGCGTGCGATAGAAGTCTCAGCACCACTATAGGATGACGAGAAATCAGCCGCCATCAGACGCGCATTTAAATCATCGAGCGCTGTCTGCTCTGCGCTCGCGCCAAGCGCAGGCGCGACGGGATCTGGATGCAACAACTCCATTGGGGGCAGTTCAGGCGGCGCAGAAGGCGGCGCTTCAAAGCTGACCTCCACTCGCATCAGCTGCGCTGTAACCGCCTCATCCCAATGACTCATCAATGTGCGGAACAATTCAAGAGCTTCTGATTTATACTCATTCAGCGGATCGCGCTGCGCCATGCCGCGCCAGCCAATGACTTGACGCAAATGATCCAAGGCAACGAGATGCTCACGCCATAATGTGTCTAACGACTGAAGCACAACCTGCTTTTCAATCAGTCGAGACATCGGCTCTGTGTTCTTCTCAACGCGCGCAGCATAGGCGGCGTCCGCTGCTTCGAGCAGCCGTTCTTTTACTTCCTCGTCAGCTATGCCCTCTTCTTGCGCCCAGTCAGCAACTGGAACATCAAGATTAAGCTTTTCCATCACCTCTTCTTGAAGTGCGGCGATATCCCAGGATTCCGCGTAAGCGTCTGGGGAAATATGGCGCGAGACAATCGTCTCAACAACCTCGGCGCGCATATCTGCGACCTGTTCTTCAACGCTCTCCTCACTCATGATTTCACGTCGGCGCTCGAACATCACCTTACGCTGATCATTCATAACATTATCAAATTTCAATATGTTTTTACGAATATCAAAATTGCGCGCCTCAACCTTATGCTGGGCTTTTTCAATTGCTTTATTAATCCAAGGGTGAACAATCGCCTCGCCTTCTTCAAGACCGAGTTTGACCAACATATTATCAAGCCGCTCTGATCCAAAGATGCGCATCAAATCATCTTGTAACGATAAAAAGAATTTGGAACGGCCAGGATCGCCCTGACGTCCTGAGCGTCCACGCAGCTGATTATCAATACGCCGACTTTCATGGCGTTCTGTGCCAATGATGTAGAGACCGCCTGCGGCAAGCGCCTTTTCTTTAAAGTCAGCGATCTCTGCCCGGATTTCCGCTTCTCGAGCAACACGCGCCTCACCTTCAAGACCGGCGCATTCCTGCCCAACGCGCATCTCAACATTGCCGCCAAGCTGAATATCCGTGCCGCGACCAGCCATATTCGTCGCAATCGTGATTGCGCCGGGCACACCGGCCTCCGCCACAATATAGGCTTCCTGCTCATGGAAACGCGCATTCAAAACAGCAAACATTTTTGACGGCTTGCCTGAACGCGCCGCCTCATAGAGTTTCGACAGACCCTTAGGATCAGCGAAGTCGATCATCTTATAGCCTTCAGAAACTAAAAATTCTGCAAGCTGTTCTGATTTTTCAATCGAGGTGGTGCCAACCAACAAAGGCTGCATACGCGCACTTGCTGACTGGATCTCTTCTTCAATGGCTTTTAATTTTTCCTTTGAGGTGCGATAAACCTCGTCATCGTCGTCAATGCGTTGGACGTTGCGATTTGTTGGGATCTCAACAACATCTAGCTTGTAAATTTCTGCAAACTCATTGGCTTCCGTCGAGGCCGTACCCGTCATGCCTGCTAATTTGGCATAAAGCCGAAAATAATTTTGGAAGGTAATCGAGGCAAGCGTCACATTTTCAGGCTGAACCTTGACGCGTTCTTTCGCCTCAAGCGCCTGATGGAGGCCTTCTGAATAACGCCGACCCGGCATCATGCGACCTGTAAACTCGTCAATGATGACAACTTCATCCTTGCGAACGATATAATCCTTGTCTTTTTGGAAAAGCTTGTGGGCGCGTAAGGCTTGATTAACATGATGCACAAGCGTCACATTATGCGCTTCATAGAGCGCGCCTTCCGTCAACGCGCCAACGTCAATGAGCAACTGCTCCATATGCTCATTGCCGGAATCTGTCAGATGAATGGTGCGCTGTTTTTCATCGAGCTCAAAATCTTCCGGCGCCAGTTTTGGCACCAGCCGATCAATCGTATTGTAGAGATCCGACTTGTCATCAATGGGCCCAGAGATGATCAAGGGCGTGCGCGCCTCATCAATCAGAATTGAGTCCACTTCGTCAACGATCGCAAAATTATGACCACGCTGCACCATTTGCGCGAATTCATATTTCATATTGTCGCGCAAATAATCGAAGCCATATTCATTGTTGGTGCCATATGTAATATCGCACGCATAAGCTTTGGCGCGTTCATCATCCGGGACGTCATGCACGACAACGCCAACGCTCAAACCTAGAAAACGATAAATCTGGCCCATCCACTCACTGTCGCGTTTGGCGAGATAATCATTGACAGTGACAACATGCACGCCTTTGCCAGACAAAGCGTTGAGATAGACGGCGAGCGTCGCAACAAGCGTCTTGCCTTCGCCTGTGCGCATTTCAGCAATCGCGCCTTCGTGCAGCACCATGCCGCCAATAAGCTGAACATCAAAATGACGTTGGCCGAGCGTGCGCTTGGCCGCTTCACGCACAGTCGCAAAAGCTGGCACAAGCAATGCATCCAGCGTTTTGCCCGCAGCAATCTCATCCTTGAATTGTTGGGTGCGCGCGCGCAACGCATCGTCGCTCAACGCAGCGAGTTCGGGCTCAAGCGCATTGATTGCTTTGACTTTCGGCGCGTAAGTCTTCAGGCGACGGTCGTTTGCCGTGCCGAAAATCTTTTTGGCGAAAGCGCCGATCATGCCTAGAACCTTTCAATATAAGCCGCCCCGGCCGACGTCGACGCAGGGGAAGAAAAAGGAATTAATATGGAAAAACAGCCGCTTAAGATACGGCTTGCTCACGGACGCTGAGATCGGCGCGGTCTTCCCGACGGAGAGATAAGAGGCGCGACAAACCTTGTCAATGAAAGGGCTTAGATCGCCATGCCGAGTAATTAAGGCGCTTCATTGATCCGTCGAAACGGCTGCGGCATCTTTCCAGTAGCGAGATATTTCATAAAAAGCTTCAAGCCGCCCGGTTCATTGCCATTTGGATGCACAAGGACAATCGAGCCTGGCCTCGGGGCTGGTCCAAGCGCCAGCCAAGCGTCTGCGCCAAGCGCGATCAAATGACGCTCACGCAACTTCTCCAATAATGATGGATCGGCAACCAGGCCTGGAAAGCGAAAGAAAACTGATGGCGTTGCGCCATGGGCGATCAACAATTTTTCAGTTTCAAAGATTTCCCTATCAAGATCGACGCCTGGTCGCAGCAAATAATTCTGCCTGTCAGCCAGGCCAATGACATAAGGATGCGAATAGGAATGGTTCGCCCAGTCTATCGTTATTGCGCCATCACGAATTTTTTCCTGCAACCAAGAAAAATCCGCGCTGTGATGCGCAAGCCACGATCCAGAAATCGCTAAGGTGATGGGCGCCCCGGGCGTATGTTTGGCGATGTCGTCGATAAAGGCGCGGTCAAGCGGCTTTCCGCTTGGACATAAATCACCTGTAACATAAACGCCTGCGCCCGCGCCATGGATCAATCCTGCGTTCACAAGGGCTGGCGGACGCGTTGATGTTTGATCAGCGTGCAAGACGCGCATCAGCCGCGTTGTCTCTTGCGCCTCATCGCTCGTCTCGACACAAGAAAGACACGCGGCGCGCTCGAGCTGAGTGTCCAAGCTTTGCGGATCGACTGTGAGAAGAAAACTTTGTCCATCAAAGACAAGTCGACGAATGGCCAATCTTACGCCATCCTGCCCACGACAAGAGTCAAAAACCGGCGTATAATCTTGAAGACGCTCAACTTCTATGGGTTGCCCCTTGTCGGTAAGATCAACTGGCGCGCAACCGTCTTGGGCGCGCGCAGAGAATGCAGCGATCAAGACGCATAAGACAGACAGTAGAGTTTTTTTACCCATGCGCTGGTTATGAATAAGAAAGCGATAAATGAAAAGCTAAGGTTTGACATCGCTGCAAGCGAATGCGCCGCGCTGGGCAGTTTGCTTGGCGCAGAAATCGCGCAAAAATTTGGTCCGCGCGATGAAACACCGCTTTCTATCCTCTCATATGCAACAGATGGCGCGCTTATCGCCGGCTTAAACGCTCTTGCGCATTGGCGATGGCTCTATATCCGCCACCTCTGGGTGCGTGAGGACTACCGCGGCATGGGCTATGGCGGCCAACTCATCGATGCAGCGCAGATGATTGCCCAAGAGCGCGACTATGCAGGCCTCTATATTGATACGTTTGAACAGAGTATTGCCGATTTTTATGAAAAAAAGGGCTTTACAAGAAGTGGCGTAATTAAAGACTTCCCCCTTGGCGGCACACGCATTTTCCTAAGTAAAGCCCTGCACACATAAGGGCGCCGCCTCGACTAAAGCAGAAATCTCACAAACAGTTGCGTCAATTGCGCTTGTCGCCTCAATTCGTCTCCAGGAAATCTCTCCTGTTTGTTTGCGCATCTGCGCCAAAAGCACGTCGCCTGTGGCGTCTGACGCATCGTCGCGGCGCGCGGCAACGCGCGCGAGCCGCCGATCAAGATCAACATCAAGCCAGACGCCCAGAAAACCAACGCCCACATCCTGCGCCACTAACTCAATTGCCGCCCGATCTTCTGGTCTATCAAAAACCGCCTCAACGATAACGGGCCAATTGCGCTGCGCCAAACAACGCGCTTGCGTGAAGAGATCGCGATAAACCTGCTCTGACACAAAAGGCGCATAGGCCTCTACCGGCAGATTATCGTGCGGACTAACGCCAAACATGCGCTTTCTAATACGATCGCTGTTGAGAATGCGCGCGCCTGGCGCAGCCCCAATCATTGGCGCCAGCGCTTGCGCCACGCTTGACTTGCCAGCTCCGCTTAATCCGCCAATTGCAATAATGAAGCCAATCGAGGGCGCAAGCGTTTGACGTGCAAGCGCAAAATAACTCAACGCTTTTTCTGGATGGCGCTGAGACTTTTCAACATAAGCGCGAATCATCGCACGCAACGATAAAAAGAATGGCATCAACGCCACGCCATCAGTCTCGTCTCTCACATCAAGATAACGATTAAAGGCGACATTCGCCAACAAATCTGCGCCACTATGGCGCAGATCCATGATGAGAAAAGCGACATCATATAAAACGTCAATTGTCGCAAGCGCGTCTGAAAACTCTAAACAATCAAATGGCGTTGGCGCGCCGTGAAAGAGGCAAATATTATGCAGTGTTAAATCAGCGTGACAGCGACGCACAGAGCCGCCATGACAGCGCGCGGTTAACACATCCGCCATGGAAGAAAAATAGGCGCTGAGTTTTACGGCATAAGCATCTCTTTCCCAGGCCACGCCAACCTGCGCCGCATGCAAACTTTCAATAGATTGCATCATTTCTTCTCGTAGTGGGAGAGGGTCGCAAGATGAAAACTGAGACGCTTCTGCCTCGTGATTAGCTGCAATGCGCCTGATCAACTCTTCGATCATTGTTTGCGTCAAAGCGCCTTGGCGCGCTAAGGCGTCAAAAAGCGCGCTGTCGTCAAAGCGCTGCATCACCACGACAGCATCAACGAGCGCGCCGGCGCCATCAAATTCAAGAGCGTCATTGGCGGCGCGCGTTATGCGTCTGACGCCAAGATAAAGATTTGACGCATATTTTTGATTAAGAGAAAACTCCCGCAGACACATAGCAAGGCGCTGTTTTGGGGTAGAAAAATCAAGATAGGAAAAGGCAACAGCTTTCTTGAGTTTGAAAACTATATTTTCACCAACCAAAACATATGAAATATGCGTTTCAATCTTTTCCCTAAGATCTCTCAGTTGCGCCTGTAAGAACAAAAGCGTTTGTGACTGAGCGCTCTCTACTGCGTCTTTTGTCTCTCTTGACATGAAACAAACGCCGTTCTCTTCGCGCCGCGCGTCACTGGCGCGGAGGCGTCCTTATGCATAACGCATCATAGAATGTCATGACAGAAAGAGAAGCATTTTACTCAAACGAAAAATAGACAGTCGCGCCTATGCGCCCCTTTGGAAGAAATTGATCGAGGCGTATCCGAAGAGTGAGGGAAAAAACCACACATTTTCCAACGCTCTAGATGGCGCGAGGCCAAATAAAGTTTCAACAGGATTTAAAATTGACCAAGGACTGAGACTACTCCATCCCAAGCGCAGTGAGATAAAGATCGAGAATTTCCTCTTCTTCCTGACGCTTGCTTTTATCTTGTCGACGCAAGGAGACGATCTTGCGCATCACCTTAGCGTCAAAGCCAGTCCCTTTCGCCTCAGCATAGACTTCCTTAATATCATCGGCGATCGTGCGCTTTTCTTCCTCAAGCTTTTCAATCCGCTCAATAAAGGCGCGCAAATGACTACTGTTCACGGCATTGGATTTCATTCAATCATTCCTGAGGCTTGACCGATCGGCGCTGGTTTTCACGTCGCATTGCGCCTATCATTGGCCAACGTCAAGGCAATGAACGGGGTAATCCCCGCTTTCCAGAGAGCAAAGAGACGCCGCCTTGTCTCGCATATGACGACGCGCCTTGAAAAGACGCCAAGGGCCGCCGACATCTGGGTATGAGATCAGCCTATTGGAGAATGAATGTGACAGGCGAGGCATTTGATAACGAACCGAATATGCCGACCCGACCAGCGCGCCCGGCCGCGCCCTATATACCGCCTGCAGCGCTTGAAAGCGTTCGAACGCGCCGCATTATGGCGGTTTGCCTCGACCTTGTTCTTGTATCGACCCTATCGGCGGCGATCTTCGTCGCCTTATTGGTGTTAAGTTTTGGCATGTCAGCTATCTTATTGCCGCCGCTATTCCCGATCATCGCGTTTTTTTATAATGGTCTGACGGTTTCTGGTGCGCGGATGGGCACGCCCGGCATGGTCTTTATGGACCTCGAAATGCGCAGCATGGAAGGCGCTCCCGCCTCTTTTCTGCAGGCTGCGACGCATGCCGTATTGTTTTATGTAACCTGGCTGTTTCCACCACTCCTTCTTGTCTCGCTTTTCTCCGCTGACAAGCGCTGCCTGCATGATATGGTCGCGGATGTCATTGTGATCAGGCGATCCATCCAGGGCTAAGAACACGATGTTTCGTCACATCGCCTCAAGGCTGGCAGAAAAGCAGGAACGACTTTCATCGTGACGAAAGAGCCACGCGACGCACCGCAGTTTTATCTCACGTCTCCTGCTCCCTGCCCCTATTTGCCCGATCGTCTGGAAAGAAAAGTTTTTACCCATCTCATTGGCTTGCGCGCGCCATCATTAAATAGCGCTCTCACGCTGGCTGGATTTCGTCGCTCACAAACAATCGGCTACCGACCTGCGTGCGAAGACTGCCGCGCTTGCGTGTCAGTGCGTGTTAAAGCTGCAGAATTTTCCGCCTCCCGCACACATCGACGCATCCTTAAAAAAAACCAATATATTTCAAGCCACCCTCAACCCAAACACGCCACGCCTGAACAATTTCAATTGTTTCGGCGCTATCTTAGCGCGCGTCATGCGGACGGAGGCATGGCGGATATGGGCATGGGCGACTTTCAGATGATGGTCGAAGACAGCCATGTTGACACGCGTATCATCGAATATCGGCTAACGTCAGGGCCAAACGCTTGCGAAAAGTTGGTCGCCTGTTGCTTAACAGATCGCCTGAGCGATGGCCTCTCAATGGTCTATTCCTTTTATGATCCAGATCTTGAGGACCATTCTCTTGGCGCTTTCATGATACTTGATCACATCTCACGCGCCGCGCGCGCGGACCTGCCCCATCTTTACCTTGGTTATTATGTCTCTGGATCGCGCAAGATGTCATATAAAGCGCGTTATCTTCCGCAGGAACGCCTTGGTCTAGAAGGATGGTCGCGCTTTGACGCGAAAGAGGATAGCGACGTTAACGAAGCGCTAACCATAAAGTGTCAATTTACAGCGCGCTAACTTTTGTTCAAATTTTTCGCCCATCATGACGCGCGACACAAGGATGCGGCTATGACGATTGTCACTCTGTTCCTGATTATGCTGATCGCTTGTTTGGCAGGCGCGATCGCCTCTCTGACACGCCGGCTTAAGGCGCTGGACACGGCCTGTGAGGCGGCTGCAGAAAATCTCGCTTTCCTAGAGACGCAGCGTCATCACCTGCTGCAGGATTTATTGAACGCGCTGCGCGCCTTCACTGAGCAGGATCGTCAAAGCCTCGAACGCGTCGCCGCCAATAGAGCGGCTGCGCTGCGCGCGGCTTCTGCGCCCGCGCGTCTATTGGCCGAAATCCGCTTAAACGGCGCATCGGACGAATTACTGACCCTTGCCAACAGCTCTCCTTTATTACGCGCCTCACAGGAATTTAACGCCTTTCGGGTCCAAATCGAACAAAATGAACGCGATCTCTCCATGTCACGGCAAATCTGGCTCACTGCGGTGAGAGATTATAATGAAGCGCTCAAATCTTTTCCGCTCAATTACCTAGCCGAACGCTTACGCTTTGCGCAGCGCGCTTTTTGTGACATCGGCAGCGATGGAGAAGCAGTGGAAGGCCCCGTCGCCTAAAGCCCGGGCGCGTCACTCTCTATGCCAACAGATCCTGCTGTGGCCACAAAATAGCCGGACTATTCGCCTCTTTTAGATGCTCAGAATCAACCCCATATCAAAGTTCCGGCTTTTTAAGCCCTAACTTTTGTCTTTTATCGCTGAAGCTATGTGCGACAGCGTCATGGAATTGGAGTCATTGGTGCGCAACTGTGCGATTTCAAAGGCGAGCGCAAGCATCGCCCTCACAGCCCTCCTTTTAAGCGCAAGCGCGCCAGTCGCGGCTGACGAACAGGCGGAATGGGCGCAGCGTTATGACGCCGATGCGCGGCTCACTGTATCAAGGTCAACGACGCCGATCCTGTCAGAACAGACTGTTGCAGCAACAGAAGTCGCTATTGAACGCTTTCGCAACATTGTCGGAGGCGGCGGCTGGCCTCAGGTGCCCTCAGCGCATCAACTTAAGCTTGGCGCCAGCGGACCAGCTGTTTCAGCATTACGTAAACGGCTGATTATTTCTGGCGACATTGGATCTGAAACTGGCGCCAGTCCGATTTTTGACTCCTATGTCGAGGCAGCCGTTCGTAGATTTCAAGCCCGTCACGGCATCATAGAAACCGGTATTGTCAATCAACAAACATTCACCGCACTGAATGTGCCGGCGGAGACGCGCCTGAGACAACTTGAAACAAATCTTGTACGTTTGCGCAGCTTCTCAAAAGACCTTGGCAATCGTTATGTCACCGCCAATATTCCAGCTGCGCAGGTTGAAACCATAGAAAACGGCGCTGTTGTCAGCCATCACATTGCGGGTGTCGGCAAAATTGATCGTCAATCGCCTGTCATGCAAACCAAGGCTATACAGGTTAATTTTAACCCATTCTGGACTGTGCCGGCCTCAGTCATCCGCAAAGATCTCATCCCCAAGATGCAGGCCGATCCAAATTATCTGCGCGACAGTCACATTCGCGTTTACAACAAGGACGGTCAGGAGCTTCAGCCTGAACAGATTAATTGGCGCTCGCTTGACGCAATGAATTATAAATTCCGTCAAGATATTGGCGGCGACTTTAATTCTCTTGGCGTCGTGCGCATCGATATCGCGAACCCTTACGGCGTCTATATGCACGACACGCCGGCCAAGGGCGTGTTTGGCGATGATTTCCGCTTCGTATCGTCTGGCTGTATCCGCCTGCAGAATGTGCGTGACTATGTTGCGTTTCTGCTGCGCGAGACGCCTGGCTGGGATCGCGATCACATTGACCAGGTTATCGCATCGGGCGAACGCGTCGACGTCAAGATTACGCCGGCCGTTCCTGTCTATTGGGTTTATGTTACGGCATGGGGCGCGCCAGACGGCATTACGCAATTTCGTGACGACATCTATCAACGCGATGGTCTTGGCGTCGTCGACGCCGCCAGCATGGCGCCGCCCGTGGCGCAAGCCAATCAGCAACAGGGCGCAGGCGGTCTAATGCCGCGAGACGATAGCGAGAATTAAGAACAAGGCGTCCAATGCGCGTTACTCGCGCGTCGCGCGCCAACTGCCGCCACAAAGATCTGTTGATGACGACCAGGCCCCGCTACCGGTCGCGCCACGAAACTGGCCATGAAAACGCGCTACATGATCGCCTGCGCTGGTAAAGCGCGCGCTGATGGCGCCCGCATCATCGACATAGCCCCAGGCTGAAACACTTGCGCCGCTCGTCTCGTCAATTTTTTTGTCGGCGATGGTGATGGAGGACGGAATAAGCGCAGAACAATCGCCAACGCTCGTCGTTGACTGGATCCGCCACGTCCCATCACTCCCAGTATAAGCCTGTTTGTCTTGCGGCTTTGGAGACTTTGCAGACGCGCTTGCTGAGGCAAGGCAACACATGACAAGAATAAGCAGCTGTTTCATTTCGCCTCTTCAAGCGCTTTTTTCAACATGTCAAACATATCGCATCCAAGATAGATAAAGTTATCAACGCCTGACGCGCGCAGGCGCGCCTCCTGCTCGCCCGGACGACCAGCAAGATAGAGTCTTGCGCCCGCATTTTTTAACGCCGCCGCCACTGGCTGGGCGCAATCACTATAGACAGCGTCGCTTGAGCACAGGCAGGCAAGTTTTGCCTCAGATGTTTTGAAGGCGTCAACAATCTGCGCAACATCATCTGTTTCTGGTCCGAAGACGGCTTCAACGCCGCCAGCTTCAAAAAAGTTTTTGGCGAAATTCGCTCGCGGCGTGAACACAGCCACCGATCCCAAATTCGCCAGAAAAATTTTCGGGCGCACGCCTGTTGCGGCAAAGGCGGCGTCGGAGACGTATCGTAATTCTTCAAATGGTTCGGCAAGACGACGAGGCGCAAGCTGCGCAATTTTTATCGCACCAGCGGGCGCCGCCACAATGCTCGGCTGATCATTGAAAGCGCTCAACACCTCAAGCGCCGTCTCGTGAATATCTGGAAATTCATTTGCGCCAATAAGCTTTTCTTTTGCGCTGGCGATATTTTTTGCGCGCGCGCCGGCCGTCGCCGCCACCTGCCCTTGGAACACGCCCTTTTCAAGAGCGGCGGTCATTCCGCCTTGAGTTTCAATTTTTTGAAATGCATCCCATGCCCGTTCGCATAATTCACGGGTTAATGCTTCAAATCCGCCAGCGCCGCTTGTTGGATCGTCAACGGCATGAAGATGAGATTCATCCTGCAACACAAGCTGCGTATCGCGCGCTAGACGCCGCGCAAATGCGTTTGGCGCGCCCAAAGGCTGCGTAAAGGGGAGAACCGTAATGGTGTCGGCGCCACCGATTGCGGCAGAAAAAGACGCCAATGTGCCACGCAAAATATTGTTCCAAGGATCGCGACGCGACATCATGCGCCAGGCTGTTTCGGCGCTGATTAAAACCGGCTTTGGCGTCAGACCGCAGGCTTCTTCCACACGCGCCCAAAGGAGACGCGCGGCCCTGAATTTTGCAACGCCCATAAACTCATCTGCATCAGCGGCAAAGCGAAAGGCGATCATATCGCGCGCCGTTTCAATATTGACGCCATGATCTGTTAATGCGCGCAAATAGGCCACAGCTGTGGCGAGCGCAAAGGATAATTCCTGCGTTTCAGCGCCGCCTGCTGCGTGAATAAGGCGCGCATCGGCGACAGCTGCGCCAGTTGAAAAACCTAAATTGTTTAATTGCTTAATCTGCTGAGCAAATGTTTTTGACGCTTGCGTCCAAGGCGCGGGCGCAAAGCCATGCAACAGCTGCAAGCCAATTGGATCATAGCCAAAGGAAATGCGTGTGAGCGACGGATCGATATGCTGCCGATCAATCACACGTAACATTGAGTCTGTTGTCTTTGGCGCTGACAATGATTGTTCAATGATGACAGGGACGCCAAAATCAAACCGAACGCTGTCAAAGACCCGGACAAGCGTTTCTTCTTGATCGCTTGTGAGACCGCCGCCATAGGCTCCCTGCGCGCCAGCAAAAACGACATGCAGGCCATCTGCACCGCCTTCGAGATCATCAAGCGCGAGGCGATTGGCCATTTCTGGATTTTCAACATCGACACGCGTCAGGATTGACCAGCGGCCGGGATTACGCCGCAGGGCGAGAGGGCCATCGACGCGGTCGCGAGCGTAAAGAGGAGCGATGGCGACGCCGTCATGCGTCTTTGAGATCAGCTGATCAGGGCTTGCGCCTTTGAGCGCGCGCTCTACAAGTTTACGCCATTGCGCGTCATTGGGCTGTGGAAAAACCCCAGTAATCGCTGTCTCATGCGCTGTCATTTGAGCTCAAACCTCTCGTGTTTCTGGCGCCTTTTCGCATGAAGCGCTGCCGTGGGCCACAATAAACATGAGATAAACTGGCGCGCCCTTTGATTTTCGTCGCCAAAACCCGTAACCAAGGAGCGACCGCGGCGTGCGGTCGGGTCATTTTCGATCTGGGCTCTGCGTTATTTCTCGTGGCCCGAAGCGGTCGTTCACGCCCAAAGCTGAACAAAAACAGGATAAACGCCAGCGCTCCCGCTCAATGCAGCTGGCCCCGTCGTCCGCATATTGACGGGCGCATAGGCCTCGAACGGAGGGATTTGTGACAGATAACGCGCAACTTATTCAGGAAATTAAGGAGGTCATCGCCTCTGAAGGCATGGTCGATATTTCCAAGATCACGCCTGACGCGACGATCGAAAGCCTCGACCTCAAGTCGGTGGATATTGTCATGATCCTCACCGCCCTTGAAGAAAAATTTAATGTCTACATCCCAATGGATGGCTCGCTTCAAGAGGCAAAAGACGTCAAAAGCCTGATCGAAGCTCTCGCCGACCAGATCCAGAAAGAGCGCGGTAAGCAGTAAATGGCCCCGGCTCTTGGACGCGCGACGGAGCGTCGCGTCGTCATTTCCGGCATGGGCGCAGTCTGCGCCGCGGGCTTAGGCGTTGACCGCCTTTGGACGGCGGCGCGCGATGGCGTGTCGCAAATCCGCCCCCTCAAGACCCGCCGACCCTATGATGGCCGAATCAAGATCGCTGGCCAGGTGCCAGACTTTGATCCTGCTGAGCATACTGACGCCGGCACGCTGCCCTTTTGCGATCCCTTCACGCAATTTTCCGTTGTGGCTGCCGATGAAGCCATGGCGCAAGCTGGCTTTGGCCGCAAAGATATTTCAGGTCCAGGCACGGCCGTTATTATTGGCACGGGCATTGGGGGCATGGAGACAATTGAAGACGGGATTTACCGCTACTATGTCGATCATATCCGCCCAGAAACGCTGAGCGTTCCAAAATTAATTCCCAGCGCGGCGCCCACGACGCTGGGCATGCGTTTTTCGTGTAATGGCCCAACCTTCGCGATTGGCAGCGCCTGCTCATCCGCCAGCCAAGCGCTTGGCATTGGCATGCAAATGATCCGATCCGGCATGGTTGAAAAAGCCATTGTTGGCGGAGCCGAAGCATGCGTGATCAATGCAACGATCCGGGCTTGGGAAGGTTTGCGTGTCCTGACCCCCAACCTTTGTCGTCCTTTTTCTCAAGGCCGTAATGGTATGTCTTTGGGAGAGGGCGCAGCGATCTTCATTCTTGAAACGGCGCAATCTGCTAAAGCGCGCGGCCATACGCCCCTATGTGAGTTAGCGGGTTACGGCACAACGAGCGATGCAAAAGATCCCGTTCGACCAGACCTTGAGGGCGCCTAGCAGTCCATTGCTCTGGCGTTGCAAGACGCGGGAAGAGAAGCAAAACATATTGGTTATATCAATGCGCATGGCACCGCCACGCATGCAAATGACATCACTGAGTCAGAAGCCATTCTGCGTATTTTTGGCGACTATGGACGCGAGGTGCCGGTGTCATCGACAAAGCCGATCCACGGCCATGCGCTTGGAGCCAGCGGCGGTTTGGAGCTTGCCATCGCCATTGAGGCGCTGCGCACGCAAATCGCGCCGCCAACCATCAATTTTCTTGAAACGGATGCGCGCTGCCCAATCAACGCAACAGCAAATGTTGCGCAAAAACATAAAA